>CAZSWR010000006.1:0-61325 GCA_964610885.1 uncultured Hyphomicrobiales bacterium | reverse complement strand
AAATTGAAAATATATGCGCTACATAATACTAAGTATGTATTAGTCGGATGAACCGCTCAGTAAATGCCATATCACGTTTCGGCCCTTTGCGCCCGAGCATGGAGTATAACTCAACATCGCTATATTTCTGAAAGTCTTTCAAGTTTTCCTGCACTTTTGTCAATTCTCAATATTCATACAACAATCGAAGTGTATTCTTGTTTCATCATTTTCTGAATTATTTTTCAATTATTTTCTTCATGTTCGCCTAACACATTGATATTAAACAAGAAAAATTACAAAAAAAATCCAGAATATTATTCTAAAACTCCTGTAAAATTAGTTAAATAATAATTATTAAAAAAATCAATATTGAAATATTAATATGATTTGCAGTAAAACGAATAATAAGAACTGAATGGAATTCTCATAAGACGATGAATTATATTATAGATAGACAATCTGGAAATATTTGAATGATCAAGGCGTACGCCGAATTATTAAAATATGAAAAATAATTAATGTTATTATAGCGAATAAAAATATTATTTATCAAAATGATATTAATGAATTTAGCTCAGTATCAGATGAAAACTTGTTCGTTAAAAGGCGGTATTTTTGCTTCTTTTTCCTGGCTCATCGCTGTTTTGTGTGGGTGCATTCCAACTTACCGTAATATGCCTGCCAGAGTAATTCGGATTAATTCAATACCGCGTAGCGGTTAAATTATGGTAGAATGTCGATTCCTAAAAATAAACTTACCTCGTAGAGTTTAAATTATCAGATTCTAAGATATTAATTCATACAGGATTTAGAATTGTTATCTCTGTGTTGTGATGAAAATATATGCTCAATAAATCCTGGATCTTATTGAAAAATAGGAGAATTCAGCATACGAGAGATTGGCAAAACAAGAGTTCAAATATGAAGTTATATAGTTTAATCCCTACGGGATAACATTGAAGAGTACGGCTTCGATACCTACCAAAGTTAAATCGCTACGCGATACATGAAGTAATCATTTAACTGAAGTTGAGTATTCAACAACCCACACATCATAGCGAAGAGCAGTTTTCCTTAATATTTCAGCTCAAGATTGGCTCCCAACCCCATCGCAAACATTCTTGCCCGCGCGATGAGAGTTTGTATTTTATAAATAAAAGTATTAAATTCAACTTTTGTACTGCGTTGGTACCGAGGTTTCTTTCTTACTTAAACGGATTGTCGAGTTGTCTTATATCGAAAATAAACGAATTTGCAAGCAATATGTAACGATCGCCAAGGTCGTTCTGGCCGTCGCGATTGCTTTCATTGCAGGCTTTTCGGAATCGTTTGCAGATAATACATATCCGTATTCGTACCAAATAGCAGAAAAGTACGATGGCGGTTTCATCCAGCTGGCATCCGCCAAAAACTCGTCCGGCCAACCGTTTTCGTACTTCCTCCGGCCCAATTGGACCGGCGAGTCCGAGGTGCTTTTCGGGTGGCGGGGCGCCTCCGACAAGTACTCGCGGGGCGTCTCGATTGGCAACGGAGTCGTGGAGGCCACGACCAATCTCGGCCAGTCTCTGCTGGTTGTCTGGCGCGAGAATGGTGCGTATTTTATCGGCCTGGCGGATACGAACCTGGAATTCAAATCCATCAAGCAGATTCCCGGAATCGTTTGGATACCCGGGCTTCAGGCTAAGTTCTGTGGCGCGGTGTCCGAAAATTCCCAGCTACTGATTGTTTCCGGTTCTCTGCAACGCGCCACCGTTTCGGGCGGTTCGGCCTTGGAGGTCTCTCAGGTCAGCGAATCCGTTTCGGATGCCGTTTCGTTCTATAGCGAAAGGGCGGATAAAAATGCCGATAATTTTGCCGTCATCGTGCGCCGCGAGGACTATTCCATAGTATATTTCTATCCATCGCAATCGGGCGCTGCTGTGCCTTCGGTTCGTCTGCCGTTCATTTCTTCGTGCAGCCCGATGCCGCTCGGCCAACGTTTGGCGCTTGCCGTTTCCGGCTCGGCAAACAGTTCGCTCGTCGAGATAATTGATCGCGAACATGGATTGGTGAATTCGTCGTGGATCGAATCGAAGCCCGAATGTATCGTAACCGTGAGCGAAGGCGATAGGCATTTCCTCGTGTCGCTCAATTATGGAGCAGACGCTTCTTTCCGCATCGACAAGACAGAAATCGATCGCTCCGGCAATTTTGTTGCAATCAAGTCCGAAGAGCTGGGCAATCAGTTCATCGAACCGCTTGGCTTGGCCGTGGTGGGGGAGAGTGTCTATGCCGTCTTTCGGAATGGCATTTGCTCGTTTTCTTTCGACCTTTCGCGTTCGACTTCGGACTTCCTGCCCATTGGCGAATACTTCCACTCGATGCCCGTGCTGGACGATTACAATGGCGGCCTGATGATGTCTGGCGCAACTGTTTCCATATTGTTCGAGAAAGACAAACACTCGCTTTGGATGCTGAACCGCGCCTACAGGGATTTCGGCAAGGCGGCCGTACCGATCGGACTCGGGGCGATACTTCTGCTCGTTATCCAATTATACCGCCACCAGAAACGCCTTTTGTTCGCCGTTCTGAACTTGCCCACGTCCGGCGCAGTCCTCGTCGTGGACAGGCACGGCCGACTGCAAAGGGCGAATTCGAGCGGCAAGCAATTGCTCGGGATCAGCGAAAGCGTCCCAATGAATAAACCGTTCGGCTACTACTGCTCTGGCGACCAATCCAAGGAAATCAAAGACCTCGTCGAAAAGGCTTTGATCACTAAGGATACCGTGCAGCAGAAGCTCAACATCATGAGCGGTGCGCTCGTCAAGGAATGGTTCACTAACGTTACTCCGCTACGGAATATCGCTGGGCAATTCCGTGGGCTGGTCTTCACGGGTATCGACATCACGGCCGAGTTGGAAAAGAAACGCTTGAGCAATTGGGCGCAATTGGCCCACGACATGCAAACCAACCTTTCGACGATAAAGCTAAACGCCGAACTGCTGGAACCCACCACCGAAAACGAAGCGGACCGCCGAAACAAGATTATTCACCAGACCAACCTCCTGATTCGCCGCGTTAGGGACATCGTTACGGTTGGCCGGACGGATTCGGCCGATAAAAAAACAGAGAATTCAACGGACTTGCTGAGCGAATTGCTCTCCGAATTTGATTCTGCAATGTTTCCGCTGGTCGAGTTCAAATTGGCGCCTAAGGATTTCCCTGTGGAGTGCGACCGGCTGAAGCTGCTGCGCGCGCTGCGGAATGCTGTGGAAAATGGCATCCGATCCATGCCCGGCCAGTCCGGCACGATCACCATCTCATCCGATTGCGACGAGCGAAACGCATATTTTTCCATCAAAGACACCGGCGCCGGAATGGACGAAAAAACCAAGGCCAAAATGCTGACGCCATACTTCACAACCTCCAAGAAGCACGGCGGCGCAGGCATCGGCACGATGATCATGCAGCACGTGGCCGAACTGCACGGCGGGCGGATAGTCGTCAATTCCGAACAGGGCGTGGGTACTGAAATTGTATTTGTGATTCCATCCGGGCGCAGGCAATCGGCCGCAAAGCAAAGAGGCTCGAAACAATAAAAATAATTATGCTGACAAAAAGTGAAATAATAGAAAAAATTCATCACCGTAGGGTAGGAGCCATCGATTACGGCCTGAAACGGGTTGGGTTCGCTGTTTGCGACGAATTGCACATCTCCATTACGCCCAAAGCTGTGTTGGACCCGACGACCGAGAAATTCTGGCCACAGTTGGCCGAATGGCTCGAACGCGAACGTGTGGCCATCGTCGTGGTTGGAATGCCTTTCCGGCCGGACCCAACCGAAAAGACCGAAGTGATAACGGCAATCGAAGGATTCATCGAAAAGCTGCGAGAGACCACCGGATTGGACGTGGTCGTCCGGGACGAATCTTTCTCGTCGGTGCGCGCCACGGAAACAATGCTGGCCGTGGGGAAAAAGAAAAAACAACGCGCCCAGAAAGGCAATAAGGACATGATAGCCGCTGCAATAATCCTTCGCGATTTCCTGGCCGAATTGGAGTAGCCGGTCGAAGTTCCAATCCGTCAACAGGCAGTTGAAATAGTATTTTCAGGGAGCAGTGGTGCTTGCCTTACTGTGGCTTATCAACGACTTACACCATACCCCATACCCTATACCCAATGCCCGATACCCCGTGCTTCAATATATCTTGACTATTTCATCAGCCTCCTCAGGAAAATAAAGAGGCAGTCGCCACCATATTTTCAATTTCCTATTTGAGATCTCGAGCGAATAAGTTAATTTGCAGATGATTTTGTAAGCAAAAAGAAAGAATTAAAATGAAATTCGACATACAGGGAATGATTGAACAGGCGCAGAAAGTCCAGCAAGAGATGGAAAGAATTCGCGCCGAAGTGAACAAAAGAACCGCCACGGGCGAGTCCGGCGGGGGAATGGTTTCGGCTACTGTAACAGGCGCCAACCAGCTGATCTCGATAAAAATTGCCAAAGAAGTGGTGAACCCTGACGATATCGAAATGCTCGAAGACCTCGTGGTCGCTGCTGTGAACAAAGCGCTTAATTCCGCCGGCGAGATGGTGCAGAAGGAACTCGGAACGGTTACGGGCATGTTGCCCAATATTCCCGGCATGAATTTGAACTTGTAAGGAACGGCAACAGGAATGCTTTACTCATCGGAATCCATCGAAAAGACTGTTGAAATGTTTTCCTCGCTGCCGACCATAGGCCGGAAAACAGCGCAGAGGCTTGCCTACTATTTGCTTCGCCAAAACGAAGACTTCGTCGAGCGCTTTGCCGCCTCGCTCGTGAATCTGAAGAAGAATGTCCACTATTGTTCGGTCTGCTTCAATTACACCGAGACCGACCCGTGCCCGATCTGCTCATCGCAGCGGCGCGATTCGGGGCTGATTTGCGTGGTCGAGGAACCGAACGACGTGATGGCAATCGAGAAAACAAATGAATTCTTTGGCGTTTACCACGTGCTGCATGGCGCTTTGAATCCTTTGGAAGGAATCGGGGCCGACGCGCTGAAGGTGAAGGAACTGATCGAACGCACAGCCCACGCCCGAGAGGTGATACTCGCGCTGAACCCGACAGTGGAGGGCGAGGTAACGACACAGTATTTAGCGAAATATATTCGTCCATTGGGCGTGAAGGTTACGCGCATTGCCCGAGGTATTCCCATCGGTTCCGATCTGGAATTTGCCGACGAGGCCACTATCACTCGCGCCATGGAAGGCCGTATCGAAGTAGTGTAGTAAGATTTTTCAATGTGCCGCCCTGCTCAAGGGCTGGGCCGCACCGAGAAAGTCAATGTTCTAAATCCAAATTGTGCATTTGAAAGACAAAACACGCTGCAAATTATTTAATTTATGACACATCCCCTTGCCCTCCTCGCCAAGCAGGGGAGAATTCCTGACTAATTTTAACTATAGTCAGAGATTGACTTTATAACTATGAAGAATAGTCTATTGAATAATTTGGGATTATCCATAATTGTTTCTATATTGCCAATATTGTTTATTGAACTAAAAGCGAAACATGAAAGAAGAACCGAAATATAGAACCATCACAAAACCGGATAAAACAACCGAGGTGCAAGTATTCGACGAAAAGGAAAAAAAGTGGGTGACCTCAGCATACAATCGTATGAACGACTGTAGCCTACTTGACTCCTTTACGGTCGTTCGACGTAATCAAACTCGATAAGATTTTACAAACCTCGTCACCGTTTGAACCAGATTTTGTACAATATTTACTAATAGAATATTCTGAATTCATCATTGGGGCCAAGAATTACTTCCCTTTCAATTGTCTGAACCACTGATTAAATTGATTTTTATGGTTGCACGGCATACTTTCTACATTTTCATTTTCATCAGATTAATCAGGTTAATCAACGTGCAGACCTCTACTTGTTTATTACAAATTTAGATGTAGAAGTGTTTCCGGCGCTCGAAATACGAATGAAGTAAGTGCCGGTAGGCAAACCTGCTAAGTCGGACGTTAGTGTATGCGAGCCTTCTGCCATCATTTCATCAGCTACTGTATTTAGTGATTTTCCTGCCATATCCAATATTTCTACTTTCGTTGTGGCGGCCCTCGTAAGAGAGAATTCGATATTGACTTGGCTATGCGTTGGGTTGGGATATGTGATCGAGGTAGGGATGGTGTTTTCTTGCTCTACGTCTAATAATCGATTGAAACGATAAAGGATTAGATTCGAACCGCTGGATGCAATCAAAAGGCTGTCGTTACTGTTTAATGCTATTGTTGAATAATAGCTTGATCCAGGATAGGTATGCACTTTTTTCTGATTAACAATATCCCAAACTTGAATCCTTTCATCAGGGCTTGCAGAATTATCTATTGCAAAAACGTATTTGTCGTCTGATGTAAAGCAAATACCATTAGTATTGATATTGTTTATATAATACACAAATTCTCTTGATTTGCTATCATAAATCTGGACATTTACATTTCCATTATGATATAGAAGATAATTCAATGCGATATACTTGTTTGTTTTTGATGGCTTCGCGTCCAACAATTTTCCATCTCCACTGCGAAACACACATTCAATCTCCAAAGTAGCCGTATCGACCCAATATAAGTGCCCATAGTAAGGCCGATCGATATATACCTTGTCGAAGTATTTTTTTACGCTATCTGTAGTAATCAGCAAGTATTTGCCATCGCCGGTGTAGCTTACGTTCACCACGGCTTCGCGTTTCCATTCGGCAACCCACTTGGTGGAATCGAAATGTGATCCGAATACTTTAGTTTTTATAATCTTACCCGTTTCCACGTCCCATATTCGAATTGTGGTGCCATCCTCCGAAGCGGCAGCGATTTTGTTATCAGGCGAAAGAGCGTAGTAGCGCGATGGTGTTCCCGGATTCTCGAAGTCTGACCTCGGTTCATAAGTTTTTGTATAGATCAAATATGGAGTGGTTGGATAGTAATTCCCGCCTCCTTCGTTCAATAATACAAAAGATCCATCTTTTGAATACTGAGCACCGTAAAAGGCGTAAGGCGCCGGCATTTGCTTTTTTATATTGCCGTTTCGGGGATCGATAAAGTTTACCTTTTGATCATATCCATCAAAGGCTGCAATTGTGGAATCGTCTGGACTCCAGCAGATATCGGTAATATCGTACATCCACCGCATCCAAACGGTATCCACGTCGTTTGGGGCGGCGGCTTGGGCGAGCGCGCCACACACGATAAAAGCAAATAAAACCAATAACTTTTTCATAAAACTCGATCCTTCGAATCATAAAAAACATCGAAGCAGCCAAAAATAAATTATCAACTACTTAAATCGAATAACACATGAATTACCCGATTTGGGCAGAAGCATTGTTTGATATTGGAATTTATGAAATTAATTTCAAATGGCAAAGAAATAAATATTGGAATTTTCTTGTCATTCTCGCGCAGGCGGGAATCTCATCCTATGTCGGGTGGTTACTTGGCTCATACAGTTTTTATCAATTAGCTTTCATCGAGGAAATGTTATAATACCGCGTAGCGGTTGTTGTATTGTAGCATATAGCATGATTGTTATGACAAGATTTCGCGTAGCGAATGTTCTATATGCTTGGTTACTTCGGAGCCGAGTATTATAACAACCGCTACGCGGTATAACTTGCAAGGGATAAAATATTACTACAATATAACAACCGCTAACGCGGTATCAATCGGACAGAAATTCCTATTTACAAGAAACCTCCAAACCTTATCATCTTCCCCAACCTTAATAGCATATACGATTTTTAAACCAACCTTCTTACCTTATTTACTTTCATTTAATAAGATAACAAGGTCATTTTCATGGGTTGGACTCCGGGGGAGTGCTATGAAGGTTTGGGAGGGTTGATAAGGTTAATTGTGCCTATTGAGATCGAAGGGCACTGCATGACGTACCCTCGGGATTGTATGATACCTACCTGAATATCTTTAATTGTCCTATATCATTTATATTATCGGGCGGGTTTGGAACCCGCCCCTACAGAAGAATTGAATTCTTTTTTTATGGATTCACTGTTCAGTCAATTTGCTTTCGGGCAAAAGGAGATTCCCGCGTGCGCGGGAATGACATAAACACCCGAATTCATAGAGGAAATCATATTAATCAGCTTAATCAAAGTTCAGACATTTTCTTGCTTTCTTCATTTTAATCATATTAATCAGCTTAATCAATGGTGCTGACTGCGCGAACGCATCCGGTGGCTCACTCGTTCCACAATCAGCTCGGCAACCAAAAGTGTATAGAAATGCGATACCTGATACGTGTGGCCGAGAACAACTGACATCAAGAGCGAGAATAAAAACACTGCATAGAACCAATTCCCTGTCTTGATTCTGTCTGGAATTGCAAGGTAAACGACTGAAGAAAATACAATCGGAACCATCCATTCGTTCAACCAAGCCACATCGAAAAGGATTCCTATCTGCCACGCGATGACGCCAGCTATTAGCATCGAAGCGCTTATTATGTTACCAATCGTCATGATATTATCGATATATTTCCCTTGCGCTTTGGCCTGGTTCCTGACCTCTTTTTCGGGGTATCTTTGCGAGAGTTCCTGAATGACTTCTTCGATTTCTGCTTCTTTGTTTTTATTGATCATGAGTTTAACCTGGATTATTCATTAAAAAATATGAAAATACATTCTATACCCTCATCCCCAACCCTTCTCCCGACGGGAGAAGGTAGTAAGAAAACGTTTTTTATGAAAGTCCCTCGTCGCCCTTTGGGAGAAAGGGATTTGAGGGTTGAGGGTTTTTCTAATGAACTATTTGAGTTTTTATAAATTGCGTCTTAATGATTTTAATTATTTTCAGATTGCAATGGCTCATTGGCTCTCGTTTTGCTTTTTTTGAACATAGCCCAGAAATAGCCCAAGACGACCAACACCACGCCCGCCCATACCAGGCTAACAAAAGGTTTGCGGGCCACCTCGACCGTGAAAACTTCGGCGGAGAGCGGTTTCGGCGCATCCGGGCTGCCCTCGGCCAATGAAATCTCCACCTGCGACATTGATAATTTCGTTTGGTCCGGACGGAAATGAGTAAATCCGATAAGCAGGTCGGAGCCGTCCAGCTTCTTCCAAACTGGGAAGCATTCCATCGTCTCGAGGTTCATTTTCGTGTAGAGCGTATCGACAGATTCTGACTGCGGATTGCGGTAGAAGACAATCGCCCCGACTTTAATAAGCGAGTCTTGGCCGGCCGATTCCATATCCCCGAGGTCGAAGCCGCCCAAGCGGATTGTGGTTGCGGTGTCCGTGGGCATCTTTGCGGGCACGTCTTTCGATAGCTCAAGCTGGTACTTGTTGTCCGAGCTTTTCGGCGAGATATAGACGTCTTCGGCGATTCCGCCATCGATGCCCGGCTCGAAGAATGGGTCGCGGCGGCCGTTGAAGTCGCTATAATAGACCTCGGGCCGGATCGAGAATTTTTCGCCTCGGCGAGTGGCTTCGATATTGAAAGCAAAGGTCTGGCGGTCGTTTCGGGGCAGTTTCAATTCTTCGCTGCCCGTGAAAAGCAGGCTAAGCCCGAGAGCTTCGCGGGGTTCGTTTTGCACCAAACTAACGGTTTTCGATTCGGAATAGATGCCGCTCGCCAGCACTCCGAGCATCATCACTGCCACGCCAACGTGAGTGATATATGCCCCGAGCGATCTCGGCGATTTGATCAATTTCCTGGCAATTATCTCGAGGTTCGCCGCCAGCGCAGCCACCGCCGCGAAGAAGAGCAGGACGTTTGCCAGTCCGCTCAGCCCAGCGCCGGACGCCAGTGCCGTGGCAACTGCTGCCACAATAACGGGCGCAATCAATCGGCGGATAATCGTCCCAGTGCTGGTACTGCCCCAGTTCAAATATACGGTTAGGGCAATCGACAGAAGCAGTGCTATTGCGATCGGGAGAGTCCATTGGTTGTAGAAAACCGTATCGATCGTTGCCCCGTGGCCGCCAATTGTTAGCTTGGCAATAAGCGGCAACGAAACCACCAACAATACAGAAAAGGTGATTGAAATAGCCAAAAAAGACTTGAAAACAGCGGTTGATTTTGTTTTAAAGAATGAATAAATCAATACAATGATTACCGCGCCAAAAATCGAAATGCCTATGTCTCCCACGCCGGAGATTGCGCGGCCCACGCCATCGGAAGACAGCAATGGCATCGACGTACCGATTATGATTAATGCTCCGAGCGCTACGACGAATGCCGTCCCCAAGGCAAGCATGAACTCGCGAGAAGAGGCTTGGTTGGCCAGTGCCGGGCTTTTGATTTGCCGGAACCGGTAAACGAACATCGCCAAGGAAATGGCCAGCACAGACTCGAGGAACGCCAAAAGTAGCGACGAAAGCTCGCTGCCGGGGTTCTCGAACGAATGCACAGACGCATCGCTCAACACGCCGCTACGGGTGAGGAACACGGCGTAAACCACCAAGCAGAACGCCATCAGCGCCAGCGCGAGGTTCGTCCGCTTCAATGCCTCGGTTTTCCTCTGAATGGATATGGTATGGGTCAGCGCAACGGCCACGATCCACGGCACGAGCGAGGAGTTTTCGACCGGATCCCAGCCCCAAAAACCACCCCAGCCCAGCGTCTCGTATGCCCAGAATCCGCCGAGCATCAGCCCCGCGCCCAAAACCGCGCCCGATGCGAGTATCCATGGTTTGGCGTGATCGATCCATTTGCTGTATTCGCCTTTCATCAGTGCCGAAAGTGCATAGACAAACGGAACCGCAAGGAACGTGTAGCCGATGAACAGAATCGGCGGATGGATGACCATCCAATAATTTTCTAAGATTGGGTTCATGCCGCGCCCTTCCTGCGGGAACATGCCGGGCTTGGCGCCCTGAGGAAACGATTCCCAGAAGAAATTGAACGGGCTTTTAATTATTAGTAGTAACAGAAGAAAAGTAACGATCAGCATGAAAAAGCCCATCACAGGCAGCTCCAGGTCTTGCTTCCGAGCCTTGGGGAAGAGTACGTACCCCGTGGCGGCAAAGAACAACAGCCACAGCAGGAAAGAGCCTTCCTGGCCGGCGTAAAATGTGGACAGCAGGAGCGCGAATGGCATATTCCGAGATGAATTGCTGAATACGTATGCAAAGGAGAAATTGTGGTTGATGATCTGGTACATCAAGAAACCGCTGGCCATGATTATACCTGCGAAAACCAGAAACATAGAGTATCGGGCCACAGCGAGCGAAATATCCTTGCGCTGGCCGTCCGGCGCGAACTTCTTGCCCTGGGCCGCGAAAGACTTAATCAAATATATCAGGGCGGAAATGCCCGAAATCGATGCCAAAATTGAAATTAAAGCCTTACCAAACATATTTATTTCCTTCTCTTTGCAATACATTCATAAGAAAGTCCGGTTGCTGAGCCTGTCGAAGTACGGTTACTGAGCTTGCCCAGAAGTACTGAGCCAGGCGAAGCGCTATTTGGCTTCTTTTTCTACTGCGCCGGGATGTTCTGTGCCTTGGCCCTCGTATTTCGATGGGCACTTGGTGAGCAATTCGGTCGCTGCGAAGTGGTCGCCGGCGAATTTTCCTTTCACGACAATCGAAGTGGCCGCGGTGAAGGTTTGCGGCATGGCGCCAGCGAACACAACTTGGGCTTCGTCTCCGTTCCCGTCTTTCATCGTAAAAGTGAATTCGTTCTGTTCGGGGGCGTAGTTTGTTGGCTTTTCGCGCACCCAAGAGCCGATCACTTGCACGGTTTTGGTGCCGGAGCGGGCCGAGCGGAAATCGGAATATTCGATTCGGTTTTTGCCGATAGAAATTGCAGCAACAATTATCAATGCAATTGCCAGCACGCCCGGTATGATGAATTTTAGTTTCATATCTCGATTGCTAAATTGATTCAATTCTTTTTGTTGTTCATGGCCAAGGCGTCCAACCTGGCCTCAGCTTTTTTCAATTTGGACTCGATTGCGAATAGAATAATGGATATTCCAGCCCAGACGACGAGGACAATCGCGAGGACTATAAGCAATTGGTTCTGTTCGAGGAAATGTATCATTTATTTTCCTTCCTTGTTGGTAATTCGTTGGAAATCCTGATCTTCGGCTTCGTTAATCAGCTCGCCGATACGCCGAGTGCGGTAGAGTGCGTTTTGCAAACGCAGGAATAGCGCCGTGAAGCCGCCCAAAGCCAGGGCGAATGTGATTTGCTTGACGATGTTCATCATCTCGGATTGCGCGCTGAGGATTGGCCCGGTTGTCTCTTCGCCGGCCGCGCCCGGATGCAGGCCAGAAGTAATCCTCGGCAGGATGAAGATGAAGAAAGGCACGGTAACGGCGGCCAACACGTTATAGACGGCGCTGAGGCGTGCGCGGGCGTCGTCGGTGGCAATTGCCGAGCGGAGAGTGAAATATGCTGCATAGATCAACAGGAGCATGAAAATGGATGTCTCCCGTGGATCCCAGTTCCAATACGCGCCCCAATTGAATTTCGCCCAGATCATGCCGCTCACAGTGGCAAGTATGCAAAACACTGTGCCCAGCGCAGCGGCGGATGCGGCTTTCGCGTCCAAATCCGGGTCGCGGCGGCGCAAGTACATTATCGAATACACCATGGAGAAAAGGTAGGCCAGGACGGCCACCCAAGCGACCGGCACGTGGAAATTGATGATCCGCATCCTCTCGCCCAGCCCGGGGACGTATGGCAGGACGACCCAAGGATCGATGCTCTCCAAGCTGACGAAGTGAAAGTGCTTCTCTTCCGGGCTATAGCTGAGCTTTGCAAAGATTTCCTTTTTCGGTTCTTTGGCGCACTCGAACAATTCAGAATCCTCTGGCAGAATGAGATTGTATTCTTTGCCGGAAGTTTCAGGAGTAGATCTAATTTTAAGGAATCGCGATGGTTTGGCATGTGACGTATCCCATAGCTCTCTTATAACTTCTATGGTGCCTGTTATATAGAAACTCGCGTTGATCGGCTCCTGCTGGCCCATCGAGGAAAGCCCTTGGAGCGTTTCGAGATCGGTAGCAATTGGCGGGACGAGCGTGGCGCAGGCAGAAATTGCAATCCACACCACCAGGATCCACGTCCGCAAGCGCCCCCAAGGCGCATACAGCCGCGGCAGCATCCCCAGAAGCACCCCGCCGCCCAGTCCGGCCATAATTATCAAAAACTTAACCATGAATATTTTTCCCTGTCACTTTTACTTTTGCGATTGTTCGATCGCCAACATTATGCTATTAACATACGAAACCGAAAATTGTTACTTAAAAATATAGCTTGGCATTTAGCCGAATATTTCGTTTTTTTGTTTTCAATTTGTTGGGTCATTATTTACAATTTCAAAAAATGAAATATAAAAAATAAATAATGATTAAACGAAGATAAAATTTCGATATTGATTAACAATGTGAAATATTTAATATTATACTGAGGAATTTGCATGAGATTCATTAAGTTACTCGCAATTGCGGCATTATGCTTAGTTTCGCTTGCCTGCAAAAAACAGCCTGCCGTGGAGGAGCGTGGCAACGAATTGATGTTCGTTACCGACGAGACCGTTCAGAACTACATCGACGGGGTACCGTCCGAGAAGGAATTTGTCAGCTACGAATACGAAAATGATACTGATTATTTCTGGAAAAAAGCAATCTACAAGGATAGCGCCGGCAATGCTACGAAAACCATCGAACGCGAACTCGGAGCCGACCGGCTGCCCACAAAGGAAATCATCACCGACCACGCCACGCTGACGACCGAGATCGTAGTGCCCGTCTATTCGAAGGATACTTACGAATTGCTCTCCAAAGATGTTTACGAAGGCGAGATGAAGCCCGAGGCGCTTGTGATGAAAGTAAAGAACAACTATGACGCAAACGGCTGGCTTCTGAGCCAGGAAGTGTCCCGATTCAGCACCGATGCCGAATACAAAAACACTGACGGCAACAAGCTTGTCGATTATTTCGTTCTGCGCATGCTTCCCGCCAAGAATTCCAGGCCCAAAGGCAATTTCCCGGTGTACTCGGTCGTGGAAAAACGCACACAATACTTCCCCACGGACGACGAAGAAACCGGAGCCAAGGCAGGTTCGATTGCTCTTTCGGTGGAGACTACTTTCGACGCAGACGGCTACCCCGCCACGTTCAAGATTTCGCGCCCCGATTGCCAACACGACCCCGACAGCGAATGGTACAAAGTGGACAAGGACTCGAAGGGCAACATCATCGCCATGACAGGTTATTCGAACGAAAAGCGCGACTCGATCTCGGAAGCTAATTCCAAAATCACTTTCACTTACGGCGCCGATGGAATGATTGCCAAGATTGCCGATATGAAATATACACCGGAAACAAAGCAGTTCGACCGCTTGCACAGCGAGAAAGAATACAAATGGATTCGCCCGGCGCACAAACTGAAGGTTCGCCCCATGGAAGCCTCGATATTCGAGAAAAGCTATTGCTACGGGCAGGAGAGATGCTCGGCCCGCGAAACGATTGTGGAAAAGTTTGAGAACGGCGAGAAAACAGTTTTGGTGCGCCAGGGCAGCTACGACGGCAAGTTCGACCCCGCGAAGAAGGTTGAAATGAAAGACTTTACGCGCACAACAACCAAATATCGCATCGGAAAATGCGACCGCGAGGCAAAAAAATAATAATGTGAAATATTACAATAAAAACGGAATATTTCTGTTTAATGTTTGAACAGAAATTTGTAATTTTACATTTCCGTTTTTAGTGGATTTGAAAGATTAAATAACCATACATTAGGAGTAAAAAATGTCGCAATTACAGCTTGTTTCGGACGAGGTATTCGACCAGGAAGTATTGCAATCGGATGTACCAGTGCTCGTGGATTTTTGGGCCACATGGTGCGGACCTTGCAGAATGATCACCCCGCTTATCGAAGAATTGGCCGCCGAATACGCCGGAAAGGCAAAAATGGTTAAAGTCGATGTGGACGCCAGCCAGAAAACAGCCATGACCTATGGCATCCGCTCGATCCCGACCTTGCTCATTTTCAAAGAGGGCCAGGTGGTGGATAGCATCATCGGCGCAGTGCCGAAACAACAAATCGAAGCACATTTGAAAGAGCACATTTAACACTGACGAAAGACCGACATTGGCGCAAGAAGGTACATCACCGGAGCCATAAATAAAACGAAATGGCTGTCTTTGCAAATCGAAAATGCAATCAAGACAGCCTTTTTTTTGTGCGAAAATGCGTTTGCCGGAGCTATGTTTTAAATGGAAGATTTATCGTAGAACGTTTTATCGTGGAATAATATGGAAACCAAACTAAACTCGGAAGAAATTAAACTAAGACTGGAATCGAAGCCACTTTGGGTCGTTAACGATCGGGACGAACTCTGCCGCGAGCTGGTCGCCCCATGCTTCACGGCTGCCGTCGGATTGGCAAATGCAATCGCAATCGCTGCCGAGGCAATGGGCCACCATCCAGACATCTTGATTTACGGATGGAACAAAGTGCGCGTATCGGTTCGCACGCATACAGTGGACGGGCTGACGGAGCTGGATTTCGCCCTGGCCGAGAAAATCGACGAAATTGCCGGTTAGGCAATTGCAATTTTTGACTTTATATCCTTTTGGATTTGAAATAATTAGTTTTTATTACTTGAAATATTTTGAAGGAAAACAGATGAGTTCATTTATCTCTGACATCTTCGCCCGCGAAATTCTTGATTCGCGCGGCAATCCCACCGTCGAGGTGGACGTTATTCTCGAAGACGGCTCCATGGGAACCGCAGCAGTGCCATCGGGCGCCTCCACCGGCGAATTCGAAGCCTGCGAACTTCGCGACGGCGATGCTTCGCGCTACCTCGGAAATGGCGTGGAACAAGCAGTCGAACACGTCAATTCGATTATCGCAGACGCGCTCGAAGGTATCGACGCAGCCGAGCAAATCCAAATCGATAACATGCTTATCGAATTGGACGGCACCGAGAACAAATCCAAACTCGGCGCCAATGCCATCCTTGGCGTGTCGCTCGCAGTGGCCAAAGCAGCCGCCGAATACCACACCATGCCACTCTATCGCTACTTGGGCGGCACTTACGCCCGCACTCTTCCCGCCCCGATGATGAACATCCTGAACGGCGGCAAACACGCCGACAACACAGTCGATATTCAGGAATTCATGATCATTCCTCATAACTTCGAGAGCTTCCGCGAAGCCCTTCGCGCCGGCGCCGAAGTGTTCCATAATCTGAAAAAAGTGCTCAAAGGCAAAGGCTACAACACGTCCGTTGGCGACGAAGGCGGTTTCGCTCCTTCGCTGAAATCGAACGAAGAAGCCTTCGACGTGATCCTCGAGGCAATCCGCGCCGCCGGATACGAACCGAAAAAAGACATACTACTCGCCGTGGACGTCGCCTCGAGCGAAATGTACGAAGACGGCAAGTACAAAATGTTCAAATCGAGCGGAGTCCTTAAGACATCGGACGAAATGGTGCAATGGTACGTGGATTTGTGCTCACGCTATCCGATCGTCTCGATCGAGGACGGCCTCGGCGAGCGCGACTGGGAAGGCTGGGGCAAACTGACCGCTGCCCTGGGCAAAAAAATCCAGCTCGTGGGCGACGACCTCTTCGTTACCAACCCGAAATTCCTCGATCGCGGAATCAAGGCAGGCGTCGGCAATTCGATCCTGATCAAAGTGAACCAAATCGGGACTCTGACCGAAACGCTGCAAACAATCCAAATGGCCCAACGCGCCGGCTACCGCACAGTGATCTCGCACCGCTCCGGCGAAACCGAAGACACAACGATTGCCGACATCGCAGTGGCGACCAACGCCGGACAAATCAAAACCGGCGCACCCTCGCGCACGGATCGCGTCGCCAAATACAACCAATTGCTCCGCCTGGAGGAAATGCTTGCCCTCGATTCAATCTACGCCGGAAATACCGAATTTGAATTCTACAAATAGGTAATCAGCAGAAAAAACAAAAGCCACATCTTACAAAATGGGATGTGGCTTTTTGTTTGAAATTGGATATCAAATACTCATCCGATGAGTACGACACCATTCATACGTAATTGATTTGTTTTTCGAACACATATTCGTAGCCGGAGTGAACGCCGAAGGCGTGGAATATTCATAGTAAACGTGTTGGTATCATCATTCAAACGCTGAAAGCGTGGAATATTAATCAACGTGTCAGCAATGAATATATCGCACCTTCGGAGCTGGCTTGAAGCCTGCCAGAGATAGTAATAATTCCTAGTTGTATTGGCAGAATAATATTAGCATTTGGAACAGTAACCCTTCCGAGTGTTTTCTCGCATTCGATATGAGAAAAATGCAGTCAGACGTTCAACTTCTGAATGGGAGGAGAATAATCTGCCCAATAAATGGATCAGACGTAGCTATTGTCGTAAAGGCAATCTGGGCATAGATCTTGGCCAGTTGCCCTTTCGACAGTCGAACCGGAAACCCTCATATCTTTGAAATTTTCTATTTTGAGCAACTCTGAAAACCAATCACCATTTAAATATGGCTTGCAATCGAATCGCCGAATTTCGCCGTTAGAGAATTTGATTTCGATAATATAATCTTCTAATGCAACTACATCTATAGGTTTGATTCTTGACATTTTCAGTATTTTTTCTCCTTTATGATTCATGGTGTGGACTTTAAAAAAACATCCGATGGCCCAAAGAGTCATCGGATGTTTTTTTATTGTGAGCGAGAGAAAAAGCATCTGAAAGCTGATTGGTTTAGAGCTTCTCCGGGATGCGCATCGAATAGAACGAGCGATACACAAATACGAGGGCAATTGCGAAGAACACGCCGCCCACGTACGGAGCCGTGGAAACGAACGATGGGACGATCGCAATCTCCATGGCCAGCAAGCCGAAGAGTGTCGTGAATTTGATGATCGGGTTCAGCGCGACGGATGAAGTGTCTTTGAACGGATCGCCAACTGTGTCGCCAATAACGGTCGCAGCGTGCAAATCGGTGCCTTTTTCCTTTAGTTCCACTTCGACGATCTTCTTGGCGTTGTCCCAAGCGCCGCCGGCATTAGCCATGAAAATGGCTTGGAAAAGCCCGAAAATGGCAATCGAAACCAAATAGCTGACGAAGAACGCAGCCGGGCCAGGATTCGAGCGGTCCGAAGCGGAGAAGAATGCAAAAGCGAGCGCAAAGCTGAATATTGCGATGAAAATGTTGAACATTCCCTTTTGCGCGTATTGAGTGCAGATCTTCACGACCTCTTTCGAGTTCTCGGTGGACGCTGCCTGCGAGGCATTGCTCAGGTCGATATGCTTTTTGATGAATTCGACGGCTTTGTATGCGCCGGTGGAGACGGCCTGGGTGGATGCACCGGTGAACCAATAGATAACGGCGCCGCCGCAGATGAATCCGAGGATAGTGTATGGATTGAGCAAGTTCAAAACTTGTTCGGGAGCGATGCCGAGAGTTGATTTAATCAGCAGGATAAGCGAGAAAATCATAGTCGTTGCGCCCACGACGGCTGTACCGATGAGCACAGGTTTCGAGGTGGCTTTGAACGTATTTCCTGCTCCGTCGTTTTCTTCGAGGTATTGTTTTGCTTTGTCGAAATTGGGTTTGAAGCCAAAGTCTTTTTCGATTTCCGATTCGATGTTTTCGCGAGTTTCGATCATGGACAGTTCGTAGATCGATTGTGCGTTATCCGTTACAGGGCCGTAGCTATCGACGGCGATGGTAACCGGCCCCATTCCGAGGAAACCGAACGCCACGAGGCCGAAAGCGAAAATCGTCTCGTATTGCATAATCGAGTTTAGTCCGTTTGTACTCGAAATATATGCGAAGAACATCAGTGTGAAGAATACCATGCCCTCCCAGAATGCGCTAAAATTGCCTGCGACCAAACCGGAGAGGATCGTCAGCGAAGGGCCGCCCTCGCGCGATGCGCGGACGATTTCTTGTGTGTGGCGGGCCTTGGTGCTGGTGAATGCTTTCGTGAATTCTGGAATCAGTGCAGCGCCCAGAGTGCCAAGGCTGATGATCGTGGCCAGAACCCACCAAATGTTATTCGGAAGGTTGGTGATCTGCCAGTAGCTGATTCCAAACGTTGCGATGATCGACAGGATGGAAGTAATCCATACCAAAGATGTAAGCGGGCGTTCGAAATCGAGGTCGTCGCGGCCGCTGTAAATCATTTTGCTCACTCCGAGGTTGATCCAATAGGCCAGGATCGAAGTGAAAATCATTGCGACGCGCATAGTAAAGATCCATGTGATAAGTTCCGCTTGGTACTGCGGGAAGACGCCAAGGATGATGAAACTGACTAAGGCCACGCCCGTTACGCCATAGGTTTCGAATCCATCTGCCGTCGGTCCGATAGAATCGCCGGCATTGTCGCCCGTGCAGTCAGCAATAACGCCGGGGTTCGACGGGTCGTCTTCTTTCAAATTGAACACGATTTTCATCAAGTCCGAGCCAATATCGGCAATCTTCGTGAAGATACCACCGGCGATACGGAGGGCGCTGGCGCCAAGCGATTCGCCTATTGCGAAGCCGATGAAACATGCACCGGCATAGTGCGGGTCGATGAAAAGAAGGATGATGAGCATCATAATAAGTTCGACGCAGATCAGCAACACGCCAATACTCATTCCGGCCTGGAGCGGGATGTTGAGCAATTTAAGCGGCTTTTTCTCGAGCGAGGCGAATGCCATGCGGCTATTGGCGAGCGTATTGACACGAATGCCGAACCACGCCACGCCATACGAACCGAGAATACCCACCACAGACCATGCGAGAATCATAGCCACGCCGGAAAGCTGCATGTTCTGAAGCGCACCGAAGTAGAATGCGATACATGTGCCGATGAGGATTTCAAGCAAAATGAGGAACTTGCCCTGCTGGAGCAGGTAAGTCTTTGCGGTTTGGAAAATTAACTCCGATACGTCGAGCATCGTCGGATGCGCTTTGAGTCGCTTCACGTGCAGGTAGGCATACAGGCCAAACACCATTCCAAGCAAACATACAATAAGCCCAATCATGAGCAGGTTTGATTGGTCAGTTGTTAGGGTGGGAACCACTAATTCGGCTTCGCTGGCCATCAGGCTGGGCGCGCCGAAAAGGAATGCAAGCAGCACGAAAAGCGGTTTCGCACCGAGCAGTTTCCTAATACTTTTGGAAAACATAGCATAACCTCCAAAATAATTCAAAAAATATCTTTATGATAATTTCATGTTTCATTGTTCCGAGCAGTTTGCAGAGTATTGCCCCTGGAAGTTCGGAACTTCAGAGTTCAAAGAGCTTGGCAAAGCAAAAAGATTCAATTAGGTATAAAGAAACCGGAATTCAAAGCTCTTTGATGCTTCTTTTTCCGAGAAATATTGCTTTCAATCGGATGTTATTTCAAATACCAAATGTTAGAACGAACAAAGTTTGGTTTTAATTTAATCTTATATTATTATTTTTTTGCGCACGATTTTTTAATAATCCCGATTAATTGCTCTCGCCCGAGATTCGTAACCGATGAGTATGGCAAAACCTCGCGAGCGAATTGGCAATTCGAAATCAAGTGCTCGACTTGCTCTTTGCGTTCGGCGAGCAGTTTCGGCGAGATTTTGTCGCATTTCGTCAGTATTATCAAATATGGAATTTGGTTCATTTCCATCCATTCGATGAACGCGATGTCTGATTCCATCGGGTCGTGGCGCGAATCGATAAGCGAAGCAACCAAAACGAGGTTCTCGCGCCCGACGAGGTATTCCCTGTTCATCTTGAACCAATCGTCGCGTTTGGTTTTCGACGCCTGGGCGTATCCGAAACCGGGCATATCGACGAGCATCCAGCGGTCCTCGACGTTGAAGAAATTTATCGTTTGCGTTTTGCCCGGAGTGGAGCTGATCTTGGCAAGGCTTTTCCGAAGCACGATACTATTTAGCAGCGAAGATTTGCCGACGTTCGAGCGTCCGGCGAAGGCTATTTCCGGCAGGTCAGACTGAGGGAAGTGTTCCTTCACCGAAGCGGCCAGTATGAAAGAGGCGTTTAATGCGTTCATTTCCATTTGTCAACGTTATACATCAACTACAAATATAACAAATGTTCCGACATAGCTCGCAATTTAGTTCCATAATGAAGAAAATTCAGTTAATAACTGAAAGATTAAACAGCTCGGAGCAAACCGCTTTGCTCACAACAATGGGCAAGAAATCAATAACGGGTGCGGAGTAAATGGAAGGCGATGAGGAAAAAACTATGAGCATTTTTGTTATCACATATCTTCAGCCAACTGATTCACATCGATTCTTGCGATATTTCAACGACTTTCGCGCTTCCTCGTGGGGCGGAATCAATAATTCATGGCTTCCCAAAATCGGAAAGTAGAATTATTATCTTTGCAGATTGTGAAAATTTGTTTAGTTTAAATTTTGATTTGTTTGAAACTTTTTTGATGAAATTATGCTTGACCAGAACGTACAAGAATTGGAACAAATTGAGGTAACGACGACCAACAACACAGATTTCCCTATGCGTGTTATCCTTTTCAACGACGACTGGCATACGTTCGACGAAGTTATTAACCAAATCATCAAAGCCACCGGTTGCTCCTACGACCACGCCGAACAGCTCACCTGGGAAGTACACAATTCGGGTAAGTCCAACGTTTACGAAGGGAGCCTCGAGGAGTGCCTGAAATGCACTTCAATCCTCGAGGAAATCGCCCTGCACACGCAAATCGAATGTTGATCCGAATCCTTAATTTATACGTTTACATTTTTCCTGAACCGTCTCACTCCTGGACGAGCGGCAGCAGCACGGTCATCCTCGAGCCGTTTTCGCTGGATTCTGCCTTGATTTCCCCGCCGTGCAGCTGCACGATGTGTTTGACAATTGCCAGCCCGAGGCCGGTCCCGCCCACTTTCCGCGAACGTGAATTGTCCACCGTGAAGAACCGTTCGAAGATTCTGCCTAACTTTTCTTTCGGGATGCCGATGCCTGTGTCGGATACCGCAATAACGGCAAAATCGTTCGTTCGCGAGAAATAAATGTCCACGCCGCCCTCGTCGGTGTATTTGATTGCATTGTCGATCAGGTTGATCATTAGATGCTCGATCTTGTATTGGTCCGCCTGCACCGCGGGGAAGCCATCGGCTACGTTAATGTTCAGGTAAAGATTCTTCTCGATGAGCCTCTGCTCAAACATTTTCACAACGTTGGAAGTGATTTCCACGATGTTCGTATCCGAGATTTCGAGTTTTTGGCCGGCGTCCTCCAATTTGGACAGCAGGAGCAAATCGTTTACGATATTGATAAGCCGGTCCGTGTGGCGCTCCACAATCGAAAGGTAGCGTTGTTGCTTTTCGTCGGATTCGTCCTGAAGCGTTTCGATGAAGCCCTTTATCGCCGTCAGCGGTGTGCGAAGCTCGTGGGACACGTTCACGACGAAATCGCGCTTGATGTTTTCGAGCATTTTCAACTGAGTTATATCGGACATAATGAGCACGACCTCGCCCTTCGCCTCCAAATAGCTCGACGAGCAAAGGAAGTGCTTGCCGTCGATAATTGCTTCGCGGGCGATGCCTTTTCGCTTCTTCAGTGTTTGCTCCATGAATTCGATGAATGCGCTTTCGCGAATGATTTCCCAGTACACTTTATTTTCAACAAAATCCGAACCGGCGATGCGGCCGAAGCCTTCGTTGAAGAGCATGATTTTGCCTTTCGCGTCGAACACTGCGAATCCGTCCTTCATCGACGTAATAATGCTATTCAATTCCTCTTGCTGCGTCGATGCCTGGTCGAAAAGATTTTTTATTTTATCGGTCATCGTGTTGAAGCTGTCGGCGAGTTCGCGTATTTCGTCGTGGTTCGATACGTAAACCTTGGCGGTGAAATCTCCGTCGGCCACCCGACGCGATGCCAGCACTAAGCGCTTGATTGGCTTTGTGATGCCGCGCGAGACAACGAAAGCCAGCGCCAAACCGAGCACCACGATCAGGATCGAAATCTGGAAAATTCGGCTTCGCAGCCCACCGATCCATGTGTTGATGTCTTTCAGGTAGAGGCTTACTCTCGAGTATCCAATCAGTGTGTCGCCGTTTTTGATTGGCACCACTGTGTAAAGCATGTCGTCGTTGATCGTGTGGCTGAAACGCTCGGCGTGGCCGATGCCTTTGGCTTTTGCTTCGATTAATTCGGGTCGGTCGGCGTGGTTTTCCATAGTCTTCGGGTCCGATTTCGAATCGGCGACAACCACTCCGAAAGTATCGATCACTGTGATCCTCGTATTGACGTCCCTGCCGCTCATTTTGACGATCGAGTCCAATTCCGCGCGACGGTTCTCTACCAGCAGCGGGGCAATGCGGCTCTTCATCGAGAAATCGAGGTTCAGTAGCTGATTGTTTATAAACTGAAGGTAGTTATCGTTGATTGAACTGAATGCGAAATACAATATCAGTCCCGAGAGCGACAAGATAATAATCAAGAACGCCCCGAAAAATTTCGTGAAGATTTGTTTCATATTTCCTCTTCGATTTTGTATCCAATGCCACGGATATTTTTGATATACTTGCCGCCGATGCCGAGTTTTTCGCGAAGGTTTTTGATGTGCACGTCCACGGTGCGGTCCAAAACGCCCTTTTCCTGCACGCCCAAATAGTCCAAGATTTGCTCTCGGGAATATACCCATCCCTTGCGCTCGGAGAGCAGTTTCAGTATCCGAAATTCTGTCGAAGTCAGCTCTACTTTGTCTGTTTGCACATAGACTTCGTATTTCTGCAAATCAATTTCGAGGAATTTCCCAATTTTGAGTATTTGCGTTTTGATTGATTTCTCTTCGCGCCTGAGGATTGCTTTGACCCTTGCGGCCAGCTCGCGCGGCGAAAATGGCTTCGTTACGTAGTCGTCGGCGCCCAGCTCCAACCCGAGCACTTTGTCGGTTTCTTCGTGTTTGGCCGTCAGCATGATAACGGGAATCTGCGCCAGCCGCTCGTCCCGCCGGATGAACTTGCAAATCTCGAAACCGTCGGCATCGGGCAGCATCAGGTCCAGCACGACCAGATCGGGCTGCTCTTGCGAAAGGTATTTAATGAACGTTTCGCCGTCCTCGAATGTCTTGGTCCGGTAGCCGGCTTTCGTGAGTGTTATCGAAACAAGTTCCAAAATATCGGGTTCGTCATCGATTATAGCGATTGTCTTTGACTGATTCAAGGGCGATTCGTGTGTGAGGGGCTTTCCGTTCATAAACCTATTTCCAATTTTCAATTTCAATTCATCAACAGTTTACACGACAAAACTACAATGAAATTGCGAGAAAAAAAAACAGAAACAAACAAATTAACACAAAATTAACACAATGCAAATCAATTACTTACAGAAGACGGTGCGTTTCGCTCGCCTTCCGAATTTTGCCTTCGGTCCCTCAGACGAGCTGCCCGAGAATAAAAGTCGGGTGCCGGCGGACGAATTGTGTTGTTTATAAGTGAATTAATTCCGATTTTTGAATTGTAGCTTTTTGCAGGAAAAGGAAGAAAAATGAATATATCAAAAACTCTCTCAAAAAATGTTTTCACCAGAACAGCACTAATTCTTTCGTTCATAGGTTTGTTCCAATTCAATTGCTTTTCGGCTGGGCTTAGCCGCGAGCAGATTATCGAGAAATACTCTCCCGCCGCCGAAAAAATCATCGCCGCGCTCAAAGGCGATTCCACCGCGTGGAAGCGTACTGCATACATTTGCGACCATTTCGGTGGCAGGCTCTGCGGCACGAATGTATTAGAGGAAATGATTGATTGGGGCTTCGGGAAAATGAAAGCCGACGGGCTGGAGCGCGTGGCCAAGGAGCCTGTCATGGTTCCGCATTGGGACCGAGGCAATGAATACTTAGAAATGGTATCGCCGCACAAGATGCGATTGCCCGTAACCGTGCTCGGTGGCAGCATTAATACTCCAAACGGCCCTATAACTGCGCCGTGCTACGTCGTGGGAGGCATCGAAGACCTGGAGCGGAACCCTGCGCCGGCCAAAGGCAAAATCGTTGTATTTAATATAAAATTCGAGAATTACGGCCAAGCCATTAGGTACAGATACCACGGCGCTGTGATTGCCGCGCGCTTCGGTGCGGTGGCCAGCCTGACGCGATCAGCAACGCCTGCGGAAATCTACCAGCCGCATTCCGGCAGTATGGGCTATGTGGACTCAGTTCCGAAGATACCCCACGGCGCAATCACGCCAGAGGACGCCGCAATGCTCGGCCGCATCCAGGCCGATGGCGAAAACATCGTTCTCTCGTTCTATACAGAATCGAAATTCTTGCCCGATTCGCCATCGAGCAATTTGGTTGGCGAAATCACCGGGTCGAAGTTCCCTGACGAAGTGATTGCAGTCGGCGGCCATAGCGATTCGTGGGACAATACGCGAGGCGCCCACGACGACGCGAGCGGTTGCGTGGCCGGTTGGCAAATCGTGAAGCTGCTCCACGACCTCGGACTGCGCCCAGCGCGTACGATTAGGTCTGTCTTTTGGGCAAACGAAGAGAACGGAAACCGAGGCGGCATCGAATACGCCCGCGCGCACAAAAACGAAAAGCATATTTATGCCTGCGAGTTCGACGGCGGGATTTTTGCGCCATATTCGATTAATTTCTCCGGGCCTGATTCGCTGATGGAAAACCAATTGAAGCCAATCGAAGGAATACTCTGCAAATACTTCGGCTCCATTCAAATCAATAAAGGCGGCGGCGGTGTCGATATAGGCCCGCTGATGCGAAACAATGGCGTGCCCGGGATGAGTCCTGGCTGGGATACCACAGGAAAATATTTCTGGTACCACCATTCGCCGAACGATACACCGGAGAAAATCAATTCCGACGACTTCAACAATCAGGTGGCCGCTATGGCGATTACACTCTACATATTAGCAAATGAGTATTGATAATAAAGACAAATTGTTTAATAAATATTTACAAACAAAGGAGTGCCAATGAAGAAATCAATCATCACCACAGCCCTTGCAATCGGGTTAATGTTCCCAGCGATTCAGGGCAATGCGCAGCAGATTCAGCAAATAAAGCCGGTGGAAGTCCCCAAAGAAACCCAAGCCGCCCCAAAAGACAAAAAAGCCAGACAGGCCAAAACAAATGTCGAAGAAAATAAGATGAATATTCAAACGCTCGAGGTCAAAGATTCAAAAGAGGATGGAATGAAAGAATTCGATAATGCAGAATTCAAGGAGTTTGCAGACAGAATCGAGAAAGAACTCTCACAGTTCTACAATGCCTCGGCCGAGACAAACTGGAACGCCTCGATTTCTGGCAAAGATGAGGATTTCGAGACAGCCGCCAAAGCAGACATGTCAATGAACGAATTCCTTTCGAACAAGGAAACTTTCAAGCAGATAAAAGCATTCAAATCGATGAAACAATCGTCCGACCCGATCTTGGCCCGCCGCTTAGTGCTGCTCTACAATACTTTTGCACCGTACCAAATCGAAACAGAACTACTGAACAAAATCACATTGCTTCAAAGCTCGATCACGAAGAAATTCCAAAACTTCCGTGCCTTGGCCGGTGGCAAGGAATTGACTGACAACCAAATCGAAGCTATTCTCGGTTCGAGCAAAGATTCTCGCGAACTCGAGGAAGCATGGAAAGCGCACAAAAAAATCGGCGAACTGGTATCGGAAGATATTATTAACTTGGTAAAAATGAGAAATGAGCAAGCCCAAGCGCTCGGATACGAGAACTTCCACACGATGAGCCTTCAGCTGAACGAACAAGACCCCAACGACATCTTGAAACTCTTCGACCAATTGGACGACCTCACGGGTCCTGCTTTCCAAAAGCTGAAGGAGAAAATGGATTCCTACCTGGCGAAACGCTGTTCAATCAAACCAGAGGAATTGATGCCTTGGCACTACCAGAATAGGTATTTCCAGGAGGCACCGAAGATTTATGATATAAATCTCGACGAATTCTATGCTGGCAAGGACATCGTCAAAATCACCGAAGAGTATTACAGCTCAATCGGCTTGGATATCAAAGACCTGCTCCAAAAAAGCGACCTTTTCGACAAACCCGGTAAAAACCAACATGCTTTCTGTACCGATATCGATCGGGACAAAGGAGACGTGCGCGTGCTCTGCAACGTCCAGCCAAATGCCCAATGGATGAATACAATGCTACACGAATATGGCCACGCCGTTTACACAAAGTACCACAATAAAGAGTTACCTTGGATACTGAAAACTGCCGCCCATACTTTCACTACCGAAGCAATTGCTATGATGTTTGGACGCATGGCCAGCAATCCAATCTGGATGAAAGATATGCTTGGACTGAATCAAAAAGATTTTGAAAGAATTAAAAACACTTGCGACGACTACCTCCGGTTGGAACAGCTCTGCTTCAGCCGTTGGTCCCAGGTCATGTTCCGTTTCGAAAAAGCCCTCTATGCAGACCCTGACCAAGATTTAAACGCTCTTTGGTGGAATTTGGTCGAAAAATATCAGGGTATGAAGAAACCCGAAGGCCGTAATGCTCCTGACTGGGCCACGAAAATCCACATCGCCACTTTCCCGTGCTACTACCATAACTACCACCTTGGCGAACTCCTTGCATCGCAACTCTATTTCACTCTGAAAGAGCGCGTTCTGAATTCAAAAGAAGCCAATGTCAGTTTCAAAGGCAATCCCAAAGTTGGTCATTACCTTCAGAAAATGGTTTTCGGCCCTGGCGCCGAGCTGCCTTGGAACCAAATGATCGAACGCGCCACCGGCCGACCGCTGACGCCAGAGTTCTATGCAAAACAATTTGTGAAATAGGCGATGGCTGCCACTTCTGACAGGAAGTAATTCCAAACCCTAGTCCAATACTAAAAATCCCTCTTCGCATTCGCTGCGAAGAGGGATTTGTGTATCTGAACAGAGCCAAATTATTTCACAAGCAAGAGCGGATTTTTTATTATCGGAGGCTTGGTGAAATCGTCTTGGAGAGGCTTGATTTCTGCATCCTCGAAGAGCAAATCCGGCGTGATAACCGAGCAATGCACATAAGCATCGCCACCGGTCATGTATGGCGAAGAGATCGATGGAGCCAGATAATTCAGCGCATAGGAGTTGCTGCCCACCGAGAGAATATCTTTGAAGCCCTGAGGAGTGAATCCCAAGCCCTCGACGCCGCGCACCACTTCTTCGTGGCCATCGGCGAAGAGCTTAACTGCTTCCACGATTTGCACTTTGGGTTTGCCATAGAGCGAAGAAATGAAGTCGCCATCGGAAAGTCTCATGATGGCCGTCCCAAGTATGTTTTTGTCCATTACTTTTTTAACCACGATTGCGTAGGGCAATTCTCTGTCGCGGCACAATTGAATAAGTCGTTCGCGCATTTCGGCATTTGTTTGCACTTTTTCGTCTGTTGCGCTCAGCTCGATGGTGCTCAGCATGGCCGAGCCGCCGCGGCAGTGCCCGTTCGAGGCTTTGATTCTCTTGGTCGGTACGCGGCCCGAGAGCAAATTCTTCAGGAAGCCGTCTTTGACCAAAACCACGTCTTCGGCCTTGACGCCTTGGTCGTCGATTGCGTAGTTGCCAAGGAGTTTCATGGATTTGTATTCTTTCATCGAAGGAATAGCCGAAACAGACAGGAATTCCGGCAAGACCCTGCCGCCGACTTTGTTCTGGAATTCGGAGTACCTTTCGGGTTCGTCCTTGCCCATTTCGGTCAGCTGGTCGCGCTGGACGGCCAAGCAAGGCGCAAAGCTCTGCGCAAATAGTTGGGCTGCTGCCTGGCCTTCGAAGAGCACCGGACCGGAATATGAATCCTCGAGAGTGTTTGCATTCCTGGTTTCCAAGAGCTTTTTGATCAATTCATCGACCGCCCTGTCCAAAGAATCGGCCGATGGAAGGCTCCGGCGGTCCTGGCCATAGGCCGAGAAGAAATTACCGACGGGCATGCCGTCCGTCGCTTGCGAGATTGCCGACACTTCAAATCCGGCAAATACTTCGGAATTGATGTATTTGCGGCCTTCGGAGTTGACGTAATATACTGTCTTGGGTGTGCATTCGTATGTGCATTGCGAAGCGAAGACGTCAGGGAAAGCACGGAACTTGGCAGATAATTTCTTACAGAGTTGTTTCATCGCCTCGAAATCGGATTTCGTCCTGGCAATGCCGTCGGCAGTGAAGAGTTCGGGCGATGGTTTGCCCATGAATTCCTCAGGCCCCATTTGAATGAAATCGGGAATCGTGTCCTTTCGGATTCTGTTTTTCAAAACAGTTTCCTTCTTGGTCATCGCTTCGGCGTTGCGCTTGTAGGCGGCGTCTGTGGCCAACCACAATTCGCGGCGAAGGGATTTGTAGTCCGGTTCGATGGTGATCATTCGGTTGACGAAAGATTCCTCATCGTCCCCGGAACCGAAGAAGCTGATGCTGAAATCGAAGAAATTTGTGTTGTCGAATTTGTAGTCGCCCACGCGCAAACCCACGGTCAGAGTTGCGCGGCGCACAGTTTTGTCGTCGCGGATGCTGCCCAGAGTGGCCACTGCCTCGTATGCATCAAATATTTTCAGTGTATATTCAATATAGTAAGGTTTCTGGAGTTTGTCCAATTTGAGTTCGGCCATCGACCGGTTCAGTTCGTCTTGCATGGCTCGCATAATGTCGTCTTGCGATTTGGATACGGAGGTGAACATTGAAAAGCAGACCGCAACCGACAGAACAAAAGCAAAAATTGATTTTTTCATTTAATAATCCTTTCCTTTTAAATTCAATTAATTACGGTTGGTTTTCAATGGGGCATGGCAGAATCGGCAGTTTGGCTTCGGATTTGCCCTTTTTCTGCGCTTCGATGAACGACACGAGAAGCGAAGGCGAACACGCCGACACCGGCACGCCACCGGACTCGGCACCGCAAACGCCATTGAAAATACCGACATCGTCGGCTGCTGCTGTGATGTTTTTGAAGGTCGTGATCGGAGTGCCGATCAGGTCCACACCGCGGACGAGTTCGTCAGGGCGCCCGTCAGCGAATATTTTATAGACAACGCGAGGCGTAACGTTGAAGGAGTTCGGAATGCTCGTGCCCGTGAAGGTGAAGCCTCCGGCCACCTCGACGAAGTACAGCCCGTATTCTTTGTCTTGCTTTTTGCATTCGTCGATGAGTTTTTTCTTGAGTTTTTCGAATGTAACCGTTTCGCGCGCTTCCACCAATAGGTTAGACTGGCGCGATACCACGCTGTAGCCGGCCTGTTTGCGGCCGTGTCCGTTGGACGCCAGGAAGTTATTCACCGGGCGGCGGCTCATGAGGAAATCTTTGAAAATACCTTCTTTCACGGTAGTTACTTTCCTCGATTTGACGCCTTCGTCGTCGTAGAGGTAATTGCCGCTGATTTCGTGGTTTTTGTATTTGTCGATTGTCGGGTCGAATACCACATCGATGAACTCGGGGAGTATCCGTTCGTTAATCGAGTTTTTGAATGTTTGGGCCTCTTTGGGATTCTTCAAGCGGTGGCCCTCCACCCTGTGCCCGAAGATTTCGTGGAAGAAAACGCCCGAGGCGGGGCCGGAAAGAATTGCCGGACCAGAGAAGTTCTGAAGCACCGGTGCTTTGCGCAGCTTGTCGGCCAGTTCGATCATTGAGCGGATGTCTTTTTCGATCGTGGCCATATCGGGGAAGCCGGTGGGGGAGTGCGAGAAGTAATCCTTGAACAGAGGCAGGCTCATGCCGTCTTCGGCCTTGGTCGAAAGGCTGATCATCAGTCGGTAGTACGGTTCGGACATCTGGATTTCGGTTCCTTCCGTGCTGAGAATGTATTTATTATTAACGGCGGCAGAAATCGAAACGGACGATTCGTATATCCATCCTTTGGGAGTGAACAGATCCGAGAGTTTGCGCAGTTTGTCGCGCCATTGTTGGACATCGAATGTGTTTTCAACGATTGTACCGATGTATTTCTCGCTTTTTTCTTTGGAGAAATCAGCTGCCGAATCCTCTTCGGCCACTTTCACTGCTTTGTTCGTGATAGCCTTTTCGTAGCGTTCGATGGCCGATTTATAAACTTTATCGGTGGTGTACCAAATGGAGGCGCGGATTGCGGCTTCGTCGTTTTCGAGCGGGAGCATTGCGTCCATCGAGCCGCGCCCGAACGAAAATCCTGCGCCACGGATGATGTGCGTATTGTCGAAGCTATAATCGCCCACTCTTAAATCAATATCCAAAATGCGCGCTTTGGTGTTTTCGTCTCGTTCGAGCCGGCCGCAAGAAGCACTCAAGCGGTAGGCATTGCTTTCATTAATTGTGAAACCGATATAGTATGCCGGAGTTTTTTCCTTGCGGAATTCTTCGTAGGCCCTTTGCAATTCGGCCTTTGCAGACTTTAAGAGCAGCGATTCCTGGGCAGAAGCCATTGAAAATACAGCCAGCATTAGAATCATCGATAAACGCAAAGTCTTTGGCATTGTGATTCCTTTTAATATAGAAACATAATTACATTCATTTTTACAATTTACAATCAATTTTCAAGAAAAAGAAACATTATTTTGAGAATTAAGGGTTCAATAATGCTTTCCGTGAGCTTTTAGCTCAGGCTCGATTCCAGAAACTCATCCGCTGACTCTGGAGCCATTCATTCGTAATCGGCTTTGGTTCTTCGGCGTTCATCGGATTAGTTACTAATCAATTGATCGCAGTATCCTTCCGACGTGGAGTTCCGCTGTTTTGTCCTGGGTAGGGGCGAGGTTACCTCGCCCTCACATTTTATATAGTATCTTTAATATACTCGTTGCCAAATGGCATTTTAGTGCTTAATCGTAAATAACATTAGTCCAATAAAAAACATCCGATGCTCTTAAAGAGGCACCGGATGTTTGATAAATGTCAAGTCTGAAAGTCAACTCTTGAGGTTGGCTTTACATATTATATAATCCCAATTTCTTTACCAACTGCTTTGAACACGTCGAGGATTTTGTCCAAATGCACTTTTTCGTGCGATGCCATATAGCTGGTGCGCATCATGCTCATATTCGGCGGCACTCCCGGCGGCACGAATGCATTCACGAACACGCCGTTATCGAATAGTTTCCTCCAAAGGAAGAAGGCCTTGTCCGGATCGCCAACCATAACTGGTACGATTGCCGTTTGGCTTTCGATGATTTCGAATCCCATTTCGCGGAATCCTTTGCGCATATAATCAGCGTTTTCGATAAGTTTATCTACCATCCCCGGGTTCTCTTCCATAACGTCCAAGGCGGCAAGAGTGGCGGCGCACGAAGCCGGTGTGGGCGATGCGCTGAAGATAAGTGCGGGCGAATGGTGTTTAAGGTAATTGATTACTCTTTCCGGTCCGGCGATATAGCCACCGAGCGAGGCAAGAGTTTTCGAGAAAGTGCCCATGGTGAGGTCGGTTTTGTCGGTCAGGCCAAAGTGCGATGCAGTGCCGCGGCCGCATTTGCCGATGACGCCGAAAGCATGTGCGTCGTCAATCATCAGGCGGGCGCCATATTTGTGAGCAATTTCGGTAAGGCGGGGCAAATTGACCAATTCGCCGGAAACTGAAAACACACCATCGGTAACAATGAATTTTCCGCTCGCTTCCGGAAGACCTTGCAGTATGCGTTCCAGGTCGTCTGGGTCGTTGTGCTTGTATCGAATGAATTCGACAAATGCGCCCTTCGCCACCAGGCAACCGTTCACGATCGAGGCGTGATTCTCTTTGTCGGAGATAACGTAATCGCCTTTCTGAACAAGAGTTGAAATTACGCCGATAGCCGTTTGGTATCCGGTGCTGAAGAGCAGAACAGCTTCGTAGCCGAGGAATTCAGCGAGACGTTCCTCCAATTTGTTGTGCAGGTCCAAGGTGCCCGTCAGGTAACGCGAACCGGAGCATCCAGTACCGTATTTATCGACGGCATCCTTTGCTGCTTGTTTCACTTTGGGGTGGGCTGTCAGTCCGAGGTAATTGTTCGACCCGGCCATAACAACTTCTTTGCCACCGATGATAACGACAGGTCCTTCGTTTTCCTCTATTGGACGGAAGTAAGGATAGTATCCTGATGCTTTGACTTCGTCAGCACGGGTAAAGGCACGGCACCTTTCAAATAAATCCATATAATCTCCAATTTCAAATAAAAAACTACATTGTATTTAATGCAAATTTATCAAAGTCCGCCGAATAATCACATCTTTATTTCACAAAAAGGAAAGAATTTCAAAATGCAAGCCTAAGTTTTCAACATGTCCTGCTACACAAAATAAGGAAATACGATTGTTGAAAATTATCCCATTTGGAAGCTGTTTTTATGAATTGTGTTGAAATAATTATACTTACGATGTTTGGTGATATTTCGACTGAATTTCCATTCAGCGATTTTCAATTCATAAAAAATTTTTTTTATCTATTATTAACATTCGTTAATAATTTGTGCTTAGTGTTTTCAATGGTTTAAAGGCGAAGTTGGTTTAATAAATTGTGAAGTATTTTTCAGCATCGCCTGTAAGTCATTTATTGATAACGATATACAGAGGCGAGAAGATTTCATTTTTTCATCATATCCAACAATTCTTATAAGTTGTTTAAAAAGTAACTGTTTAAAAAATCCAAGAAAAAAATGTGCATGTGGAAAAATATAATACTTGCGTTTTTAAGAAAAAATTTCAATTTTCGCTTCGTGATGATGTTGAAAACTTTGAACAGATTTGTCTTCACTGTGGAAAACATCTTTCTTCTTGACAAAATAGTAAATTCTACTAACGGTACCAAACTCACCGTTAAAGCCTTAACAGGAAATTGCTTCATATCAGGCAATTCATCCAGGTGGGATTTTTATCACTTAATAATAATGACCACCTTTTAACATGGTGTTTTTGATTTTTTATTAACCTCAAAAAAAGGAGATTGCTGTGTCTAAGAAATTAGATACACTGCCGTTTTTTGCTCTTGAAGCTACGGAAGGCTCGGGACAGGCGCACCTGAAACAAGTGCCCGCTCCCAGCCAAAACCTGACGGAAGCCGAGAAATACTGGTCGCGTTGCCTCGAAATCATCAGAGACAACGTTTCCCCCCACGTATTTGCTACATGGTTCGAACCGATCAAGGCCCAAAGCTTTGCGAGCAGCCAATTAGTGGTTAATGTACCTAGTCAGTTTTTCTGTGAATGGATCGAAGAGCATTATTATCCCCTGTTGCAACGCACGATAGTTGAAGTGTTGGGCGAAAACTGCGTTTTGAAGTATAATATTATGGTGGACGTAGCCGCCGAAAAAGCTGAAAACCGCACAATCAAGCTCCCAGCATTCAAAAATCCCCCATCGGCCAAGCAAACTGCTCTTTCGTTCGATTCGAAGCCTCAGGAAATCGAATATCAATCCGGACTTAACCCCCGCTATTCATTCGAGAATTTCATCTGTGGCGAAGGAAATCAACTGGCTAACTCGGCGGCTAAGGCCGTTGCGGACCGTCCCGGCGGCACTCGGTACAACCCATTGGTGATTTATGGCAGTTCAGGCTTGGGCAAAACACACTTAGTTCAAGCAATCGGAAACGAGGTGCTTCGCAAAAGGAAGAACGCTAAGGTGCTCTATACGACAAGCGAACACTTCACAATGGAATTTTTAAATGCGCTGCAGAAGCACAAAGGCAACGAATTTAATGCCTACTACCGCGCATTCGACGTGCTAATCGTGGACGATATCCAATTCTTCTCCGGCAAAACCGGCATACAGAATTGCTTCTTCCACACGTTCAATGCCTTCCATCAGGCCGGCAAGCAGATCATATTGACCAGCGACCGCCCGCCGAAAGACATCCAAGACGTGGACGAAAGGCTTATTTCCCGCTTCCAGTGGGGTCTGACGGTCGATATCCAACCGCCTGACTACGAAACCCGAATCGCTATTCTGATGAAGAAAAGTAGCGACGAAGGTATCGAACTCCCATTCGATGTGGCCGAATACATCGCCGAAAACGTTACGGCAAGCGTCCGCGAACTCGAAGGCGCGCTCATCGGGCTTATCGCCAAGGTAACGCTCGACCGCAAGCAGCTTACGCTCGATTTGGCCCGCGAAGTGGTCAGCGGAATCAGCTCCGCACCCGCGCCAGTCAAGGAAATCACTATCGACGTGATCAAAGGCGTCGTGTCGGCATTCTACAATGTTTCCGGCGAAATGATGGAATCAAAATCCCGCAAACACGAAATCACGCTCGCTCGGCAAATGTCGATGTACCTTACCAAAGAGATGACACGTGCATCGCTGAAGGTGATCGGGGCGAATTTCGGCGGACGAGACCACTCGACCGTGCTGCATTCGTGCCAGGCAATCGAAAACTATTTGGTTACGGACCGCGTCGTCAAAAACGCCTATAACCAAATGAGGCAGGAACTACTTAGCATGAAAGGGAATTGATAGATGATGGTTTATTGACTATTGTTCTCAATCTCCACATGCGTTCATGGAATTTCGTATTCCAATCAAAATGAAAAACCGGTTAGCTTTAGCCGGTTTTTTGATTTTTGTCGAAATATTTCTTAGTTTACATTTGTTGAATTTGTTAAATGCTATACTAATTAATAAATGACTGTTATCTTTTCTAAACGTTGCGAACTCGGACTGCAAGCAGTGCTCTACCTTTCGGCCCAGTCGGATGGCAAATTCCTGAGCGCGCTGGAAATCTCCGAGAAGCTTTCGCAACCCAAAGAATTCATCTCCAAGATACTCCAAAACCTGACCACGAGCGGCATTGTCGGCTCCAGGAAAGGAAAATTAGGTGGATTCTTCCTGAAAGCTAATCCCCAAGAACTTCGCTTGATAGACATTGTCCGCGCCATCGACGGCGACGAAGTTTTCTGCAAATGCGTGCTCGGATTCCCCGGCTGCACAGTCAATAAGCCCTGCCCCGTCCACAACACATGGGGCAAAATCCGCGAGGAAACTTTCCGTATGCTCAGCGAACAATCTCTTGCAGACCTGAAAGAAAAAACCATCGAAAAGATGGAAAGCCTGTAAGCAGTTGTGATTGAAAAAAGTATTGATTCATACTACGAGTTTGGAAGTCGTAGCTCACCCCCCCCTTTGTCCCCTGCTTCGCAAGGAGGGGAAAGAAAAAACAATCGTAGATAAGATTTCAAAGGGTAGTAAGAATGTGTAACATGAACGCAAGCAATGAGTAATGTACATTGTCAACAAAGTTTTGATTCATACTACGATCTTAGAAGATTTAGTATGAAATAAAAGTATAACTTCTTATTCCCCCTCTAAAAATTGGGGGTTAGGGGGTGTTAGACCAAATTTACAAAAATCATGGACAAAACATGCAAATAGATCAGAAATACTTCGTCATCGAATCCAAAAGGCTTTTTCCCAAAATGCTTGAAATGCGCCGCCACATGCACGCGCATCCCGAACTGTCGTACGACGAAGTCGAAACTTCAGCATTCGTACGCGCCCGCTTGGCCGAGCTTGGCATTCCATTCGAGAATGTCAGCCAGACAGGGATTGTAGCCACAATTGGTACAGGCGGCCCGAGAGTGGCCCTCCGAGCCGATTTGGACGCGCTGCCCATCGTGGAGGAAACCGGATTGGAGTACGCATCGGTGAATCGTGGCGCCATGCACGCCTGTGGCCACGACATGCACACATCAATGCTGCTTGCTGCGGCAGAGATACTGAAAGCTATAGAAATCGACCTCGAAGGCAGTGTGTTGCTGATTTTCCAACCGGCTGAGGAAAAACTTCCCGGCGGGGCTTCAATAATTGTTGAGTCGGGCATACTGGATTCGCCGGAGCCTTTGGCTGTCTTTGCGCAGCACATAAACCCGTTGGAGAAGTCTGGAGACATCTTGGTACCGCCGACGAAGGCCATGGCCGCCACCGACGAACTATATTGGACGATCCGAGGCAAGGGCTGCCACGCAGCGCAACCGCATTTGGGCCGCGATCCGATCGTTACGGCGAGCGAAACAGTTCTGGCACTCCAGACGCTTGTTTCGAGGAAAGTGAATCCATTAGAGCCGGCAGTGCTTAGCGTTACTTCGTTCAATTCGGGCAACACGACAAACGTGATCCCGGACATGGCCGAGCTGAAAGGCACACTGCGCACTTTCAACGCGGAGCTGCGCGAGGAGATGCACTCCTCGATCAAAACTATTTCCGAAAGTGTCTCGCGCATGCACGGCCTCGAGTGCGATTTGCGCATCGTGCACGGGTATCCGGCACTCATCAACGACAAAAACGTCTCCAGCGTGGTTCTGGGGCTTGCCAAAGAGATTTTCGGAGGCGAAAGGGCATCGGAGGCCGAAGCAAAGATGTGGGCAGAGGATTTCTCGATCTATTCGTCGCGGTATCCGGCATGTTTTTGGTTCTTGGGCGCCGGCCACTCCGAACCCCAGAAGAATTTCGCTTTGCACAATTCACGGTTCAATCCCGACGAGGCAGCGATGGAAACCGGCGCGACGATGTTGTCGGCTGCTGCATTCTTTTATTTGCAAAGGAAGAAATAGCGGATTCGCTAAGGCTGTTAATACAGTTTGATTCTGCTGTTAATTGTGTAACAAACACGCGCGGAATCAATCTGAAAGTTGTAGGGGTTCAATGTTTTGTAATGGTTCAATAATTTGTAAGGGTTCAAAATTTTGAACCCCTACTTTCTCTCTTTTAGCCCTTCCGAAGGTTTCTAAGCATACTTCTTGAGCAATTGATCCAATGACTGACGAAATACTTGTTTATTCTTTTCCTTTCATGCTTAGTTCGATAGTGCTGTACTATATAATTAATCAAGCCTTGATAATGACATCACTATCAAGGCTTGGTTACAATTAGACTGTCTTAAAGCGGCAGCAGTTTATTCCTTGTTGTCGAGGAAAGAGTATTGGTTGCCGAGGTTTTCGCCGCCGTCCACGTGAATCACTTGGCCAGTGATCCAATACGATTCCGGTTCGCAGAGCAATCCGATTGCTTTGGCGACGTCCGGGGCTTTCGTGTTGCGTTTAAATGGGCTTTGGTAGCGCAGGTAGCGGAGTAGTCCATCGAAAGTGGGGATTTTCCTTCCGGCCGGAGTGTCGCAAACGCCCGCCAGGATTGTGTTTGCCGTTATGTCGTGCGGAGCCAGTTCCCAGGCAATTTGCCGGATATAGGCTTCGAGGGCGGCTTTCGCAACCGAGATTCCGCCGTAGTTCACCATGACGCGAGTGGATCCGCTGCTGGAGAGCGCGAAAATCCGAGCGCCCTTGCGGAAGAGGCCCGAATGGAACAGCTCTTGGCACCAATACAGTAGGCTGCTGGCCATAATGTTGAAAGTCATTTCCATTTTCTTCGGAGTGATTTCTTCATCGCGATTCTCCGAAAAGAAAGGTCCAATCGCGCCGAAGGCCAGGGAGTGAATGAATACGTCAACTCCGGGATTGTCCGAAGACTTGATTTCGTCGATAATCTTGGCGCGATTCTTTTCGTCTGCCGCGTTCATATTGAAGAAAACAGCCTTCACGCCCATCGCTTCCAACGACTGGCGGAATTCCTCGACGGCCAGTTTGGCCTTGCCCATGTCCAAGTGTGCACCATATATATTGTATCCTTTTCGTGCCAGCTCCAAAGTGATTGCTTTGCCATATCCACTGGAGCATCCGAGTACTATTGCGTTTTTGTTTGTTGCCATTTTCGATCCTTTATATTTAGTTTAAAATAACAATAAATCTAACTTGCACTAATGAAAATATTATTCTCGCTTAATTGTGCCGAAGCACAAAATACTAATACGATAAGGACGTCAAATTGTTGTAGGAAAGTTAAAAAAAATTTAACAAAATATCATTATTACTTCATAATAGCAATTTACACCTCTGTTCTTTTCATTTCCCTTTCATCTAATTCTGTATTTTCATTTTACTTTCATCTACCGTAGAAAAAACAACGGTAAAAAAACGGGTAAAGTAGTATTACATTCATCAAAATTAGATTTTAAATTAATACCAGAATCGATGAAAATATATATAAATACAATAAAATAGAATAAATATCCCAAAAAGTGCAAAATGAAAAATTGATGAAAGAATAATATAAAAAAATTTAAAAATACCGCGAAACATTTTTTTTCATGCCCCGTTATCATTTCTGTATTGAGCAACAGATTTTGAAATGTTGCAATTGAAAAAGGGGAAAAAAATATTTTGAAGCAGAACGCTTCGCAACTTTAATACTATTAGGAGGTATTATGAAAAAGTCAATTTTTGCGGCAATGATCGCATTCGCACTTCTGCTCTCCACAGCAGCCTACGCTCAGCAACCAACGCCCGTTCCTGACAAAGCTAAGAAAGTCGAGAAGGAAAAGAAGTTGGAAACCAAAGAAAAGATGAAGGCTTCTCAAGAAAAATTCAAAGCAGACAAGGCAAAGGTGAAGGCAGAAAAAAAGGATATCAAAGCAGAAAACAAACAAATCCGCAAGGACATCAAGGAAGGCAAAGCGAACAAAGCAGATGCAAAAGCAAAGATCGATGCAAACAAAGCAAAGGTGAAAGCAGACAAAGCTGCCGTAAGCAAAGACAAAAAGGATTTGAAAAAAGAGAAAAAACACATCAAGAAAGCAAAGAAACACGCAAAGAAACTCAACAAGGAAGTTAAGAAATAATGTTGCGGAAAAGAATAACATACCGCTATAAGGTTTGCCGGATTCGCCGGCAAACCTTATTTGTATTATTCGCAATTGTATCCTTGGTTGGATATTCAGCGCAAAGCAAAACCTATGAAGTATACAACGAGGTAAATACCGACTTGCTGTCTGCTGGTATTTCGGCTTTGGATGGCCAAGAACAGGAAGAAGAGATCGAGGAATCCGAAGAGGAAGATGTTGACGACGACTCCGAAATCGACGAAGAAGTCGATACAGATGATGCTGACGATATGGACGATGGCGCCGAATCGTCCGATGATGAAGATTTGCCGTTTGCTCTGTCGGTTGCTGCCGACGTGTTTTCGCAGAGAATGGCAAAGGGCACTTCGATTTCCGGGGGCGACCCGACCCTTAGTCCGAGCATCGATTTGTCCCACGTGTCGGGGTTCTCGGCCGGATTCTCGATAGATCAATCTATCGGATCGGCAATCCGTTTCCAAGCAGCATCGATTTATCTCGATTACGAATATGAATTGTCTGACTACTTCGGCGTGGGCGCAACCTACACGCACGGATTCTATTCAGCCAGTGATACATCAATTTTTGCAAACGCTAAAGACCAAATCACTCTCTATTCGGACTTCTACTGGAACGGGCTGCTGGCCGGCATCGATGTGGATTATTACTTTGGCGATAACAAGCTACTATACTTTTCTGCTTCGTTGGGCTATTCTTTCGATATTACCGACGACCTGAGGATGACGCCTTCGGCCGGGGCTGCGATGTCGTACAACGAAACCACACAAGGCAAATCGAAAGGTTCGAAAGGCAAAACAAAGCAGCAAGTGGCATTCTCGAACGCCTACCTTGGCATTTCCGCATCCTATGAGCTTGGGCGTGGCTTTTCGGCAAACGCATCGATTCGTGGCATTTACTCCAAGGAGGAAACATCGAACAAAAAGACTACACAATTCTCTGCAATGGTCGGCGTCAGCTACGACCTCGAATTCTGACCTACCCCATTGATAAATTTAGAAAACGTATTGCCACAAATAAAAACAGCCGATGGCTATGTTCAAAAGAGCCATCGGCTGAATTGTATAAATTTGATCCGATTAGAATATGTTGATCGAATCCAATTTGTTCGATTAATGAATTATTTCGCGCCGTAATATTTATCAATCAGGTTCTTAATTGAGATAAATAGCGCATCCGTTTCGGATTCGTCGACCATGTTGTAATGAATCACAATCGTGGCGCCGTTCTGCGGATTGTGATACGCCGACGATTCATAGCCCGGAACCTCGCCATTGTGGCCAAACCAGTTCTTCAGCCTATAGATACCGAGGCCATATCCGTCGCCCGATCCTGGGAAGAGGAACAGTTTCAGTCTTTCTTCCTGGGACTTCGTGCTAATCAAATCGCCATTTGCGGCAGCCTTGATGAATTTCTGCACGTCATACACGCTTGAAATGATAGCCCCGGCAGTCCCGGCAAACGAAGGATCGTATTTTGTTGCTATATCGATCAATTTATTAGAGTTCTTATCGTAGGCTGTACCGTGGGCATAGGCTTTGCCTTCGGGGAATGCAGGCCCTTCCGGGTAAACGGTCGATGTCATGGCCAATCTATCGAAAATTCTATCTTTGAGGAATTGCGAAGGCGTTTGGCCGGTAATCGTCTTGATAATTTCCCCAAGAATGACAATATTAGTATTAGAATATTTGAAACTGGTTCCGGGCGTGAAAAGCAAAGGTTTATCCATGATATACGGTATAAATTCAGCTGCGGTCCAAACGTGCAATGGGTCTAACTCCAAATCTTTATTCCACTCTTCCGAATCCGAATAGCTGCTAATCCCGGAGGTCATATTCATCAGCATCCTGATTGTAATGTCTCCGGCGCTTGGGAAGTCGGGGTAGAACTTCGAAAGCTTGTCGTCCAACGAGAGCTTGCCCTCATCGACCAGCTGAAGCGCAACCGTCGTAACAAATACCTTCGTTATGCTACCAATGCGGACGAGCATCTTGTCGCTCATCGGAGCATTCGTCGATATATCGCTCGTACCTTTCGCAATGACGTGTTCGATGTTTTGTCCGGGTATCCAAACGCCGACGATCATTCCGGGGACATGGGTATTTTTCAAAACTGAGTCTGCCAATCTTTCAATTCCTGCGTAGAGGCTGTCCCTTTTGGGGTCAGACGGATTGTTTACAGTGTTGTCGTCCGATTTCGAGCAAGAGGCGGCGGACATCGCCAGCAATGCAAATAAGCAAGAAATAAGGATGTTATTAAATTTCATTATTTATCTCCATTTTGAAAGTTAAGAAAGGCCACATAAATAGTTTTATGCGGCACAGAACACTTTAAGCAAAATACTAAATCGAGTGGACATATAAAAATATTTCTGAGGATTTGTACGATGGCAGATACTATGTGGCTATATAGAGTTGGTTCAATAACGCATTGTGTGGGTTGTTGAATGCTCTGTTTCCTGTAAATATTTCTAATAATATCGCGTAGCGATTAAACTTTGGTAGAAATAGTATGCATAGGTTCTTATATTATCCCGTAGGGATTAAATTATTCCATTTACAACTTAGAATCATTACCTTTGTCATTCCCTCGAGTAGGCGGGAATCTCCTCTTGTTTCAAGCAGTTAATCATTACATAGAGTGTTAATAGTCAACACACGATATACCTTGTATGAGTTTATTAAGAATCTAAAAAATTCAACCTCTACGAGGTTGGAAATTCTAAAAAGAACACACTTCTACCATAATTCAACCTCTACGCGGTAATAAAGATCCCGAATTTTCTGGTAGTGCTTTAATGCAACTTTGTATCGCACACACTTAAATCAGCGAATTGCCTGAATATTCATTCCCATATAAAAAAACCGGTACCGCCGCATGGGAGGGCAGTACCGGTAAATATTTGCTAAAAATATCCGATTTGGCAATAGTCGCTAAAGACGCATTAAATTATTCTTTCACAAATTTCGTGGAGAACCCAGAGCCGTCGGTTACGAAATAAACTCCTGATTGCAAAGCGGAAACGTCAATATTCAGTGCCTCGGCCGAGCTTGCTTGCGCTTTGGCCACCGATTCGCCCATCGCATTGATTACTTGGTAAACCCTGCCGATTACCGGAGCCGATATGCTTATCCGGTCGGTTGCCGGATTGGGCGATATACAGATTTCTGTTTCGGGATTCTCTTCGCCAATGGAAAGGTAGGCAATGTCCGTGGAATATGCGCCATAAAACGAAGCGGCGTAGAGGACGTAGTCTTTGACTTTCAGGTCGTAGGCCGTTAGCACCACAGAATCTGCGTCGAAGAACTCCCACCAGCCGCGACCATAATTTTTCGCATGGTAAACTCCATCGTTTGTACTGATGAAGACATTGCCCAATAGGCTCGCAACGGAATAAATGCTTTTCCCGGAGAATATCTGCGACAGGGTATCGGATGTTCTGTCCCAATAATATGCGCCGGCGTCTGTCCCGACGAAAAGATTCCCATCGGAATAGCTTATCGAGGTGTATGATTTTGCATTTTTGCAATACAGCATTTTCCAGGTGGATCCGGCATCGGTCGAGAATTGCACTCCATAGGAAATATCGCAAGCGAATACGGTATCGCCGGCAATCTTCACGTCGGTTACGTAGGCCAAGTGTGCGCTATATATTCCAATTCGCTTCCAAATGGTTTCGTCGTTGGGGCGGTATTGAAGCCCGATTTGCGTAGCGGCGAAAGTTTCATTGCCGCGGGTGGCGATTTCATAGACCAAAAAATCTCCTGTGCTTAAGACTTCTTTGTTCCATGAGGCGCCATTATCGAAGGAGCTATACAAGCCTTTGCCTGTTCCGACATATTGAACCGGGCTGCCGAGAGCCATTGAATAGACATTTTGCTCATCGAATACGGGCGAAACACTCGTCCAATTTGTTCCCTGGTCGCTGGTGCGAATGAAGCCACTGTTGTTTGAACCGGCCACACCCACATAGATTGAGCCGTCCTTAACGTCGATGCATCTGGTGGGAATTGCCTCAGTGGTAAGCATCTTCCAATGCGGTTGCGCGTTCGCACCGGAAATGGAAAAGAGAGCAATAGAAATCAAGACAAAAAGTTTTTTCATGTCAAAGCTCATGTATTATTGGATGAATCAATATTTAACAAATTTAACAGCATTGCCGCCCGAAACAACGAAATAGACACCCGGGGCGAGCGATGAAACATCCACGCGAGTCTCCGAGCCTGGTGATGTAACGAAAACTGCGACAGTTTCGCCAACCGCGTTGATGATCGAACCTTTCGCCCCAATCATATTCGCTTGGATTCTGATTGCATCGCTTGCTGGGTTTGGCGTAATTGATAATTCATCTCTTGTTGCAATAGGTTCATAAGCGCCCACATTTCCGAAATTCGTGCAGTAAACGCCGCCGGTGCCGGTGCCGAGGTATGCAGTCGTACCATCGTATGAAAAACATCTTACCGAGTTTTGTTTAACGCCATTCATATCCTTTTGCCAACTATCGCCGAAATTTGTTGAATTCATCAGCCCACCCGTATAAGAAAAGGCGTAGATGGTATTATCAATTTTTTCGATTCCTTGGGATTGGTCTATAGTAAAAGACACTTTGCAATCGGATTCTTTCCATTCAGTGCCGAAATCCGCCGACATATTCAATATACCATTATATTTACCGATTATCAGTTCGCTACCGAATGCCCTGACAATGCCCGGATTATCAGTACCCCAAGCGGTGCGCATCGACCAAGTACTGCCGAAATCCGAAGAGTAGCGCAGGTCGTTATAGTTATCGATCACCACGAACTCGCCGCCTCGGCCTGTTGCCTTTATTGGCGAAATGAATTCGTCGATTTGATTGATCATCTGGTGCCAAGTAACGCCCCAATCGGTGGAATAATACACATTACCGTTGGCTGTTATGTATGTGTAATCACCATTAGTCGTAAGGTCTTTGATCGAAACGTAGGTGTAGCCGACCCAAGGTATTATTTCCGTCCACGTGTCGCCTGAGTTTTCCGAGCGGTAGGCGTGGCCGTCGTAGCTGGCGGCTATAATAGTTTCTCCATTGCTAACTGTCTTAGAAATATATTTTACAGTGGACTCGCCAGGCATTTCGGCCCAATTGCGCCCGCTGTTTGTTGTGCAGAACATTTTTTCGGCAGTGAAGGCAATCGTGCGGCGGGGCGTCGAGACCAGAGTTAAAACGTTTAATTCAGTCAAGCCGGAACTGACTAGTTTTATATCATTGCTTTTAGTGTCGATTTCATAAAGGCCGAGGAATGTGCATAGAAATACTTTTTCGCCAAAGGAAAAGATTTTTATCGCAGCGCAGACTGAGTTATTGATTTGTGTCCAAACCAAACCTCCATCCTCAGAACAAAAAACATTATTATAGGTGCAAGCATAGAATTTGTTCCCGCAGGCTGTGCCACCGACAAAAGATTCGAATTGGGATTTGTTAATATTGCAGGGGGTTGCGATCCACGAGTCTCCGTCATCTGTAGACCGATATACCCCATCGCTGGTAATTGCCATCACGACTTGACCGGCTTTTTTCAATTCAAAAACTTCCCCCGAGAAAGGTTTTGCTTCGTTCCACCAAGTAATCCCGCCGTCTGTGGTACGTGTCAGCCCCGCCGATGAGCCTGATAGGATTCCATTATGCGTGCGTATGGCTTTCGTCAGGACGCCGCTCGGTTCGATTTCGACCGGGATGCTGTACCAATGGACGCCATTATCTGTGGACCTGAGTAGAGCCTTGCCCGTGGACTGGGTTCCGGTTTGGGAGATTAGTGTATCGCCAAATGCAATAAGCGACAGGCAATAGCCCTCGAATTTTGTGTTCCAGGTCCAGCCTTTGTCCTTCGAGACTGCAATACCATTTACGCTATATGCAACGAGGTTTTCCCCGGATGTATAAATATAATCTGTGTACGAAAGGATACCATTCGTATTGTTCGTCCAATTGGCTCCGCCATCCACGGATACGAAAAGGTCGTCATCGCAACCCACGACAATGTTTCCGCCGACGGCGGCCATGTTTTCGACTTGAGTTTTGTGGAGTGGGCGTTGCCATTTGTTGTCGGCGGAGTGTAAGGCAGAAAAGGATACAAAAAACAGAATGAGGACAAGGATTTTTTTCATGGGATTGCCTATTAGAATGAACTGATTGATATAAGTTTAATTATTACAAAACTACTTAAATAAACCGAAATATAATCAAGAAATCTTGGCTCAAAGAAGATCTCGATAGAATAATTATGGCTCTATGATTTTTTCTGTGGGTAACAAAGCACTTGAATGCAGAACCCTTCCGAAGTATAATGCCACTGGATCTTGATCTATTCTCATAACGTATTTTATGAAACCTTCGGAAGGGTTAGAAAGAAGAAATCTTTAGCAGAATTCTCTGCCGTTGTGCATGTGCACGGCGTGCCGTACCCCCAAACATTCATAAATATTCTCCACAATAGAACCGGCCAGGTAGGGGTTCAAAATATTGAACCCCAATAAAAGAGAAATGCATCATCATCACATAATGAGGTTAAAAAAGGGCTCAAAATATTGAACCCCTACCACAACAAATCGAACCCCAAATGAAACAATGAAAACATAGGACACACATCCCAATCGTATCGGTAAGGGATTGTTTCGTGGGCGGTTAATAATCTTGGTATGATTTTGGATTTGGAATATTTGCAGTTTGCAACTATTTGAAAGGATGAAGAGTGAAAAGACCAGATTGGGACCAGTTATATATAACATTATGCTATTTAGTCGGAATGCGTAGCCTGGACGAGCATACGCATGTGGGATCGGTAATTGTCGATTCGGACAATGTATTGGTATCGACCGGCTACAATTCGCTTCCGCGAGGAATTGAAAGCGGCGAGGGTGGTGCTCGGTTGAGCCGCGAGGGTGGCGAGAAGTATTACTGGGTGGAACACGCCGAGAGAAATGCAATTTACAATGCAGCCCGGCGTGGGACAATATTGAAGGGCTGCAAGCTATACGTGCCGTGGATGCCCTGCACCGATTGTGCGAGGGCAATCATCCAGACCGGCATCAGCGAAGTCATAATTCATAGAAATGGTCAAGATTTCTATGACAGCCATTCCAATGGCAACTGGGACGAATCATATAAAAGAACTCTTGCAATGCTTGAGGAATCCGGCGTTGCGGTGCGGTTCGTTACGACCGAGGTCGTGGCTCCCGAGATTTATATGAATGGCAAGATTCATTCGGAAATTGCTTTCCTAAACCGCGGGAGCTGAAGTAATTAAGCTGCTGACGTCTCCGGGGAAGAACTCCATTTCTTCGATCCTGAACTTGTTGGTATTTATAACAATATTCGCACGGTTCCAAGTGGGCCGGTTAACATGTTTGAAATACACAACCATGTTGATTGTATTGAGCTTAGGTTGCTCGGTGTAGAATATTATATTCTCCCAATCAACGTTAATGATTTCTGGATTGGAAGTCGATTCGCTTGCGAATCTGTCGAAATAGAGTTCTTTGAATAAACGCTTCAAATTCATGACAACTCCTGTATATAAAAGTTTATTTTTTCAGTATTTTCCTTGGAGGGTTTGCACCCTCCGAGGATTAGATTTTAAACATGGATAGGTTCGTCGGGGCCGTAACCGCCCGGAGTCCCGCCTTTTTTTCTTCGTCTCCCTTTGACTGAATAATCGCCAGTGGGGTGGGAGAATGGGCAACACGATTTCACGTCGCCAGAGTAGCAAATTTGCCAATTTTCAACGCCACGAGGAGTAAAAGCCACTTCGACCCAATCGGAATCGGGAGCATTTGTCCAGCTTAGTGTACCACTGCTGTAAGTAAAGTTAGTCGGATATTCAGCCACATTACCTCCAAAAAGTTAGTTATTAACGTCCTGCAACAATTCATTATATTTTGCAGAGAATTCGCGATAGGAATTAGTAAGTGAATCGTAGAGTTCTTGGTTTTCCAATTGAGCAATTTGGTAAGTCAATTGGAAGAGCGAAGCCTTGAGGTCGTCGACGAGCGTGTCGTAAACGATTTTTTGTTTCTCGTTGAGCTTGGCAAGTTCTCTGTTTCTGGCTCTGAGTTGTTTACTAAGCGAGCGGTATTTGAATCCGGCAAATGCAATTATTGCCGTGAAAACGAGTAATGAAATGAACAGATTTCTCATTTGGCTGTAGTTAGCCTTTTGGATCTCCTTTTCCATTCGTGCGTCTTGCATTTCTTTTTCAGCTTCGACTTTTTGTTCGGCCACGTCCAGCGAGTGCCGAAGTGTTTCGTCAGCGACTTTGCGACTCAAATTATTGAAAAGTTTATAGTACGCGAGCGCTTCGGTGTTTTTCCCCATTTTTGAATATATTTCAGAGTAAAGCTCATATACGGTAAGCAATTGTCTATTTATTCCTTCTTTGAGGAAATACTCTTTGGGGACTTCGAGGTATCGGAGTGCTGTTTTATAGTCTTTCTTGGCTAAGGATACTTCGGATAGCTTCATTTCGGAGAATACGATGCTGGTTGAATCATTGCAAAGCTTGGAATAGCTGTAGGCTTCGTTGTAGGCTGCTTCAGTTGCTGCATAGTTGCCCGATTCGATCAGGGCATCGCCGAGATACGTATAGGCATAGATTAGTCCTTGCATGTCGTTGAATTCTTTGAGCAATCCGATGGCTTGGTTCAGTGTTTGAATAGCTTTCGGATAGTTCCCCATCATGTTATAGACATCGCCAAGGTTTGATAGAGCATTGGCTCTGGAGATTGGAAGGAACTCCGAAATATTTGTATTGATTATCCGTTCGTAGCATCCGATTGCTTCATCGTATTTCCCCATATCTGTATAGACATTGCCGAGGTCATTTAGTGAGCATATCATTATTGTATTGTCGCCGTGGTATTGGGAGGCCAAGAGGTGGTATTCGTATGCTTTGGGCAAATCACCAATATCGTAGTACAGGTTGCCGAGGGCATTATTGGCAATGAGTTTAACGGTTTCAGTAGAAGAAAACTCGGCGATTTCAGTCATTTGGTTAATTAATCTAACTCTTTCCTTCTGAAGGCCCTTAAAGTCGGCAATGACAACAAGGTTCCTTAGCACTCGGACGCATCCTTCATCGTTTTTTATTTGTTTGAACAAATCAAACGCCTGATGGTATGAGTTGTCGGCCTCGTCGTAGTTTTTTAAGTAGAAGTATCCGGTGCCGACATAGACCCACGCGGTCGCTCGATAGAAGTCGCTTTTGGCAGTTGTTGCGGCGTCGAGAGCTTGCTTAGCGAAATCAATCGATTGCAAGGGTTCGGTCTGCCACAATTGGGATGACTGTTTAAGAAGCGCGTCGATCACGGGGTTCTTATTCGCGTCGTCTTGGTTCATAAGAAACGTTTCGGGGCTTTTGGCTGCGCTCATGTCGCACGAAACGAGTGCAACCAATGAGAATAAATATAAGAGAAGCTTTTTCATGATTCTTCGCCCTCGTTTTTGTTTTCATTCTTCAAGAAGTCTTTCATGATATTGATAACCGAGTTCGACGGTTGCGACTCGAAGTAATGGAAAATTTTCTCTCGGAGCATTTTGCCTTCTTCGCTCGTGGGGGCAATTCCCTCGAATTTAGCTTTCAGAATAAGCCCGGCCATATTGTCGGCATATTTCGAGCCGCTGCCCGTCGAAAGCCAAGAGATGTTGCATCCGGCTTTCTTCAGGTCCTGAAGCATCGATGGGTCGGAAATCATTCCGTTGAACAAGACATTGTATAGCTCGTTGAAATCTGCATTAAGGCATACAGTGTAGTTTTCTAAAGTCTCAAAGTGCTCGGTGATCCAAATTCGTATTCTGTCGTAAGGGGTAACTTTGTCACCCCTTTGCAAGTTTCCCTGCTGTACCTGTAGCGCTCGGCCCTTGTGGTTGTTAGCAAACATAGAGCCTTCGCCCTCTACCAACCAATCGATGGACATACCCGAGTCCTTGAAACGTATGAGCGCTTCGATGCCCGGCGATGTCTTGTCGTTGATATACCTGTTCAATTGAATAGCGCCAATCCCTGTCTCCTCGGCGAAACGCTTCTGCGTGCCGTAGCAAACGTCGATAAAATGCAATATTCTCTGTCCTAATGTCATCTTTGTTCTTATCAATTGTGCTAATTTAAAATGCTTGTGCCGCTAAATTAATATCATTTACTGTAAATATTACGAATATCTTAACAAATGTGATAATATTCTCAAAATAAAATTAACTCTTGTGTTAAAATTTGATTCGTTATAATTTCAAATATTTCAACCACTTACGGCGATTCAAATATACGACATTCATTTGCTAATGTCAAGTTTTTTTTTCAAAAAACAATATATTTTTTTTTGAAGTGTTTATCTGTTTAGTTCTTCTTCATAACTTACAATGAACCAATCAATATTCAGGGAGGGTTGTATGCACTGGAGCTTCAACAAACTTAAATTGGCGACGAAGATTAACATGCTTACTCTTCTGACAATTCTCTTGTTTACTCTCTTCATTTTCATTATCATCATCCCGATGATCCGCGAGAAATTGGAGGAAGAAAAACATGCCCAACTTCGCAACCAAGTCGAATCCATTATCACAATGGTAAACGGCTACAACACAGCCATACTCAGAGGCACTATCGATGCCGATAGCGCAAAAAAGGAAGCAATCAGCAGGATTAACAATATACGATACGACAAAGACAACTACTTCTGGGTCAACGGCCCCGAGACCTTCCTTGTCCATCCGCTGAAACCCGAACTGGTTGGCAAAGGAAACTCCGAAGTGAAGGACAACAAAGGCAAAGACTTCGTTACGACGCTGATCCGCGAGGCCCGGTCGAAAGGCTATAGCTTCCAAAACTACGTTTGGACGAAGGGAGATGACAACAAGCTCGCACCGAAGATTTCATACAGCCAGTATTTCGAACCTTGGGACTGGTCCATATCCACCGGCATCTATGTCGATGATATTGATAGCAAAATCTCGTCGGTAACGCAAATGATTATCATTAGTTCGATTATTATCGTAGCGCTGTCAATACTCATTAACTTTTGGGCCGTCAGGGTTATTACCAAACCAATTAACCTTGCAATTTCGGCAATGATGAATATAGCTGGGGGCGACGTCAATAACTCGTCTGCTGTCCTCGATAATTACTTAAAAAATACTAAATAGCAGGAGAAATAGCCATGATAAAGAAATTCAAAGATTTCAAATTGGTTACGAAAATTAACCTTGTAGTTGTCGCAACGGCTATGCTTTTCTTGCTGTTTATTTTTTCTATCGTCGTACCAAACGTCCGGGCGAACCTCGTCGAAGAAAAACAAAGCCAGCTCAAAAACCAAGTCGATATTGCCCTGTCGATTATGAACGAATACAACGAATTGGCGAAGAAAGGGGCGCTTCCGCTCGATTCGGCCAAGAAGACTGCAGCCGCCGTTATTGCCTCGATCAAATACGATAATGATAACTATTTGTGGGTTCAATCGGCCGAAGCTGTTGTGGTCCATCCGAAGAAAGAATTAATTGGCGAACCGCTTTCAGCCGTCAAAGACGTTACGGGTTTCCCAATTATGGCCGAACTTGGCAGAATGGTAAAGTCCCAGAACGAAGCTTTTATCGATTACACCTGGAACAAACCGCACGACCTCGACTCGCACTTCCCCAAGAAGTCCTTTGGGAAAGTATTCGCTCCGTGGGGATGGACGCCCGCAACAGGTGTATATATCGATGATATTGATGCTAAAGTTAGCCAGTTCAGCCTACTCGTCGCTCTGTATTCGATTATTATCACCTTGGCAGTTGTGATTATTGGCTTCTCCGTTGCCACGATTATCAACAAACCAGTGCTGCTCACTGTGGAAATACTAAAGTTCGTTGCAATGGGCAAATTGGATGCTGCCTCGTATTATATCCAACAGTACATGACCAAGTATTATCGAAAGAAATAAGCAGATTATGTTCTATGATGTTTTGTGTGGGTCAAGTAGGGGTTCAAAATTTTGAACCCCTACAATAACAAAATGAACCCCAACACCAACAATTGAATTTGGATGCCGTTGGTAAAATTGTTGAAAAATGTATTGAGGATATCCCTGTTGATTTTCCATTATCCGAGATCAATCATTATGCCCAACCATGTGCATTTGATGATAATTATTAACGGGCAACAAATGAAAATAAATGTAGGGGTTCAAAATTTTGAACACCTACAATAACAAAATGAACCCCTACAACTGCACTAAACAGTTACCGTTTTCCACTTCCCTCGCATGAATAACCTCGCCGAGAGCAGCGTAAGAGTGGTTTCCGAAATCACGATTGCCCAATAGATCCCTGCATCGCCGAAGCCAGACGAAAACGCAAGCACATAGGCCAAAGGCAATTCAATGATCCAAAAGATGAGGAAGTTCAACTTGGTAGGCGTTTTGGTGTCGCCGGCTCCATTGATGGAGTGCAAGAAAACTGCGCCCCAGCCATAGAACACAAGTCCCAAACTGATGATCTTCAGGCTAAAAGTGCCGTGTGCTGCTGCAATGCCGTCTTCGATAAATAGATTCACCATGAATCCCGATCCGAAGAAAAGCAGCAGTGTGGCAATCGAAAGCACAATGAAATTGACCATGCAGGCCAGCTTGACGGCATCGCTTGCGCGTTCGGGCTTGCCTGCGCCCAAGTTCTGCCCCACGAGCGCGGCTGCCGAGTTGCTGATGCCCATCGTAGGCATTAGCACAAAGAACAGGATGCGAAGGGCGATCGTGTAGCCGGCCGTTACCGAACTGCCGAAATCGGAAATGAATCGCATCAGAAGCACCCAGCTGCTCATTGCGATAAGGTTCTGGCCGATGGCGCCCAGAGAAATCTTGAAGATCTCTGTAACGATTTGCCAATCCACGCGCAAAGTGTGGAAGAATAGACGAATTCGATTTTTCCCACTAAACAAATAGTAGAGCTGAAGCAAAACGCCCAAACCGCGAGATACTACCGTCGCCACGGCCGCCCCCTCGGTGCCCAATGCGGGCGCCCCGAGGTACCCGAAAATGAAGATAGGGCAGAGGGCAATATTCAGCAAGTTGCTGAGTATCAATATGCGGAGCGTGATGGCGGCATCGCCGGCTGCGCGAAAAACTGAATTAATAATAAATAGTAGAAAAACGATTACATTCGCTCCGAGCATTAGTTTCGTATAGCCGGAGTGGTGCGCAAGGGCGGCATCGCTCGCGCCCATCAGGCGCAATATGTCGTCCGAGAAGATTATTCCGGGCAGCGTTAGCACGGCAGAAAATATTAATCCTGCAACTATTGCTTGGAATGCTGCATGGTTGGCACCTTCGGAATTGCCCTCGCCGGTGCGGCGCGAAACGACTGCCATGGCGGCCATGCACAATCCGAGAGCAATTGAGTAGATAATAGTCATAACGGATTCGGTCAGCCCAACGACGGCCACAGCGTCGGGGCCAAGTTTGGACACAAAGAAAATGTCGGAAATCGCGAATATCGATTCCATCATCATTTCGATAACCATAGGGATGGCAAGAAGAGAAAAAGCTTTGAGGAGTTTGATCTCGGTGAAGTTGTAATTGTTGCCGCGAATGGATTCCACAAGGAGCCTTCGGGCCGAACTGAGTTTTAAATTGCGTAACTCGCTGAAGAGTAATTGCCAAGAGTATTTAATTATACTTGTCATATAAGCCTGCCTTTTCGTTTATAATGTTTCAACTTTGTAATTGTAAAGAATGCTGATGTTTGTGCAATTTGCCATGGCATTGCGGCGGCGGGTGTTAGATTGACAGTTTTCATTGGAATCTCCTAAATAATTAATAAATAACGCTTTCCGGATCCTTTCCGTCGAGGCTTAAAGCGCGAAGGCCTGTATCTATGTCAAGTACAAAATAACGCAAAAATGAGATGAAAGTTTCAAGATTAATATCAATTAATCAGTTCTTCACTTTGAGGAAAATTGGAGAATTAAAGGTAAAAGCACTTGCTGTGGTTTTTATCAATGTACACATTTTAAAGTTGATCGACAATCAGCTTGTAAATAACACACACCAATCGTTATTGAACCATAAATCAAAAATAGAATAGTTCCGATGGCCGATTTTTATTTTTATTTGTATTTAATAAATGTATATCATATATTGTAATATTGACATAGGGAATAAGCATCCGCTTATTTTAAACAACGCCTCCATTCTCTCGAGTTCGCAACATTGGGGGCAGATCGCAATGGGGCATAGGATCGATCATGCTGCCCATCCTATGTTGGTACTGTATAAGCAATTAAGGTGGCATTTGCAGCTTTGGAATTTTGTTTGCAAAAAGATCCAATGTGAATTGGTTGATCCCGATTCGGAATGGAAGAAAGGAATGCTTATAGCCGATGAAATATATTATATACTTAATTTCGTTATTGGGACTGGCTTCCGCCGGCATTTACTTTTTCGTTTCAATCGATAACCAAGCAAAAGAGGATTCAATTGACCGTCTGTATTTTCAAGAGAAAATTTTGTGTATGCAGGCGGCCAACGGATTGGAAGAATATTTTAAATACTACAAACAATTATTGGTATTCCTTGGCCAGAACGAAGCAATTGCAAAAAATACTCCCGACGGCCGGCAACTTTTGAAAAACCTATACAAGGCACAATCCGAGACCATCCTGTCGATAACTCGCGTCGATTCAAATATGAGGATCGTCTATACCTATCCGGAAGAAAACTCCATTGGGAAAGATGTTTCCTTGCAACCTCACATAAAACTCGCTTTCAGAACTCACGAACCCGTACTAAGCAATATTTTTATGTCTGTCCAAGGCTTCAAAACAGTTGCTTTGCACGTCCCGGTTTTCGATAACGGCAAATTCTGCGGCACTCTTGCCGTGTTGTTTTCATTTTCTGAAGTTTCGAAGCGCTATATCGAAAAAATTGCAATCGGGAAAAGCGGCTATGCAGTTTTAATAAACCAAGATGGTTTGCAACTGTATTCGCCAATCTCGGAAAATATTGGAAAGTCAGTCTATGAGATGATGCTCAAGAACAAACCCATTGCGCAAATGACAGACAAGATGCGCGCCGGCGAGGAAGGCAAATATTCGTATTTCTTGGGGCCGGATGGAGTCAATGGCGAGAAGAAATATGCTTATTTTGCCCCAATTCGTATCGAGAACGTCGTATGGTCCATTTGCGTAACCGCTCCCGAAGAGGAAGCGCTGAAACACATTGCCGAGCTGCGGAACCGACTTTCGTTCCTTTTGTTGCTGATACTCGGCGGAATTGTTATTTCAGTTGTTTTGTTGGTTCGTAGAATATTTGCTTATAGGCGCGAAGAAATCCGTAGGTCGGCAGATGCAATTATCGGGAAGGTGCAAAAGGAAAACGAAAGGGCATTGGCATTGCTTGGCGCAGCAATCACCGGCTCGCCGACGGGAATTGTCGTCGTCGATGCCGAAACGCTCGGCGTGCTGACGTGCAACCGCGCTGCAATCGAAACCTTCTCATTCAATCGTGAGCAAGCCGTTGGCGTGGACTACGACACATTTACGTCGAATGTTACAATTATGAATCCCAATACGCTTTCCGTCGTCTCGAACGAAGAACGTTCGATTATCAAAGCAATTAGGCGCGGCGAAGTGTTCGTAAACCAAGAGTTTATTATTTGGCATAAAGACAATTCATTGAATTGGGTGTCGGCCAACGTTTCCCCCGTCAGGGACACCGAAGGAATCATTATCGCCGGAATTGTCCTCGTTAGCGACATTACAAATAAAAAGAAAGACGAAGAATCAATCCGCCAAAGCGAGAATCGTTTCAGGATCCTCTTCGATTCGATAAAGGATTCCATCAGCTTGATCAAAGACTCTGTCTTTTATGATTGCAATATTTCGACCGGGCAAATCTTCAAAATAAACAAAGACGAATTTGTAGGGCATTCGCCGGCACATTTTTCGCCCGAGTTCCAGCCTTCGGGCGAATCGAGCGAAAACCTTATACACAAATATTTCGATGCAGTGTCGAAGGGCGAGCCTCAGAATTTTGAATGGTTGCACACTCGGAAAAATGGCGAAGAATTCTATGCAGAAGTTTCGCTGACACGGATGGAATACTCCGGCGAACAAATGACGATCTCTATCGTCCGGGACGTTACCGAAAGGAAAATCCAAGAGGCCAGGAGCAAGGAACTCGAAGAACAGCTAATCCAGGCCCAGAAAATCGAGTCCCTGGGGCGGCTCGCCGGCGGTATCGCCCATGATATCAATAATATGCTGACCCCGATCATCGGTTACTCCGAGGTTCTGCTAAATGAATTGCCCGAAGGCGACAAACGCCGCTCAAGGCTCGAAAATATCATCAAATCTGTCCTTAGTTCACGCGATATGGTGCGGCAACTCCTCGCCTTCGCACGCAAGCAATCCTTAGAGTTCCAGACAATTGATTTGTCGGAAGTCGTCGAAGAGTTTAGCCGGATTCTCAAACGGACACTGAGAGAGAATATTAGCATCAAATACAAATTCCAGCCCGGCCTCAGGAAAATCCTTGCCGACAAAGGGCAAATCGAACAAATCATCATGAATCTGTGCATCAACGCCCAAGACGCTATGCCGGACGGCGGCCATCTGTTCATCCAAACCGAGAACGTGTCCGTCGAAAAGGATTTCGAACTCCACGGCGGCGTTGCCATTCCGTCGGGCGATTACGTCAAGGTTACGGTTAGCGATACAGGCAAAGGCATCGAAAAAGAAATTCAAGATAAAGTCTTCGAGCCTTTCTTCACGACGAAAGGTTTGGGCCGCGGAACCGGATTGGGCCTTGCAACTGTCCACGGGATTGTGAACCAGCATGGCGGGCATATCAGGGTCTATAGCGACCTTGGCAAAGGTACCACTTTCCGTATCTATTTTCCCGCTGCCGACCACAGGGACACTTCAAACGAAGCCAGTACCGAAAGCGATACAATTCCTCGGGGCAAGGAAACATTGCTCGTCATCGAAGACGACGAACAAGTCCGGACGATGACCGTCGATTTGCTGGCAAGCATCGGCTACAAAGTGCTCTCCGCCGAAAATGGCCAAGAAACTATTCAGATCATCAGAGATAGGGGGGACGCGATCGATTTGATACTCTCCGACGTGATACTGCCCGACACGAACGGTAAAACACTTTACGACGAGATTTCCACCATCGTGCCCGATAAAAAGGTGATCTTTATGTCCGGCTACACGACGGACGTCATATCGCACTTCAATTACTTGGACGCGGATGTGAATTTCATTCAGAAACCATTCTCGCTAAAGGATTTGGCGAAGAAAATCAGGAACGTAATTGATCAATAGATTGAAAACTATTACTTTTGCAGAAAATGTTCTATGGCGAAGTATAATGTGGGGGCGAGGTAACCTCGCCCATACACAAAGCAAAATATAAAATCTCTCGTTCGGCGGGAGATACTTCGTCAAACTCAGTAAGCGCGGAGTTGAGGGCAAACCCTTCCGAAGGTTTCAAAACATACGTCTTGCTCAAAAGAATCGAGAGGCATTAACCTTCTGAAGGGACTGCATAATGCGCATTGTAACTCATCCGATGGCTACCGAAGTAAAAATGGCTGATAACTTTTTTGTATGGCTACTGTACCAAATACCAATATTAGCGATTTGTTAGTATCGAAATGATTTTTACCGCATAGCGGTTGTTATATTGTAGCAATATCCTTGTAATTTTTAGGCAAGATTTCGCGTAGCGAATGTTTTATATGTTTGGTTACTTCGGAGCCGAGAATGATAACAGGGACTGTCTCAAAAGCCCGAAAAACTGTTTTTGTCATGTTGAACGAAGTGAAACATCCATTATTAGCAAGGACTTATGAATGGCATGGATTCTTCACTTCGCTTGAGAATGACACTTATTAGACAGTCCCATGACATGCAAAGGGGAAACAACTCGCTACAATACAACAACCGCTCACGCGGTATCAGTACAAAACTATTACTTTTCTTGAAGAATGCATGTAGTATTGGGAATTAAGCCAGAGCTTAAGCCCACACCCAAATCACTCCATAAACCTCTCGTGCCAGATCGCCAGCTGAAGCAGGTTGTAAATGCGCAATCCGTTGTTTTCCTTGCCAAGCTCGTGCGCTTCGATGATGTGTTTGACGTAGTCGAAATTGAATATGCCCCGCGCAAATAGGGGAGAGCCGAGGATCTTCGATCGGGTGTAGGTGGCCCATTCGTTGCGGAACCACTCGTTGACCGGCGCCCAGAAGCCTTGCTTGCGGCGGTAAATGATTTCGTGTGGCAGTATCGATTCGACTGCTTTCTTGAGTATGTATTTCGTGGTGTGCTTGTCCGGCACTTTCAGGCTTTGCGGGATCCTAAGCCCGAACTCGACCAATCGGTAGTCCAAGAACGGCACACGCGCCTCGATCGAATGCGCCATGCCGATTTTGTCCACGCGCATCAGCAGCATTTCCGGCAGCCTGTATGCAAATTCGATGAGTGCGATTCTCTGTAGGTCTGTTATGGTGGGCGCAAGAGTCTCCACTTGCCTATTCAATTCGGCACCATATTCGGCCGGTATCGCTGCCAAATGCGAATAGGCGTCTGCGAACACCTTGGATTGGTGCGAAGGGCTGAAAATCGATGTATTGCCCCAAAACATGTCTTCGCGTTTGGCGGCTTTGCGAATGTATTCGAGCGCGGTGAGTTGTTTCGAGCTTTTGAGTAGCTTCCTGGCCGTTCCGTATCCGGCATTTCGCAGGAAAGCGGGAAGCGCCGCAAATTTTTTGTAGTAACTGTTGTAGAAGTTATAGTCGCGAAGCATCGCGGTGTAGCCCATGAACTGCTCGTCGCTGCCCTCGCCCACCTGCACCACAGTCGTGCCCGAGTCGCGTGTCAGTTTGCTCAGGAAATATAGAGGAATGCAAACTGGGTCGCCGTTCGGTTCGTCTTCGTACCAGGGCAATTCCTCGAGGATAGGGAAGGCGTCGCGGCTGTCGATCAGTATTTCGTGGTGGTTTGTGTGGAAGAGTTCTGAAATCTGCCGGGCATAGCCCAATTCATTGTACTGCTCCAATTCCTTGAAGCCAACAGTGAATGTGTCTATGGGGCGCGTCATCAGTTCGGCCATAAGCGCCACGTTCACGCTCGAATCGACTCCGCCGCTCAGGAATACGCCAAACGGGACATCGCTCATCATTCGGTCTTTAATCGCCGAACGAAGTATATTCAGAATCTCCGTGCCGATTTCCTTTTCGCCCATTTCCAAAGGTACGGCAGCTGCCTCCATCGGGTTCCAATACCTGCGAATCTCCAAATCGCCGTTGGACTTCAAACGCAGGAAATGCGCCGGTGGCAATTTGTGTATCCCTTTGAAAAGCGATTCATTCGAGCCGCTCATGCCCAGGTTCATGTACTTCGGCAATTCATCGATATTGAGTTCGGCCGAAACAGCCGGGTGTTTCAGAATTGATTTGATTTCCGAACCGAACACAAACACGCCATCTTTGTAATAGTAATAAAATGGCTTTTTGCCGATTCTGTCCCTCGATGCAAAAAGTTCTTGGCGGTTTTCGTCCCATATAGCAAAGCTCCACATGCCGTGCAGCTTGCCCACGACGTCGGCACCGAATTGGCGATACCCGTTGAGAATCGTTTCCGTATCCGTTCGCGAGCGGTATTCGTATCCTTGGCCGATAAGCTCGTTGCGCAGCGTTTCGTGGTCGTAAATCTCGCCATTGAAGGCAATCGCGAAGTTGCCGTCGCCGGTAACCATGGGCTGGTTGCCGTTTTCGCTCAGGTCGATAATCGATAGCCGCCTGAATCCCAAACCGCATTTCTTCGTTGGGGCCACCCACTGGCCCTCCGAGTCCGGCCCGCGATGGATTATCTCGTTGCACATGGTTTTCAGCAAATCGGAGCCGATTCCCGAGTTGCTCTTACTTATTTCGACGATTCCAACGATTCCGCACATACTTTAGCTTCTATTCTTATAAATTAATAATTTAGGGGAAAAGAATTCTTGTTAATCTTTCCTTTATAATTGTTCTTTTGAAAAACCCTCAAACCCTATAGGGACTGTCTCAAAAGTGTCATTCTGAACGTAGTGAAGAATCCATTGCCATTCATAAGTCAATGCTAAATTTGGATGTTTCACTTCGTTCAACATGACAAAACAACAGCATTTCGCGCTTTTGAGACAGTATCCTTCCTGCAAAACCCGTTTTCTTACTCCATCCTCCCGTCGGGAGAAGGGCCGGGGATGAGGGTATTGCAAATATGTCAAATATTAATGAACAATGCCAGGTAAAAAATAAAGAGGCCGCTGCCTATTTATTTCTTAAACTAAGCGAATAGTGTGTATTGATCAGGTTCACCATGTCCCGCACGGCAGTTTCCAATCCGAAGAACATTGCCCTGGCCACGAGCGAATGGCCGATGCTAAGCTCGTTGATTGCATGAATTGCGCAAATCCTCTTTGTGTTTTCATAGTTCAGTCCATGTCCGGCAGCCACTTTGAGTCCGGCGGAATGTGCGTATTCGGCGGAGCGTTTCAAGTGGGCGAACTCAGCGTCGATTTCGGCCGGGCGCCGCAGGTTGGCGTAGGTTCCCGTGTGCAATTCCACCATGTCTGCGCCAGCCACCACGCAAGCGTCGATTTGTTCTTCGTTTGGTTCGACGAAGAAGCTGACTTCGATACCTTTGTCGTGCATTCTCGAGCAGAGTTTCGCGAATCGCGGAATGTTTTCGGCCACGTTCAGCCCGCCCTCGGTGGTGAGTTCTTGGCGCTTTTCGGGGACGATGGTAACCAATTCGGGGAGTGTCCGAAGCGCAATTTCAATAATTTCTTCGTTGGCGCCCATCTCCAAATCGAGCTTAGTTTGCACTGATTTGCGGATTCGCTCCAGGTCCAAGTCTTTGATGTGGCGCCTATCCTCGCGCAGGTGGCAGACGATGCCGCTGGCTCCGGCCAATTCGGCTATCATCGCGGCCGCGACGGGATCCGGCTCGGCTCCGCCACGGGCGTTGCGCACGGTGGCAAAATGGTCAACGTTAACGTTTAGAGTAATCATATTTATCTCCGGTTACGATTTTCAATTCAATCGATAATTCATTTCATGTGCAAATAAAGTTCTTGCTGCGTTTAGCTTTCCCATTCATCAAGTACGAGCGGGGCCAAACCCGAATTCGGCTGGCTGCCGAGAGTGATGGCCTCGAGGACTTTTTCTTGGCAAGCGCCGAAAGATTCGGTTTTCCTGCCGTACATTGTTGCGATTGTGTCGCCGGGGCGCACGTAATCTCCAATTTTCTTTTCGAAGATGAATCCGGCCGAATAGTCGATCACGTCGTCTTGTTTCATGCGGCCAGCCCCGAGGATAATTCCTGCCAGGCCGATTGCGCGCGTGTCGAACGCGGTGATGTAGCCTTCGCCGGTGCTTCTAATTGCTTCGGTCGGAGTGCTGGCGTATTCTTTCCGGGCCGCCTCGAGCGAACCGCCCTGCTCGCTTATCATCGAATAGAATTTCTGGAGCGCAGCGCCGGAATCCCATGCTCGGCGCACCATTTCGATTGCGCTCTCGGTGTCTTTGGCAATTCCGCCGGCGGTGAGCATTGCGGCTGTCAACCGTTCGGTCAGCTCGCGAATGTCTGCCGGGGCATTCCCGCGAAGCGATTCTTCGCTCTCGACGATCTCGAGCCAATTGCCGACGGCGCAGCCCAAAGGCTGTTCCATCGATGTAAATAATACGCGCATTTTCAGATTAAGTTCGCGGCCGATTCCGAGCATGGTCG
>CAZSWR010000005.1:35321-62604 GCA_964610885.1 uncultured Hyphomicrobiales bacterium | reverse complement strand
AGCAAGAAAATAATATTATATTATATCATACTTACACCTGATGCTTTTGTCATTCCATGCAGGCGGGAATCTACTCTTTATCAATTAGTTACAGGCTGTTGTCGCCATCAATGGTTTTATATAGGAGTGCCACACCTCGCGCAGGTGTGGCACTCCTGGCAGAAAAAGGCGGGCGGGGTTGGAACCTGCCCCTACCAGGCATTTCGTGCAATTCTTTCGATCACCTCTTCGGCAGTCCTGCCGCAGAAGATCAGGCCATCCTCGTGGCCGGCCAAGGCGATTGCACCGTTAAACGTAGCTTCTTTACAGATTTTAGTGATTTCCATGGCCAGTTCTACTGTCCCAAACTCTGCGTATTCGGGTGTGGTCGGTAGTTTCCACAGGTGGGCGCGCCAAAGCTGCGCGTGGTGTATGTGGGCAATGAAATTCACATCGGGCAGCGCGTCATAGACGGCGGCGTGGCTGAGCGATTCTGAGGAAGCTCTCCGCCGGCCGGTGCAATTGAGCGAGTTAGTCGCGAAGTCCCAAGCGCTTACGAAGGCGTAATCGGATTCAGAGAGATGGCTTATGTTGCCTGTTTGAGTGCCGGAAATCAGAAAACCAGCGCCCAAACGCCGGCTAACGTTGCCAAAACCAATCTCGGTGCCGGGCAGCATTCCGATGCCGCCCATACGGACCATCGCGTCCCTCAAGGCATTTATTTCCTTAAGGTCTATTTCGGCCGGGATGGGCGATTCGTCCCAGACGCAATTAAACTTTATATATCCTTCCATCAGAGCGCCCGTTCGGCGTGGTACGAGCTGCGAACCAATGGAGCCGATTCCACTTTCTTCAGGCCGATAGCGTAGCCCATTTGCTGGTAGTCAGCGAATTCGTCTGGGTGCACGTATCGGACGACGGGCAGGTGCGCCTGAGTGGGTTGCAGGTATTGGCCGATTGTCATAATGGATACGCCAATTTTGACCAAGTCCCGCATCACGTCGGCAATTTCTTCTTTCGTTTCGCCCAGCCCCACCATGATACCGGTTTTCGTGCGCAGGCCCTGGCGGCGGCTCTCGTCGAGCACCCAAAGCGACTGCTCGTAATTTGCTTTCGGGCGGACGGTCGGGTACAGCCTCGGAACGGTTTCCACGTTGTGGTTCATAACGTCCGGCGCGGCATCGATCACGATTTGCAGGGCTTTGGCGTCCCCGGCGAAATCGGGAATAAGCACTTCGACAGTGGTTTTCGGATTGAGTTCTTTGACTTTGCGAATCACTTCGGCCCAATGGTTGGCGCCTCCGTCGGCCAGGTCGTCCCGAGTAACGGAAGTGATAACCGCGTGCGAAAGGCCCATCGATTGAATAGATTCGGCGAGTTTTCGGGGTTCTTCGGGGTCGGGCGGCAGTGGCGCTCCGGAGCTAACCGCACAGAAGCGGCAATTCCGCGAGCAGACGTCGCCGAGGATCATGAATGTCGCCGTCCCGCAGGCCCAGCACTCTCCCATGTTGGGGCAGTGCGCAGATTCGCAAACCGTGTGTAGCGATTGTCCGCGGAGCATGTTTTTAATCGTTTTATAATTTTCGCCGGCCGGTGCTTTCACTTTGAGCCATTCGGGGCGCGGCATTCTTGTGTTTTTATCTTTTATTTCCATTGCATTTGGTTCTTAATGTTATGAATCACGTCTAACTGCATTTGTGCGACGATATTTGATTCTGTTCATTATTATGGAACATCGCACGAAATATACCAAACAAAAACAGGGCGGGGAAATACTCCACGCCCTATAGAAAGCAATTACAAACTTAACCCTATCCCAAATATGCCCTGAGGGCTTTAGAGCGCGAAGCGTGGCGCAGCCTGCGAATCGCCTTTTCCTTGATTTGGCGAACACGCTCGCGGGTCAAATTGAATTTCTCGCCAATTTCCTCAAGCGTGAGGCATTGGCTGTCCAAACCGAAATAGAGGCGAATCACTTCGGCCTCGCGGGTCGAAAGAGTCGTCAGCACCTGCTGCACCTCCACGCGGAGCGATTCGCGAATCAGTTCGGAATCGGGCGGTGGCTGCATCTCGTTCGGAAGAATGTCCAAAAGGCGATTGTCCTCGCCCTGCACAAACGGCGCATCCACCGAAAGGTGTCGGCCGGAAATTTTGATCGTCTCGGCTATCTCCGGGATACTCATCTCGAGTTGCTCGGCCAGCTCGGCAGCGGTAGGCTCGCGTTCGAACTTTTGCTCGAGTTCGCTGAACTTCTTGCCGATCTTGTTCAAAGCACCCACGCGGTTCAGTGGCAGGCGGACAATACGAGATTGCTCGGCCAAAGCCTGGAGAATGGATTGGCGGATCCACCAAACAGCATAGGAAATGAACTTGAAGCCGCGGGTCTCGTCGAAACGTTTCGCCGCCTTTATCAAGCCCAAATTTCCTTCGTTAATCAAATCGCCGAGCGAAAGGCCCTGATTCTGGTATTGCTTAGCAACTGAAACGACGAACCTCAGGTTCGCCTTTACCAATCTTTCTAAGGCTCTGTTCCCCTCGAGGCCGCCCTTCTTTATAGATTTAGCCAGATCAATTTCATCATCCGGTGTCAGTAGCTCGACTCTGCCAATTTCCTGCAAGTACTTGTCTAACGACTGACTTTCACGGTTTGTGTATTGTTTAGTTATTCTCATACACAATTCACTTTATTTTCAAATTTCAAATTTCGCATTCTACGCATTGCAATATAACGATTTCTTTTTAATTGTATTGTTTATAGCAATTTATATTAACATAAATTAATAGTAAAATCGCAGTTTATGTAAGACGATTGCTGAACACGTGTATTTTAAATGGGTTGTATATTTTCAAGTTGAAATAGCAGTTTTTGTCATTCCAGCGAAGGCGGGAATCTCCTCTTGTTTCAGTACATTAAACCCAAAAAGTTCGTTAGAAGAACCCTCAATCCCTTGCTCCAAAAGGGCGATGAGGGACTTCCATAAAAAAACCTTTTCATACTCCCTTCTCCCATCGGGAGAAGGGCTGGGGATGAGGGTATAGAATGTATTTTATATTTTTAATGAATAATTCGGGTTAAATGCCTCTTGAAGTAGGCTAACTAATTAAGATGGGTGGGTTTGGAACCCGCCCCTACACATATATTACGTATAGCTGTTCTGGTATGGGAAAGAGGTTATAGTTGCAAGCGGTTGCATTTTTTGAAAACAAATCTAACACGTATCCCACTCGAAACAGCGAAGAACCATACTCCAAGAAGTTGAAACCATACCTTTATTCATATTTTCTGCGACTATTCGTTGCACAACACACCCCCTAACCCCCTCTTGATAGAGGGGGATAAGAGCGTGCCTAATTGTATTAGTGCTTCATAAATATAATAAGTTCCAACAATCAAAGAACATAAAGCTATCGCAGCCGGTCAGGCCAATTATTTCCCCCAAAATGGGCTATCATTTCCAAGAAAAATGAACTATCATTTCCAGCCAATCGAAAGGCCGAAAGCAAAATTCCTCGGGAGTCCGGGTTCCAAATAAACGGGAAGTTTGGTCTTCTTGTCCAAATCGGGATTCACAAACGCGCTCGATGCGTATTTCTTGTCTGTGATGTTGTTGGCCGAAGCGAACAGCTTCAGGTAGACATTATCGTTGACGAATATCTCTTTGGACGTGCCAAGCGAAATGTTAACCACTGTGTATTCAGGTACTTCGTACTTGTTCGCGTCGTCGGCGAAGTATTTTCCCACGCCCTGGGCGTTCACTTCGGCGAAGATATAATTGAAAAATGTCGGCGTCCAACGAAGCGAGCAGTTGTAGTAAATGTCGGGAATGCCGGCAATTTTGTTGTCTTTGTAGTCGGCCGTCGCATTTGCTTTGCCGTAGTGCACGGAGTCCACTTTGTATTCATTGTATTTGTTCGACGAAGCGGTAATCGCTGCATTGATACTGACGCCATAATCGAAGGCTGCAGAGCCGCCGAATTCCAAGCCCATTCTCTCGGTCTTGCCGGCCGAAAGGTAGAACGTGCCACCGCTGTAGGGGACTAATTCATTCTTGGTTGAAATATAATACATGGCAACGTCCCAATCGAAACGCTTAACGAAACCGGAGAAGTCCATGCGGCCTTTGTTTCCGACCTCGAACGTGGTCGAAACAATCGGCTCGAGAAGTGAGTTGACAAGGTGCACCGTGTCGTCGGAGAACGTGGTAACCGGATCGGTTTCGTTGCCGGCCGGCACTTCCACGCCGCCGCCCACGTTGCAATATACGCTATAGTTCCGAGCGAATCGGTACGTCAGCCCGGCTTTCGGAGTGAAATGGGTATAGGATTTGTCTTCGCTCATGCGTTTGTTCTCGCCACCGTCGAAATAGACTTCGTTGTAGTAAGTTACGTTGTCGAAACGGCCGCCGAGCGTCAAACTGAGCGATTTCTCGTGTTTCTCTGCGCCCTCGCCCAGCCAAAGTACGGTTTCGTTCTGTGCAAATGCGCCAAAGGTGTTTGCGCCCTCGCGCTTGTCTGTCTTCAGGTCTCCACGTCCGGCGCCGGGAGTCAGGTAGTAGAACAGAATTGCACCGTCTTGGTACGATTCGTCGAAGCCGGCCAGGAAGGTGTTGTTCGCGGAGCTGCCCAGATCGAAATTAGTGTGCGCGTTCATGCTTCCGCCCACATTGTAGCGGTTGAAGTCGCGGAATGTGTTTCTCTCGGAGCGCTGGAGGAATTTCGTGCCGATGAAAGCATTGGCCGAAAGTTCGGTGGCGTCGGAGAATTGATGAGTCAGCATGGCAGAAATCTTGCCAATGCGATTGTGCCTGTGTTCCTCGCGGGTAAGGTATGTGCCGTTGGCGTTTTCCGGCGAGTTTTCAAAATCGGCCAGGGAGAGCGGGCCGGGGACAAAGAATCTGTTGTTCACTGCCGACAGGTTCATGCCGAATTGCGTAGTTGCGCCCACGGAGCGGTATCCGACCATCGCCAGATAGCGCTCGCTTTCGGAATTCTGGCGCCAGCCGTCGAATTTCGTGCCGGAGAACGAAGCGTACAGTTTGTCGGATTCGTTCATCCTGACGCCTGCGGAAACGGCAGTTTTTTTGTAGTTCCAAGAGCCGCCCACCAGGTCCACGTTTGCGAATCCCTTGCCCGCGAAAACTGGTTCGTTCGAGATATTGACCACACCGCCGGCCGAATTGCCCCAGAGCGCGCTCGAATTGGAACGGATCACTTCGATGCTGTTGGCAAGCGAGAGGTCGAAATTGTCGAACGAAGTCCTGCCGTCCGGCTCGGTTTCCGGCACTCCGTCGATAAAGAATTTGATTCCGCGCGAAGTCCCACTGTTCGAACGGTCTCCGGCGCCGCGAGTGCCGAATCCGCGGATGGTGAAGCGAACGTCTTGGTTGCCACTTCGCGATTGGGCCAGCACGCCGGGCACACGGTTCAGCACTTCCTCCATGCCGAAGCCGCGCAGCCCGCCAAGTTCGGACTTGTTTATAACGCTGATGGCCATCGGCACTTCGATTAGCTGTTCGGGATACCGCAGAGCAGTAACGACAATCTTTTCGTGCGAGTAAGCCGTGTCCTTCTTGATCTTACTTTTATTCTTTTCTGCTGCGAATGAATTTAAACTAAAGCATATTGTTAAGATAAAAACAAAAGATAATACTCTTTTCATTTGTGTGATTTCCTATAATATTGATTAAAATGAGATAATTAGCAAACCGAGATTGATTCGATTGCATTGTTGAAGCTGTGTTTTTGGGTTCTATAACGTTGTATGTGGTTATCAACTCAAACTCAATAACGAAGAATTGGTTATCTAAAACGCACTCGATTACATCGTGAAGCTATCGAGTGAGTAATTCCTTGTTGCTATTGGACTAAGTAATATCTCATGGTCTTGTCCCATGAGTAGGGGCGAGGTAACCTCGCCCCCTCGCCCTCACATTTTGTATTGTGACTGTTCTGTTTGCTGCATAGAATCAACAAAAAATAGAACATTCGCTACGCGAAATCACTCCCTAATATTTAGCATTATGCTACAATATAAAAACCGCTACGCGGTATTATTCATTAGGTATACACACTAATCGCTATAGATTCAAGTGACTTGATCGCACAAAACTAAATAGAACCTTTTTAATCAATACTTAGGCGGCGGTGACGGGACTTCTCTGGCGTTCGAAATTGGATTTTCTTCTTTCAGTCCGAAAAAATGATTCCCTTCAAATCGTACGATCCCATCGTAATCGAAATCGTTTTCAATGCCTTCCAATTGAAACGAAAGCAATTTCAGGAGGTCTTCATCGAATGGAAAACTGTTCGGACCGTTATTCTTTTTCATCTCGCGAATAAAATCAGCGATTAGCTTTTCTTCTTTTTCGTCTCGGATCGAATAGAAACACACAGTATCCCCGCGAGTTTCGCGGCGGACTACGTCGTACATCCGGCCGTAATACTTAAACTCGTTTTTATCGACGAAATGGAATACGTCGTCTGAGCGGCCGATATCCTTTTCGGCAATGGCAATGCACTCCAATTGCGACGGATCGATGCCACTGAAAATCCTATGCTTAATCTCTCGTTTGATTTGTTTTTGGCCATATTTGAAAGCGAGCACAGACAGCAGGCTGCTGCCCGAAAAAATGAGAATAAATAGTATTATGGCCGCTTTTCTCATTGATAATTGCTATAATTCCTATATTTTTAAAGCAAAGCTAAACAATTCTAAGAGGCTGTTGAAATAGTTTCTCAGTGCCATCCCACGGGTTAACCCGTGGGTTCGCCCAAGTTCTATCTGTAATATTATCAATATATTAGCACAAATCTTTCTTTAGCCCCCTTTGAAAAAGAGGGTTGGGGGATTTGCTGATATTTCAATAACTTACTACAGTGTATACAACAGGGCAAGCCCTATTGTTAAAAAATAATGCCTTGCACGAAGTCCAAGACCCTGTTCTCGCTATACAGCATACTCCCGGTTCTCGCACAGCGCACGAAATAATAGTGCTATTTGCCTTCAAGAAGTTTCAGGATCCTTTCGGCCACGACTGGCGAGGATCCGCTGCCGGAATATACATAGTCCCGCGCGGCAAATCCGGCGGTTTCGCGCAACTCGGGCCGAGTACAGACATCGTTGAGCCAGAGCGCCAGCTCGGCAGAGTTCGCGACAGAAACCAAGGCCCGCCGGTTGATCAGGTTCTCGGCGTCCGGCGAATTGTGATATCCGCTACCGGTCGCGAGCGGCAGACCGTACCCGGCCGGTTCGGTTACGCTGTGCACGCCGGCTCCGAATGCGCCGCCGATATATGCGATGTCCGCAATTGAATACAATTTCAGCAGTTTCCCGATGCTGTCCACGACAATGTGTTTTCGGGCGATCTGCGTTTTAATCAAGTCGTCGCTGATGCCGCTTTCCGCCAGCGAAAGTAACGAACTGAGTCGGATCGAACTTCCGATGCGGCTCTCGAGCTTTGCCAGATGCTCGTCCGTGGGTTCGTGCGGCACGAAGACCACGCGAATGTTAAGGCCGTTTTGACGCGTGTGTTTGATCGCGTCAATGATAATCGATTCGTCAGGCTCCCAAGTGCTACCGGCTACGAAGATGATTTCGTCCGCATCGAAAAACGAGCGGCGCAGCAGAGGATTCGCGCGGGCCAGCTCCACGCTCCGCACGATCCGGTCGAAGCGCGTGTCGGTCATGGTCTCCGTGGCGCTGCCCAACCCCAAAGAGCGGAAATATTCGCTGTGCGTTTCGCTAACGGTCAGTATGGACGAGAAGCATGAGTAGCATTGCTTCGCATAATTCTTAAGAATAGGTTTCGAAAGCAGTGGGCTGCCCGGCCTTGTGGCGCAAATCAGGAAGAATGGAACGCCCAGCGCGCGGACAGCGTGCAGGAAGTTGAACCAAATCTCGTAGCGCACCACCACCACAGCTGCCGGATTGATCGTCCGGACGAAACGGGCGATTCGCGCTTTTGAATCGAAAGGTAGGTACAATACTGCGTCAGCGTATTTATATTTCTTCTGGTTTTCGTAGCCAGACGGTGAAAAGAAAGTGCATATTATTTCAATGGATTCATCCTGCTCTTTGAGCAATTCGATAACTGGTTTGGCCTGCTCGAATTCGCCCATAGATGCGGCATGGAACCAAACGGTTTTCCGCCCGGGTTTGCGCGACGAGGCGAACTTTTCAAATATTGCCCGCCACTGCTTTTCGCGGCCTCGGACTTTGGAATTGAATAATGAAAGAACCTTTAGCAGCGCCAAGCCAAAAGGAACGAAGAGTAAATTGTAGAGCAAACCGGCCATAAGCCCCCCTGTTTCACACTCAAACATAATGCAAATTACGAAAAATAGATGAAAATTGTTAAAATCAGTAAAAGTACGGAATGTAATTCCGCATAAGTACGTATTAACTAATCCCAGAAATTGCCGTTATTTGACTTATGGCAGGGGTGCAAAAAAATATGGAATTTATTTCCCGCGAAGGGATGCAGATGAGAGAAGATAAAACTCTCATGCGGGAAGCTATGCTCGCGAATCCCGAATTCAGGGCATGGGCACACGCCGAGCAAAGGCTGATCGCCGAGCTTCGGGCGACGAGGTTACGTATCCGCAACATCATGGACGAAAAGCGCGAAAGCGCCGGGAAAGGAATCCCCGTTGCGGATCGGCACCGAATCGGATTCGAACTGAAAAAGAACCGTCAGGAATACTTCCGCCTGTCGCTGGCCCTCGGCGAATTGCGCGAGAAGATGAAAACTGCCTTCTCGAAAATCGTGGTCAGGAAGACCTGCGAAATCATCGACGAAAGCAATATCGACGGCGATTATCCCGAAATTGAGCACAAAAGCCACCTACCGGAATGCGCATACCGCCACTCGCTTGGGAAAACCGAAAGGAACACTCCCAAATTCGTGGATACGCGAGTGTTCTAATATTGGTATCAGTTTTATTCATCCGATGACTCGAAAACAGCTGGATGAGCAATAGTACAATTTCAATGATTCTGTCATTTCCGCGAATGCGGGAATCTCCTCTTGTTTCTGTTAGTTACCAATTTTTCAAAGCGATTAATCATTTCTCTATCATATAGGGAATGATATAACTCATTGAAATATAGACAAATCCCCCAACCCCCTTTGTCAAAGCAGGCCAAAGAAAAATCACGTAAAGCACTGATATTATAAGAGAAAGAAACAATACCGAACCCATGGGTTAACTCTTGGGATGGTTATCTATACTTTTTCTTGCAGGCTGCTATCTGTCAATTTAGTCTGAAGTCTATTTCGATTCTAATCGCTCGAAGAATGCAATGGAGGTCTGGCCCATAGTCTTTTCTTTCAGAAGCGAAAAACCCAAAGGCGCAACAATTCCCAACCCAACAGCATATTCGACGATCATTATTCCGCCCGCGCGAATGATTTCGTGCGTCGAAAGCACTTCGATTGCCGGGTTCAGCACGCCGGCACGGTATGGCGGGTCCAGGTATGCGACGTCGAACAGATTGCCGCCGAGCGCGGGCGAGAGCTGGGACAGATGTTTGACGGCGTCGGCGTTCACCACGTCGTAGCATTCTTCGGGCAGGGCGAAGGTTTTAGCAGTTTCCTCGAGCAGGTGCGCCACTTTCCGGCTTTTCTCCACGAAAAGGCAGTACTCAGCGCCACGGCTAAGCGCTTCCAGCCCGAAGGCTCCGGTCCCGGCGAATACGTCGATGACGGCGCTGCCCTCTACCTCGCAATAATTAATAAGGATATTGAATATCGTTTCGCGAACTGCATCGCTTGTGGGCCTGACGCCCTCGGGCACTTTGTCGGCAAATCGCCGTCCTTTCATATCTCCGCTAATAATACGCATTCCAATCCTCATCGTTTGTCAATTGTTTCAATATACGAACAATCAAACAAAATACAATGCCACAGCGAGAAATTTCGTCCGCAACACTCTCGAATTCATTCAATGTATTTGAAAATATTGGGAAATGGCAAGCCCCGCACTTTTTTCACAAGTCAGCCATAAAAAGCATGAATAGGATTAAACCGGGCGCCTGAGAAGCGCCGTAGGTGCGTTATCTTCGTAGAATTCAGAAGTTAGGTAGAAGCACAGCTCCGAAGGAGCGAAATATTGATTGATTCCGCGCATATTAATATGCCACGGCGTTGGCGTTTGATTCTGCACCAAAGGAGCGCTACAACCTTCCGAAGGTTTTAACAGCTAAGGCATATACAAGAAGCGCTGTGGTATTAACCTTCGGAAGGTTCAAGTAAACAGTAGATTCCTTGAGAGGCACCAACCCCGAAGGGGTTGAACGTGAATAACCACGTCTCGCGAGGCGTGGACTTCGTGAATTTTGGGAGACGGGCGATGAGATTAGGTACGTGGCTGAAATACAACCAGACCTGCCACACCTCCAAGGTGTGGCAGGTCTACTTTTACATACAATAAACGCCTGACAAGAAATCACCTCATCATCACATCGGCCGATTAACTCATCCTCGGGCGGGTTCCGACCCCCCCCTACAGAAGAATTTGAATTCATTTTTAATCATTCCAATCAAACCACAGTTCAGACAAACTCCGAGGTGTGGCACATCTGGCGTATATTTCTGAATTTAGTAAGTCATCGGATGAGTTAAATACTTCAGCGATGTAGGGTCACGGCACGTGTCGCCCTTTTTCCAGAAGACAGCCAGATAGTTATATGCAACAACTGCTAAAGCGGTATCATGTTGGATGTATTATTTTTTTGCAGCCAGCTAACATTCAAAACAATTTGCAAATATTCAGAATAATCTGTAATTTATATTGATTACAACTGAAAAAACTGGAGAAGAAAAATGGCCAATCGTTTATATTTTCTGTCGTTTTGCACTTTTATGCTATTGGGTTCGCTTTTTGTTTCGCAAGCGAAAGACACTCCTGCCCGCCTGAACTACTCGGATATCTACTCAGATTTCAAGTACCCAGAGGCTGCACTCAAAAATGAAATTGATGCAATTGCATTCGTCGAAGTATTTGTCGACGAATATGGCAAAGCGACTGACGTTGCAGTTACGGAATCAGATTTATTTTGCTACCGGAGACCAATAATACTTGCCATTATGGATGCCATACACGAGCCTGCAATGGAAAACGGCAAAGCAGTTAAAAGCACGCTCACCGACACTCTGTACTTCCCGTTCCCCAAGGACAAAAAGTCAACCCAAGCGGAAAGGCGAGCAAGATATGAAAAACTGCACCCAAAATTAACCAAGAGTGATTCCACCAAGGATTCTTCATACAGCAAGATAATTCCGAACGAAAATGATTCAATAGGAATGGAGCAAGATCCAGAATTCGATTACGGCAAATTATTGAAAGCAGTAGTTTATCCAAAATCATTGCTTATGTCGAAAACTGAGGGCCGAGTTATCATGCGGGTATTTATTAATTCAAAAGGCATTATTAAGAAGTCGCATCCCGAAAGCTCCACTCACCCCGCGTTTACCATTGCGGCCGAGGAAGCAATACTAAAGATAAAATTCAAACCCGCCATGTCCAAAGGTAAACCTATCGGGATCTGGCTTGAAATACCATTTGATTTTGTACTCAAATATTAAGTTGCAATCTTGATTAATGTGGTGGTTGTTTCAAACACCATTATGCTCGTTTTAGAGAAGTTGAAATAAAATAACACGGCGCTGTGATTAGTTTATGTGATGATGAGTTGATTACTCGTAGGACGACTGTTAGTCGCACTACGATAAGGAATTAACGGTTACGTATTAACCAGATGTGGCACACCTCGGAGGCGTGCCACATCTGGCGTATATTTCTGAATTTAGTAAGTCATCGGATGAGTCAGATCCAGCAAACGGCCTATCCGCGCTCGATCGATTCAATAAGTTCTTTCGGACTGATGGAAACTATACCCGGCTGTTCGCAGACCACACCGGCGGCGTAGTTGGCGATTGTGGCGGCTTCCGCGACCGTTCCGCCCGCGGCCACCATCGCGGCAAGCGTGGCAATGGCCGTATCGCCGGCGCCGGAGACGTCCGAAACTTTCCGCGCGTGGGTCGGCACGGAGCGCACTTGCCCGTCGCGTTCGAAGAGCATCATGCCGTCGGCGCCGAGAGTCAGCAGTATATTTTCTGCTTTGGTCTTCTCGAGCAGCAGCTGTCCGCTGCGGGCTATGTCGTCTTTGGTCTTCAGCGAGAAGCCAATTGCTTGGGCGGCCTCCTTTTTATTCGGTTTGAAAACCGTGGCGCCTTCGAAATTGAAGAAATTGTCGAACTTCGGATCGACGAAGACCGGGATCCTGCGTTCGTGGGCGAAAGCAAGCACTTTGCTGATCATGCCGGGCGTGAGCGTACCCTTGTTGTAGTCCTCGAAAATGATCCCTGAGAGGCCTGATTCGGACGTAAGCACGTCAAGTATGAACTTCTCTCCGTCGGGCGCAATCGCGTCGCGGACTTCGGCGTCGAGTCGGGCGATCTGTTGGTTGTTCCCGATTATGCGTGTTTTGACTGTCGTAGGCCGGCTCGTGTCAGTGAAAAGCCCTTCGTGGCTGATGCCGAGCGATTCGGCAGCCTTGCGGAAGGTGTCGCCTGCCTGGTCGCGGCCCACGATGCCGCAGAGGATGGGCGATGCGCCCAAGGTGCTCAGGTTCGCCGCAACGTTTGCAGCGCCGCCCAGGTGGTAAGTTTCCCTCTCCAAATCGATGACCGGCACGGGCGCCTCGGGCGAAACTCGCGAAACGGAACCCCAATAGTAACGGTCCAACATGACGTCGCCGATGACGGCAATGCGTTTGCCGACGCAATCCTTAATGAGCGATTCAGCTCTTTCAACTGATATTTTAAGCATGTTTACTTCTATATTTTCAAATACAATAAGCAAAATTACGAAAAAGAATGTTTATGCCAAATCATGGCCGGAAATTTTCCTGGATCTTCTGCATCAGAATAACCGCTCGCGCGGTATATGGCCGGACGTTAGATTCGATTCTGTCCCGAAGTAGGCCTTAACCTTCCGAAGGTTTAAACAGCAAATGCATAAACACAAAGCACTGAGGCATTAACCTTCGGAAGGTTCCAGTGTCGTGTTTGGTAAACGATGCAACGCAAGCTTATATTTCACGCTTTCAGCGCCTGGATTAGCTGTTTCATGGCAGAAGCGAAGATAATATCTCCACAGCAACCATTTTGCTGTGTGTCATTTCAATCGATTTTCGTAACTTACGTTTTTCGGTGCCGTTTATGTTATAAGTGGCGTCCGTGCCGAACGGAAATCTGAAAACAAATGAAGGATAATTCCATGAAAAAGAATCAATTGCTCGTTTTGGCCTTGGTGGCTCTTTTGCTTGCCTCGGCCGGCCTCTCGGCCCAAACAGTGAAACCCGAATTAAAAAAAGTCAAAGTATTTCCGCAGGGCGCCGAGATGGTCCACTCGGGGACTGTCGATCTGAAAAAAGGCACTCACGACATTGTAATCGAGGGAATCGCCGACCAAGTGGATCCGATGAGCCTTCGGGCAGGCATTTCCGGCGATGGAGTGATGATCCTTTCAATCGGAAATATTAAGAATTTCATCGAAGAGCGCGAGGACACACGCGAGATCCGCCGCCTGAAGGATTCGCTCGACCGCCTGAAGGAACTTTTGGACGAAAGCGCCATAGACCGCGACGCGCTGAATGCAGAATTGGAACTTATCATGTCCAGCAAGAACCCGAACGTGAAAACGGCCACCATGAGCGTCGCCGAAAACGTTAAGGAACTCGCCGCATTTTATTCGGAGCGCATCCCGGGAATCAGGAAAGAATTGCTCAAAATCAATAGATACGAAACCAAACTGCAAAAATCTGCGGCAAATATTTCCCAACAAATCGCTGATTACAACAACGAAAACCGCCCCGTGAACCAGCTCGTTATCTCTGTCAAATCCGAGAAGAACACCAAGGCCACTCTGTCGCTTAGCTACTACACAAGCGCCGCATCGTGGTACCCGTTCTACGACCTGCGGGCAGGCAAGAAGCACGAGCCGGTGAAAATCGATGCGAAGGCATTCGTCCGCCAGAGGACAGGCATGGAATGGAGCGGCGTCGAACTCGTGCTCTCCAACCGTTCGGTCAATTCGTTTAGCCAAATGCAAAAGGCTCATCAGATTTTCACGTATTTCAAAAAAGAACGTTCAATGGATCGAGTTGGCTCTTTACCGAATGACAAAGCTAGTGTAAATGTGTTGTCCAACACAGCAAGGATGGGAGCCGCCCAGCAGAGTGATTATTCGGCGAGCACAGAGAGTGCGCCAGAAGATTTATCTGCCGAAGCGGATTTCTCTGTTGCATCTGGCTTCTCGAGCAACGTTTCGAGCGATTTGTTCGTCGAATTCACGGCCACCGAGGACTACTCGATCCCGTCGGACGGCAAGGAAAAAGTCGTCATCATCGGGAACTACGATGTCGAAGCCGAATACGAATACTACTGCGCCCCGAAGCTGAGCCTCGAGGCCTTCATCGTGGCTCGTTTGCGCAATTTCTCGCGTTTCCACTTACTCCCCGGCAATGCGAATATTTTCTACGACAATACGTTTATCGGCAAATCGAGGATCGACCCGCAAATCACAGATTCCGTGCTCCAAGTCTCGCTCGGGACCGACCCTGGCGTCGTCATCACTCGCGAACTGCGCAAAGATTTCTCCGAGGAGAAGTTCCTCTCGTCGAACGTGGAGCGCAAATTCTGCTTCGTCAACACGATTCGCAATTCCAAATCGGAAGACGTATCGATCACCGTCGAGGACATGATCCCAGTCTCGAAAGACGAAAATATCATTGTCGATCCGATCGACGTCGGCTGGGGTCGTTTGAACAAAGAAACCGGAATCATCACGAAAAAGGCAACAATCGGCGCGGGCAGCAAGGTGGATTTCCAAACCATTTATTCGATCAAGTACCCGAACGGCCGAACTGTCGTGAATCCGTATTAATTCAAGTAATCAATTGATAAATATGGGATTCCCGTCTGCTCGAGGGAATGGCAATGGAATTGAACTCAAACAGAAATTGGTTTTACTTTAAACTTGCACCTTGTACCTTGCAACTTGTTCCTTGTAACTCTCAATACCCAAAGGAGATTCCCGCCGGAGCGGGACAGACAGATGAAGAAAAATGCAGATTATCATAAATAAAATAGTTAAGTCTCGTCGGAAGACGATCTCGATTGCAGTTGACGAAACGGGCACTGTAACTGTACGCGCCCCTCTCGAGATGAGCGAATCGAGCATCAAGGAGTTCGCTGCCAAGCACTCCGAATGGATCGCCGCGAAGACCGAAGCCGCCAGGAAGAGGCAGGCCGAAAAGGAAGCCCGCAGCGGGCGCTACCTTTTGTATCGCGGACGCAATCTCGAGATCGATTACGTCGGTGATGAAAAGTACGCCTTAAAAATTGATGGCGAGAAACTACTCGTGAGCCAAGATATAGCCGGCAGCGAAAGGGAATACATACACAGGCTTTTCAGCCGTAACGCGAGAGCGTATTTGCAGTTGCGCGCCAAGGAATTGGCCGCGGCCACAGGCCTTCAGCCGTCAACAGTACGCCTCAGTTCGGCGCGGCGCTGTTGGGGTTCTTGCAATGCTCGGCGGAAATCAATCAACTTGAACTGGCGGCTGATCATGGCTCCGCCCGAAACGGCCGATTACGTAATCATTCACGAGCTTTGCCACCTTCGCCACCCGAACCATTCGCGAGCCTTCTGGGCGGAGGTGGAGCGACACATGCCCGATTGGAAAGCCCACAGGAAATGGCTCCGCGAGAATGGCAACCTGCTGGATGTGTAGGTGGCTGCGCTTCGTCGTTTTTTAGCTTTGCTATATGAATCATTGTATGCCGCGAAAAGTAATTGCCTTCCGTTGATGGAAAATTCGTTATATTGCAAATAATTCATGCCCTTGCGCGGATTAATGGCTTTGGCCTCCGGCGTGGATGAATTGCGAAGCATATTTTTTTTGTGGAAAAAATCAAATATTTCGAAGAAAAATTTGTTTAAATAAAAAATATGCGTTAATTTTGTAGTTCAGTTTTTTTGACAAACTGGGATGTCGCCAAGTGGCTTAAGGCACCGGCCTTTGGAGCCGGCATTTCGCAGGTTCGAATCCTGCCATCCCAGCAATTTTTTGGCAGTAAGGCACGAATCAATGTCGAGTTTTAAAATAGCTTCGGGTAGGTCAAACGTTGCGTTAGCGCAAAAGGTTGCCTCGCATTTGAACGTATCACTATCGCAGGTAAGCATTAGAAATTTCAGCGATGGCGAGATATGGGTTAAATACGAAGAGAATATTCGAGGCGTGGACCTGTTCATAGTCCAATCGACCCATGCACCTTCGGACAATTTGTTTGAGTTGCTTATGTTGATTGACGCCGCAAAGAGGGCTTCGGCTCGGCGTATCACCGCAGTAATTCCTTACTTCGGGTATGCACGGCAGGACAGAAAAGATCAGCCCCGCGTTTCGATTACCGCCAAATTAGTTGCAAATCTGCTTACACGTGCAGGCGCAGACCGCATCATAACGATCGACTTGCACTCGGCGCAAATCCAAGGGTACTTCGATACCCCGCTGGATCACTTGTACGCATCGCCGGTTCTCATCAGGGAATTAATGCGAATGCAATTGACAAACTTAACAGTTGCCGCGCCGGATGTCGGTGGCGTGAAAACGGCTCGGTCGTATGCCCGCAGGTTGGGCGCAGACCTGATCCTCGTGGACAAACGCCGGCCCGCCCATAACGTAGCCGAAATTGTGAATATTATCGGAGACGTCAAGGGCAAAAACCTTATCATCGTCGATGATATGATCGACACAGGCAACACGTTCCTGAAATGCGCGGAAACGCTCAAGGACAAAGGCGCCCTCGAAATAACGGGCGTGTGCGTCCATCCGGTCTTCTCCGGCGATATCGTCGAAAGAATCGATAAGAGCGAAGCAATCGGGAAACTGTTCGTTACCGATACAATTCCCCTCAGGGAACATTCGAGCAAAATTCATGTCGCTAGCGTATCGGAATTGCTTGGCGAAGCAATCATCCGCACTCACGACAACCGTTCGATCAGTTCACTGTTCGAAATTGAAAGATAATTAATGAAAAAACTTAAGTAATGCTATAAGGATAGCAGAAATGAATGAAGTAAAACTACAAGTGAAACGCCGCACCGCCGGCAAGAAAGCAACAAAAGCAGTTCGCATGAGCGAAAACGTCCCTGGCGTTTTCTACCAAAAAGGACAAGAACCAATCGCAATCGCGGCTGATGTCAAAGAATTGCGTCCGTTTATCTACACCAGCGAAGCAAAAGTAGTTGCTCTCGAGGTGGAAGGCGTTAGCGGTACGAAACGTTGCGTCGTTCAAGATGTGGATATACATCCCGTTACCGAAGAAATTCTTCACTTCGACCTCTTTGGCCTCTCGAACGACAGAAAAATCACTGTTCAGGTGCCTGTCGTGCTCAAAGGCACATCGATCGGTGTCCGCGAAGGTGGCGTGCTTCAGCACACTGTCCGTAAAGCAAAAGTTACTTGCTTGCCAGACAACTTGCCGAGCCATATCGAAGTCGATATCACTAACCTCAAGATTGGCAAATCAATCCTGATCCGTGATATAACCAGCGATCAATACTCCTTCTCGCTTCCCGGAGATGCACTCGTCGTCGCCGTCGCAGCGTCAAGGGTTTCGACAAAGGCTTAATCGGCTATTTAACGAAAGAATATTTCAAACTGCAAGTGCCAAAACCGGCGCCTGCAGTTTTTCTATTGTCCATTTCTCGACACCTAAATGGATTTCTACGAAAAGGTTTACGAAGTCGTTGCTAAAATCCCACAGGGGAAGGTTACCACTTACGGCGCAATAGCCGAGGCAATCGGGCTGAAGTCTTCGGCGCGCATGGTCGGCTGGGCGCTCAATGCCGCAGCCCAAAGGCAAGACCTGCCCTGCCACCGAGTAGTGAACCGGCGCGGCGAACTTTCCGGCGCTCGGTTCTTCGCAACCCCTACGTTGATGCGTGAATTGCTCGAGGCCGAAGGCGTAGAATTCTGTGGCGATACCGTCGATATGAAAAGCTGCCTCTGGCGGACGGAAGATTGATGGCATATATCGAGATAAGCCATTGAAATATCGACAATTCCCCCAACCCCCTTACCAAAGCAGGGCCAAAGAAAATATCGCGTAATTAACCTACAATATGGTAGATAGGAATATTCTTGATAACTCCCGGGTTGCCCCACATTTTTTTTCTTCGCGGAAATTCTCAATTGCCGGCCGAGTCCAATAATCCCGGCGGGCGCCCGGACATCGAACTCGTCAATTATTTAGATATTGCAAAAGTCAATATTTTTCCACAATTTCGTGTAACAATTAAGTTTGTTTATTGTTATTACTCGTAGATGGAGAAGAAAGCGGAATACTTGAACGATATCGAGCTGTTTGAGATGCTGGCAAAGGACAAGAAGACAGCCGAAAAAGCTTTTGCAGAATTATATTCACGATATTCGCAAAGGATTTATGCGTATTGCCGCAAAATATTGGGGGACAAAGAAGAGGCTAAAGACATTTTTCAGGAGACATTCGTAAAGTTCTTTCAATCAGCCAAGGAAGAGCGCACAATGACAAACGTGCCGGCCTTCCTGTTGCGAATCGCTCGGAATCTGTGCGTGAACACCAAACGCAAAGAAAAAAGCTCCGTTTCGTTCGAGGAATACATGGTCAAGGCCAAGGAAACCGGTAACGAAAGGGAGGAATTGCTCGAACTGATTCGTTGCGCTCAGGAATTGCTGCCCGACGAATACAAAGAAGCATTTGTGCTTCGCGAATACGAGGGCCTGTCGTATTCGGAGATCGCAGAAATCACCGGAACGAGCATGAGTACCGTGAAAATCAGGATATACAGGGCCAAACAGAAACTACGCGAATTACTTGCTCCATACATGGAAGAGTTCTCTCACTTTGATGATTGATAAATATTGTTCTGAGATATGCTATGAATGAAAATCAAATAAACAATTCGGAAATGCTGACGCTCCTTATGGACGGGGAATTGGAAAGCTCGCAAGAGCCTGCCATTTTCTCTGAATTGGCGCAGAATGAAGAGTTGCGTGCCGAATTCCACGACCATTTGCGGTTCAAGGAGGCAGCCTCGCGCGATACGGATGCTTTTGCGCTGCCGATAGGCGCCACGGCGGGCGTATTTTCGCGTTTGGGCTTCGAGTCTGCGCTGAAAGGTACCGCTGCGGTCGGGATGGGTGTGGTACTGAAGAAAATTTGGATTCCACTGACCACGGCAATCACCAGCGCCGTAATCACTTTCTTCGCGCTCGGCGGGCTGAGCAGCTCGGCAACTGATGCAAATCAAACAGACGCTCCCCACAGCGTCCAATCCGAAGAAGTTCAAGTTCAAACCAACAATTCCGGGCTTTCCGGCGCGCCGGCCCCGATAATTGTCTATCGCGATGCACCGCCTCGGATTGTTTATCGCAACGTGGTACCCGAAGGCTACGTACTGGCCAAATCGGCTGCTAACTCAACGGAGCGAACTCCCGGGACAGGCCTTGCCCCCACCGCTATGAATTACCGTCCGACTTACGTCATTAGCCCGTCCGGTTCGGCCATGTTCGCGCAGTCCCAGCTTTCTTCGCGTGCACGTAAGGAATATCCTGAAGTGGATCTGGAATCGCAATTTACTCCGCATTTGGACTTTGACAATCACCAGAGCAGCTTCTTTTTCACTTTGCGCGGAATGAACTCCAAATCGTACCCATCGGCCGATGAATCGCTCCAATCCTCGCAAGGCTTCTCGAACATTGCAATCGGGCTTTATTACGAATTCACCGAGAACCATAGCTTCGGCATGGAGATTGGCCAAGAACCGTTTACACAACTCGCGAGCAGCTCAGAAGCCGGGATGCTACAAAACGAGCAGAATCCGATTCTTTTCTGGGTGGGCCTGTCGTACCGCGGCACGCTCCAGAAAATGACATACCTCGGCGACTTGCAACCTTACGGGCAAATCACGCTTGGTTCCACGCAGGTCGGCCCAATGGGCAAAGCTATAGTCGGACTGCAATACAACACAATGAGCGGTTTCGGTATCAACCTCGGCCTCGAGGGCAGCCTGCTGTATTACCAGAACAACCAAACGAAGAGCAACACAAGGAAACTCGGACTCACGTACGGTCTACAGTATAAGTTCTAAGTACTCGATTCATAAATATAAAATACATCCTACCGCTCGCCGAAGTGGTAGGATGTTTTTATATTTGTTGGGGTTCAAAATTTTGAACCCCATTTTTGAATCCCAACATTTTTTTTCATTTGTTACCCGTTAATAATTATTAACCCAACTTTCCAAAAAAAAACAGGCAAATCGCCGTAAGTCATTATTATATTTTTTAACCCCCAGATTTATCTGAGTGCAAGTGAGTGTAACGCACGAAATAACTCCGTAGGAGTACCCCTTCCATTGACCCTCTTTTTGTGCTGCACCATATCCCCCGGGGGGTTATGCACTGGTAAGCCCTCTGGGCTTATTTTCCCCCAAACCTTCGTTATCCTATCCCTTATCTTTTGCTCAAATAGATCGATCAGTTGCTTGAACGATTTGATATACCCCGTTAGGGGTTCCCGGTACATAACCCCCAGATTTATCTGGGGGCAAGTGAGTATAACGCACGAAATAACTCCGTAGGAGTTTCCCCTTCCATTGACCCTCTTTTTGTGCTGCACCATATCCCCCCGGGGGGTTATGCACTGGTAAGCCCTCTGGGCTTACATTCCCCCCCAAACCTTCGTTATCCTATCCCTTATCTTTTGCTCAAATAGATCGATCAGTTGCTTGAACGATTTGATATACCCCGTTAGGGGTTCCCGGTACATAACCCTACTTTCCTCGAAAAAACAGGCAAATCACCGTAAGTCATTATAATATTTTTTGAGACCTTTGTAAGTAGCTTAAATTTTGAACCCCTACGTTCCTTGTTGTATCGTCAGATTATACATTCCCTGCGTTTGCCACATTCAATACACGAATCGGGCATAGGAAATCGTCATTATATATTCGATAAATCGAATTATTAGATATTGCCACGAGGCGGAAATGATTGTAAATTCTAAACTTTTAAACGAATTGTTCAGGGCATTCCACATACAGCGGTGGAACGACCGGTTGCGCCCCATGGAACTTATCGAGATGGACAAGCACGCCCTGAAAATGATTCTCGCCTATTGCTTCGGGCGTTTGGAAGAGCGTGCCGGCCGCCAAGTGGATTGGCACGAAATCATTCGCGGCGGCATTTACGAAATGATGCGCCGTATCGTGATTTCCGACATCAAATCGCCCATTTTCTCCGAAATAAAGAAACACAGCACTGTTTACGAACAGCTTAACCGCTACGTTTTCAAAGAACTTTCGGCCATGGTTACCGACGACGGCATTCGCAGCGAAATCGAAGAATTCCTATTCGCAAAGCCCGCCGAGAACACACTCTCGCGCCGCGTGCTGGACGCCGCCCACCTCTATTCGTCGTATCGGGAATTCGAGATCATCAGGATTGCCAACCCCTTGGGCTACCAAAACGTGAAGATAGAATCCGAACTGCTCAACAATATTCAGCAATACAACGACATCGAGGGCATACGCAAACTCGTAACGCGCCAATCGATTAGCAACTTTGTCGATCTCTGCCACCAATTGCGATTCCAGGTGCGCTGGGCGCAAACCCCTCGCGTGCCAAAGACTTCGGTGCTGGGCCACAGTATGTTGGTCGCGGCCATTTCCTATTTCTTCATTCGCGAACTTTCGCCGGCGCCGAAACGGATTTATAACGCATTTTTCGGCGGCCTCTACCACGACCTGCCGGAAGCAGTTACTCGGGACATCATCTCGCCCGTCAAGAACTCGTCGGCAGAACTGGATTCGCTCATCAAAACGCTCGAACGTACGCTGGCAGACGAGGAAATCTTCCCCCACGTCGAGCCGTTCATGGTGGACGAACTGAAATACTTCGCACAGGAAGAGTTCTCGAATAAAATAATAATAAATGGCGAAGTCCGCTGCGGCCTCGAATTCAACAACTTGCACGAGCATTTCAACAAAGACGAGTACTCTCCATACGACGGGCAGATCATCCGCGCCTCGGACCATCTTTCCACGTTCCTCGAGGCCTGGCACTCTTGCGAATCGGGTATCCGATCCGAAGAATTGCGCAATTCATACAAAAAAATCAGAGAAACCTACGAAGGCCGCTGCTTCGGCCCGATTAACCTAACAGACGTCTATTCCGGCTTCTCGGACCATGATTAGTCCCCTAAGCGGAAGAAACACCGAGCAAATAGCTGGTCGTCTGATTACACGGGCGGCACTTTTGCTCGAAAACTAAGCATTACTATGGCTAAAGAATTCAAACCAACTCGCGAACAGATGGTTGCCCAGGCGACCGACAGAAATTTATCCGTTACGGCCAACGCCGGTTCGGGCAAGACAATGGTGCTCGTCGAGCGATACCTGCGCCTGCTGCTGGCCGACCCCGAGGCCGACCCGAGAAAGATCGTGGCCATCACGTTCACGAAAAAAGCTGCCGCGGAAATGCTCGAGAAAGTCAACCGGCGGCTTGGCGACATGCTGCGCGATGCCAAATCGAGCGAAATTGCCCACCTCAATCAGGCACGCGAGAAACTCAGCATGGCCCGAATCATGACCATCCACAGTTTCTGCTTCTCGCTGCTCAGGGACTACCCGATCGAGGCCGGAATCGTCCCGAACGCTACGGAAATCGACCAGGCAGAACAGATCCGAATCTTGAGCGACGCCGTCTCGAACGCGGTGGAGGACGCCATCGAGGATCGGGGGAACTACCAACTGCTTTTCGATAAACTCGGCCGAAACTCAATCATTAACCTAATAACGGCACTGATTTCCAAAAGGGGAGCGCTCGCGGGAGCGGACGAACCAATCGACGAAAAAGCCGAAAGAGTGCAGAGATTCGTCTCCGAGTACTTTTCAGAAGGCATTAGGTCGGTCCTTCCCGAAATAGTCCGAATTATTGGAGGGTATGCCCCAAAGAACAAATCGACCCAAACCGCTGTCGCAATGTTCGAATCTATTCAAATTCTTCAAGCACTTGAATCGCGGGTGGCTACGAGCGAATGCGACAACTACGTGACGCTTGGCGATTGGGTCACGAGCTTTTCCGATGGAGTAAAAAAATTATTTACTAACGATTTCCTTCCTAATAAAACAACAATGAAGTCATTTCCCGAGGGAACTGATGAAATTCTGATGCCGCTTGGCCCTATGGTTGCGAGTATCAACAGTTTGCGCCAGCTCTTTTCTTCGCCGGATTACGATTTGGCGCGCATCGAGCGAGACATGCTGGCCGTGGCCGAAAGCGTAAAATCTCTGGCGCACGCAGCGATGGACGAAGCCTTCGCAGAAAAGCAAGCCAGGAACGGACTCGATTTCGACGATATGCTCTACCTGGCCGACGCGCTCCTGGCGGACGAAGAAGCCTGCAAATTCATCAGGAAAGGCATTACGCACCTTCTGGTCGATGAATTCCAGGATACGGATTCGGTTCAGTATAGCATGATTAAAAAATTAGTACCCGAATTGGATCCGGGCTCCGGCCGAGAGAGCGGTATCAACCTGTTCATCGTTGGCGATGCGAAACAATCGATTTATGGCTTTCGCAACGCAGATGTCCGAGTGTTCGAGCAGGCCCGGCGCGACATTTCGAGTCTGAACGAGCGACTGATTTCCGAAGGACGCTTGGCGACCGATATCGCAACGCCGATGGGGCTTGTGCCGCCGGAGAATTCTCGCGAGGCCTTGGGAGACGTGGCGCTTACGGCCACATTCCGTATGCAGCCCGTGATTTCGGCTTTCGTGAACCGCGTCTGTGGCGAAATCATGGACAAAGATCTGTCAGACTTCGAGGTGGAATATGCCCCATTGATTTCCTCGCGAAACATCCAGTCACTGCTTTCGATGCCGCCCGGCACAGTGCCAAATCTATCGACGGGAAATGAATTCTACGGGTCGGTCGATTGGCTCGTTTGCCCGATTCGGAGAAGCCAAGACACCGAGTCCGAAGACGAGTTAGTCTCAGACAACAATGCAGATACTGAATACACTTTGGTATCGAAATATATACGCAAAATCGTTAATAATGAAAAGTACTTAGTCGGCGACGAGGGCGCCCTTCGGACGATTAAATATAGCGATATTGCCGTCCTATGCCGGAAGAAAGCTCCGCTGCTCGCGCTGACGAACCATCTGGGCGGCGCGGGAGTGCCTTTCGTCCTTACGGCCGGCGATGGATTCTACGCCACGCAGGAAGTGCTCGACATGGTTTCGTACCTGAACTTTCTGCACAATCCGAAGGACGATCTGGCTGTGGCGGCCCTTTTGCGTTCGCCATTCTTCGGATTCACGGACGAACATTTGTTCAACACAGCCACGCACCCGGGCGAAACGCTATACGAGAAGCTCGCGAATTATTCCTCGACGCCGGAAGCTCCGCAGTGGGCGCGAAGAGCCGAATCGGAAATGGCGCGCTCGATCGAGATGTCCCGCGGCCTGCAAATCTCCGACTTGGTCATCTACATCATCGAACAGAGCGGCATACTGGGCACAGTCCCGGCCGGGCCAATCGGCGAGCGAACCAAGGCAAACTATGAGAAATTCACGCAGATAGCTCGTGATTTCGAGAATCGCGGCTTCCGCAACCTGTTCGATTTCGTAGAAGAGCTTAACTTCCTGCTGCACAACGAAGCCAAAGAGGCCGAGGCCGGCACGAACACAGATTCGAGCGGAGTGAACCTGATGACTGTGCACGCATCGAAAGGCCTTGAGTTCCCCGTGGTGATCCTGTTCGATACCAATTCGACCGGCCGCCAGGGCGGGCAATTCAGTTTCAGCGACCAAACGGGAGTCGTTTTCTCCACGAAAGAGCTTTCGAGCGAAGGCTTTTCCGAAATTGTAAAAAGTCCGGCGCTCGAATATGCGAAGGAGATCGAACGAGACGCCGATATTGCCGAAATCAAGCGCTTGCTGTACGTCGCAATGACCCGCGCCAAAGACCGCTTGGTTATTTCGGCCGCTGTCCCGTACAAAGATACTGCCGACGATATAAAATTGAAGGGATTTGCCAAACTGGCAGCTGAAGGTTTCGATACAGACCCAATGAGGCTCGTCTCGGGAGAAACTGAGCTGAGAAGCGCGCCCGAAAAGCTGAACATACTCGAGAACGGCATCCCGAAGGAAATTCTCGTGAGCTACAGGGTGGGAATAGTTAACTTCGTCGATCAGGCGGATGCGGAATCATCTGCGGCGGCGGCGAAGCTTGGAATGCCGGAATTTCGCTTTGCCAAGCTCTCGGCCGAGGCGAATGGCGAAATATTCTCTGCCTCGAAACTGATGGCGTACGGCCACTCGCGCCGCGAATTCGTGAACCGCTACGTATTCGGACTGCCCGAGGAACGAAACGAGGACGAGCCGCCGGCCGCCAGATCCGAATCCGAAGAAAGAATAATTGGATCGCTCGCCGGCAGCGTCATCCACGCAGTTATGGAGAAAATCCCGTGTTGGCTCGGCTTCGCCGGAGACATAAGCGAAGCGGAGTTCGCCGAAGCAATCGAGAAAGCCCTCGAAGGAGTTGAGAATGTCAATGTGGAGCTGCTCCGCGAGCGCGTCAGAAGAGAATGCCTGGCCGTGGCAGCGACTCCACTTCTGCGGAAATGGCAACCGCAACTGGCCTCTTCCCTATTTGAATACGATATGTTCATCCCGGTGAACGACGATATCATGATGGCGAAAATTGATGCTTTGATGCTCGGCCCGGACGGCGCGCCTGAGATTTGGGATTGGAAAACGAATATCGTCCGGGATCGCGATGGCATGGCCGCGCTCGCCGCAAATTATGCCGTGCAGATGAAGGTTTATGCCTATTTCGTTATGCTGCTGCACCCGGGGCGCGATGAGTACCGCGCGCGTCTGCTCTTCACACGTCTGGCCAACGAATCCGCCGAGGACGAGGCATGGACGTGGGTGTTCAGCTTCGCCAAGAGCGATTTGGAAAAATTCGCAGCGTTCTTGAGCGAAACGTCGCACCGGATGAAGGCTATTAATTTCATCAATTCGGGCGACGAGATTGATTACTCGGAGGGGCAGATCGAATGGCAAATTTAGCTATGCGCGTGGAATACGACGGCTCTTGCTTTGCCGGATGGCAGATCCAGGCGAACGCTCCGACCGTCCAATCGACTATCGAATCGGCCATGGCGAAACTATCCGCTTGCCCGGTACAAATAATCGGCGCGGGGCGAACCGACGCCGGAGTGCACGCCCGAGGCCAAGTGGCCAACTGTATTCTGCCCGAATCATTCAGCGTGCCGGAGCGAAAGATTGCCATTGCACTCAATTCGCTTCTTCCGAAATCCATTCGCATCACGGGCGCTCGTTTCGTGCCGGAGCATTTCCACGCGAGGTATTCGGCCACCGCTCGCCAGTACGTTTACAGAATTACGACCAAAGAAAGCGTTTTCGATAGGCATTTCAAAACTTTCTACAAGTACCCATTCGATTTTGAGAGAATCCAAGAAGCATCCGATGTGTTCGTCGGGAAGCACGATTTCACTTCTTTTTCGAAACACAACGAATCCACACTAAACTACAAATGCCATATAGAATTGTGCCGGTGGGACAGGACAGGCAAAGACAATTACTGCATGACGGTGCGCGCCGACCGATTCGTTTACGGCATGGTGCGAGCGCTCACCGGCGCCATGCTCGAATACCAGCGCGGCCGCGTCAACCTTGGCCAGCTTCGCGAATCGCTTGCGCAACCGGACCGCTCTCGGATTCTGCCCTTAGCCCCGCCCGAAGGCCTTACGCTGGACAAAGTCGATTACGATGCTTTCGGCGAACTGTTTGAACCCTATGACAATTGAGAAGTATAAATGAAGCAAAACACTAACGATACGAACGCCACGGCAAAGAATGCAAAGGCTGCAACGAAGCAAAACCAGTTCCTGTTTCTGTCAGACAAGCTGCGCCGAGCCTATTCAGTTTATTCAAGCTGTTTGGAAACGCTGGCCAAAGGCTTCACCGAGGAGGCCGTTCACGACTTGCGCGTCTCGATCCGTCGGTTCTTGGCGGTCGTCATGCTGGCCGAGAGGATGGCCGAGACTCCGTACACAGCCGAAATACGCTCGCTGCTGCGCCGCCAGATAAAACTCTTTTCGCCGCTGCGGGACGTACAGGTGCAGCAAATCGCGGTTCAGAAGATGCTCTTCCGCTTCCC
>CAZSWR010000005.1:31573-35221 GCA_964610885.1 uncultured Hyphomicrobiales bacterium | reverse complement strand
CGACATGGATACGCTTCACGCCGTAAGGCTCGCCTTCAAGAATTTTCGCTACATTTCCGAGCAGTTCACCGCGCCGCTCGGCATAGGCCGCCAGGGACTCAAGCGAATGAATGCCTTCCAGACTGCTTTGGGAATGATCCAGGACAACCGCGTGCTCTACGACGCCATCCGCCAGTATTCGGGCCGAGTGTCCGCGCCCAATCGCCTGAAGTTTCGTTTATCTCTTAGCGAAATCCTGCGCCGCAGGCAGGAGTTGCTGAAATCATACGCAGAGGCAGTCCGAGACGTCGAATCGTTCGTTATCGAATGAGGGGCAAGCGAAAAGGAAAAAGTTGCAAGGTACAAGGAGAAAGGGACAAGTATGAATATACGTCTGAACTGTGATTAAAAAAAGTTGCAAGGTACAAGTAAGAATATAATATTATATCATATTTGTTATATAAATGTGCCACACTTCGGATGTGTGGCACATTTTGCTGAAAACTCGGACGGGTTTGGAACCCGCCCCTACAAAAGAATTGGATTCATTTTAATCATTCAAATCACACTAATCAGAGTTCAGACAACCATCACACCTCCTAATCAACAAATCCTCGGGTGGGTTTGGAACCCGGGTGTTAGATTGATGAGATTTTAAATATGACTGTGTCGACTTCAAATTTGTGCTTAATAAAGTTATATATATTTTTCTTATATGCGATCTGTGAGAACGCCTTAGTTTTCTTCTTGGGGATTTGCAAATCTACAGAATATACATCTTCTGACGAATCGCGTGATATTAGTTTGTTTTTCCCAATTATTAGATTCTGCATCTCAGGAAGGAGAATCCGCAATTCCTTTTCGATAGAACTAAACAATATGGAATCGCTTACCGCAGTATTTATCGTATCAATTGTTGGCTGTTTCGTTCCGTTGGCTTCATAGCCCTTCATTATACTTTGAGCCACATCGGCGCTAAGTTTTGCTATTTCTTCTTTTGAAATATTGACCTTTGTAAATGTTAACTTAAATTTCTCATTGCTATACTCAGCGAGCAAGTTCTTAAGATATGTCGACGTTGAATCACTAATTCCGGCTCCGGAGATATAGAACTTAACAACTTTTAGTGTATCGTATTCAACTAAATCCCATTTTATAACACTATTATTTCCTTGTTCGATTTTAGTAACTAAGAGATTCTTTATTGCAGATTTGAATTGCAATTCCTGGTATACCGAAATAAGAAAGTAAACGCTCGGCAAAATAAGGATTAGCATAGTAATAATTGCATATCGAGCATAAACCTTTTGTTTGTATTCATCTATGTATTTTTTAATTGGAAACTTTAAATATTTTACAATAACAAGTGTTGCAAGACTAATAAAAGCTGCATTTACAACGAACAAGTAGAAGGCCCCAAGTAAAACAGTTGTGTTGCCCGTTGCGATGCCAAAGCCTGTCGCACACAAAGGCGGCATAAGCGCTGTGGCAATTGCAACTCCCGGGATTGCGTTAGTTTTATCTTTTCTCGAAGCCGATACAATACCTGCAACTCCTCCAAAAAATGCAATTCCGACATCGAGAATCGTTGGCTTGGTCCTTGCAAGAATCTCCGAATTGGGGGATGCAAACGGCGAAATTGAAAAATACAAAGTACTTGCCAGCAAACAGAGTACTGTAGCAATGAAAAGATTCCTAATCGAATGCCGAAACATCTCGTTGTCGTGAATGCCAAGCGACAACCCAATTCCAAGTATCGGAGACATGAGAGGTGAAATAAGCATGGCGCCGATAATAACAGCCACGGAGTTCGTGTCTAAACCAATAGATGCCAAAATTGCTGAACAAATCAGTATCCAAATATTATACCCTCGCAAAGAGATGTTCTCGTCGATTTCATCTTTGGTTTTCTCGATGTCTGCGCCGTCCTTGATATTTGCAATTTTTGCGATGTATTTTCTTACCATTATTGGTCCATGCATTAATAGGGAACAAACGTTTCAGTTAATACTATTATCCGCTGTTAAGTAACAGACATGCTTAATAATCGAACACTTAGCAACAAGCTGTTTTTTCTAAGCCATATATACATAACAAATCCTAAATGGCTATTTCAGAACGAAATAATACTCGCGATGGTTCAATGCCGAATAGTAGCGCAGGCCGAACAGAGCCTTGCCGTTGAATAGTTCGTAGGCATAGCTGCCGTCGGATTTGTTGAATAAGAGTTTCGATGTGATGTTATTGGCTTGGCCGAATTGCTGATAGTCAGTAAGCGTGTCCAGCTGCAAAAAGTAAGCTTTCCTGGTGTCATCTCTCAAGAATCCGGTTTCCGTCGAGCCGTATTCCACTGCGATTGCCTGCCCCCTGGCGGTATCGACGAATTCACGGACGTAATAGCCCTTCGCGCCCTCGCCGGAGGCGAACGAATAGCGAATTATGATAGCTCGAATCCCATTTTCTCTTAATGATTTTTCGGTAGGGCAATGAAAAACATACTTTTCTTTGGGGCCGACAGAAGCTTCTTCGCCCGATTTCGAAAAAATTGTTTGTGCGTACGACACTCCATTGACAATGAAACAGCCGGAATACGAGCAATTGAATCCTTGGTCGCGCTCGTCCCGCACTTCGCCACTTTTGCGATTAGAAACTTGAGCATTAGCATACGAGCCGCAAAGGCAAATCGCATAAATAGCAATAAAGAGGCAGATTGCAATTCGTTTCATTTTTCACTCCTCAAACGTGAGAAATATTGCATTGCAAGAATGTAATATATCACTTTGCGGATTGAATTGCAAATAATTATTTGATTTTATTTCGCCTTCTTGAAGAAGTAACCGTCCCGGAACGCACGAAATACGGTTTTCAGGTTCTCAAAACTCTTGGCCCGCTTGGCCCACAGCACAAGGTACGCCAGCGGCCGCAGAACCCTGACGGCCAAGCTCCCGTGCATCACGTTTACAGCGATAATGTTGCGTATCAGATAATAATGCTTCCATGTAAAAGCACCATCGGGCGGCAGTGGGAATAGCCTGTCGCAGTTTGCGCTCGGGATCACGTTAATCCCGAAACCGGCACGGTTGGCACGGATGAAATAGTCTGTGTCGTCTGCGTAAACAAAGAAGCGCGTGTCCGGGTACCCGACGCGCTCGATAATATTCCGATGGACGAGCGGCCCTTCGAAAGTGATCCCGACGGCGGGCACTCTGGGAGAGGCGAGGTGCTGGCGGCCAATCATTTCGCGCCAGAAGCTACGGAAGGGGTTGCTCAGATTGTACGAAATGGCTGTGTGGAAGTATTCTCGGCCGTCCGGGTGGTAGAGGAATGGCATCGCGACAGTGCGCTCGTCGGCTTCGGCCTCGAGCTTCGAAAGGCAGTCCGGGCGCGGGATTATGTCGTCCTCCACGAGCCAAACGAAGTCCGCACCGCGCTCCATCGCCAGCTTCATGCCCGAGTATTCGCCGCCGGAGCTGCCGGTATTGCCCTGATTGACGACGACGAGGTCTGCCTGATCCGCGAGCCATTCGCGAGTACCGTCGTGGCTGTCGTTGTTGACCACGATCATTTCGTCCGGCCTCCGCTCGGAGCGCCTAAGCGAATCGATTACTTTTTTCAGCTCCGCGAGCCTGTCCTTGGTTACTGTTACGCTTATTATTTTCGACATATAAA
>CAZSWR010000005.1:0-31473 GCA_964610885.1 uncultured Hyphomicrobiales bacterium | reverse complement strand
GCGATTCAATCCCCCACATATATCGCTCGACCAGTTCGCCGGTCGGCACGAAGAAGGTTTGATACGGATGCGCTGCGCAAACGGCCGCCCCCGCCCTGGCGCAAACCGCAAGCACATCCGAGCCAAGCATGCCCGAGATATGGAACACCACGACGCCCGTTCGGATCCTTTCGGCCAACTTCTCGGCAAGCTGAGGAATTGAACTATCCGGTACGCATATTGCAACCAAAGTATTATCTAATACTTCCGGCAGTTCCCTGACGACACACTCTTTGGCAACGCCACAGGCCACAGCCCTCTCGCTCGATGCCTCGGAACGGGCGAGTATCCGAAAATGCGGCAATGATTTCCGCAAAGCGAGTGCCAAACTGATTCCAACTCGGCCTGCGCCAATTATTAGACATTCCAAGAGTCAAACTCCATAATTCAAAACAATCGAAATTCGCCCTCCGCCGATGTTCCACGTGGAACACTTTCGGGGCGCGGACACGAAATATTTCATTTCTTTTTCAATATACGAAAATATTCGATTTGAAATGCTTAATTTTGTATTTTTATTACTTATCGGAAGTAATGAGCATGAACGAGACAATTGTAGCGCTATCCACTCCGCCCGGAATTGCCGGCTTGGCCGTCGTGCGACTGTCCGGTTCCGATGCCATTCGGATTGCGGACAAGTGCTTTGCCTCGCGATCGCCACTTTCTAGCGCAGCAAGCCATACGATTCACTACGGCAGGTTTGTATCGAACGGGCACACTATCGACACCGTAACAATGTCAGTATTCATCGCTCCGCACTCCTACACCGGCGAGGACGTGGTCGAAATCTCCTGCCATGGCGGCTCATTTGTTTATACGTCAATTATAGATGCCCTCTGCCGCTGTGGCGCCGTGCTTGCCCGGCCGGGCGAGTTTACTCGCCGCGCATTCGTCAACGGAAAGCTCGGACTTCTCGAAGTGGAGGCAGTTGCCGACATAATACATTCATCTTCGGTTCCCGGAGCCGAAACGTCTGCACGGCAACTCAGCGGTGGCCTATCTGCCCGCCTCTCGGAGATCAGGAAAAAACTCATTGACGTCTCTTCCCTACTCGAACTTGAACTCGATTTCGCCGACGAAGACGTGGAATTTGCCGACAAGACTAAGCTTCTCGATCTGCTTGACAGTTCCGAAGCAATGGCTCGCAGCCTTTCCGAATCGCACCGTTCTTCCGAGATATTAAGGTCCGGTTACTATGTGGGCATTGCCGGATTCCCCAACTCAGGGAAATCAACCCTCTTCAATGCACTGCTCGGCCGCGAAAGGGCTATAGTGAACGAACGCCCCGGCACGACTCGGGACTACATCGAGGAATCGCTCATAATGGACGGGATGACTATTCATATCACAGACACGGCAGGCATTCGCGATACGGACGACACAATCGAGATCGAAGGTATTCGCTTTGTGGATTCAATAGTCAGTATGGCGAACCTTGTCCTGGTCGTGAACGATGCTGCGCTTGGCGCGGAACATTCGAATGATCTTATTCAAAAGTTGAAATCCAAGTACAATGGCAAGAAGATCATCTTTGTTCAGAATAAAATTGACTTAGCGAGCGGCATTGACACTAATGGATCAATATGTGTTTCAGCCAAAAGCGGCGCAGGAATCGAAGAATTGAAGCAGTTCATTTCGGCGCAAGCGAAGGAAGAAACCCGTATAGAATCCGATCTGCTCGTCAACCAGCGCCATGCCTACCTGCTCGGGAGCGCTGCCGAAACTCTAAAAACTGCAAAAGAGGCTTTGAGCGCAGGAGTAGAAAACTTTTTAATATCGATAGACATTCGCCGCGCAGCCGAAATCTTCGGCGAAATCACAGGCGAGAACTGGAGCGAAGAAGTGCTCAACTCTATTTTCTCGGGCTTCTGCATCGGGAAGTAATGTTTCACGTGGAACATCGGAATGGAAAACAAGAACTATGAAATAATCGTGGTCGGCGGAGGCCACGCGGGAATCGAAGCGGCTAATGCTGCTGCGAAAATGGGATGCCGTACGCTTTTACTGACGCAGGACAAGCGCGGTATCGGCCGTCCTTCGTGCAATCCCTCGATAGGCGGCACGGCGAAAGGCCACTTGGTGAAGGAAATCGATGCGCTCGGCGGCGCAATGGGCGTGCTGGCGGACAGGGCAGGGATACAATTCAAGACATTGAACAAATCCAAAGGCCCGGCCGTTTGGTCGCCTCGCGCGCAAATCGACAAGGACCTCTACCCTCTCTATGCGTTGGAATATTTACTGAAACTTCCGAACCTTAGCATACACTGCGATACTGCCATAGAAATAATCATCCACGGCGGCAAGGCCTCGGGCGTCCGCACTGAAAACGGCGATGTTTTCTCGTCGGCGGCCGTTGTTTTCACTCCCGGAACTTTCTTGAACGGCCTTATGTTCACCGGCAGGGAAAGCTCTCGCGGCGGCCGTTTCGGCGAAAAGCCGGCCGAACAGATATCCGACAGGCTGGCCCACGTGGGTTTGGAGATGAATCGGCTCAAGACCGGTACGCCCCCGCGGATTCGGAAATCCACGATTGACTATTCAATAATCGAGCCACATCCCGGAGACGAACGCCCCGAACCTTTTTCATTCCGTACAAAAACAGTTAAAAACCTCTGCCTGTGCTACGCCACGGCGACGAACGAGCGCACACACGACGCGCTTCGTACAGGATTCGCAGACTCTCCCCTATTCGGCGGCACCATTCAGGGCACCGGCCCCAGGTATTGCCCATCCATCGAAGATAAGATTAATCGGTTCGCGCAAAGGGACGGACATAAGATCTTGCTCGAACCCGAAAATATATTCGGAGATTCGGTTTACGTCAATGGGTATTCCACCTCGCTTCCGGCGGACGTGCAGCTGCGCGGATTGCATACCGTTCGCGGCCTTGAGCATGCAGAGATGATCCGCCCGGGCTATGCTATTGAATATGATTATTTCCTGCCGTATCAATTGGAATTCACTCTCGAGAGCCGCGTCGTCGAGAATCTGTACCTTGCCGGCCAGGTCAATGGCACCTCGGGATACGAAGAAGCTGCCGCCCAAGGGCTAATCGCAGGAGCTAATGCAGCGCTGAAAGTCAAAGGCGAAAAACCGTTCCGACTGGGACGAAGCGAGGCATATATCGGCGTTATGATCGACGATTTGGTGAATAAAAGCTCCGACGAGCCTTACAGAATCTTCACTTCGCTCGCCGAATACAGGCTTCTGCTGCGCGCAGACAATGCAGATATGCGGCTTATGAAGCATGGATACGAGCTGGGAATGATAGAGCAGAGCGAATATAATAGATTCGGAGCCAAAGAATCGCTCACGCAATCCGGCTTCGAACTGACAAAACGGATCAAGATCAAGGCAAACACTGCAAATGAATACTTGGAGCGGCTCGGCGAAGCGCCCGTGAAGGATTCGCAAGACGCCTACACACTGACGAAAAGGAGCCTTGCGCGGCTGTCCGAATTGCTCGAACTCTCCGATTCCGATGGCGAAGAGCTTAGGAGGCTCATGCAGCACAAGGACGTCGTCGAGCTTATTCAGACCGAGATCAAATACGAAGGGTATATCCAAAGGCAGCTGCGGGACGTCGATAAATTCCGCGAGAATGAGGAGAAGGAAATCCCGAAAGACTTCGATTACAACAAGCTCACTTCCCTATCGAACGAAGCTCGGGAGAAATTGCAGAAAATCAGGCCATCTTCGCTCGGCCAGGCAAGCCGCATTTCTGGAGTTTCGGCCACGGATGTGTCAATATTGTCTGTTTATCTGAAGTAATTCAAAGATTGGATTCATTCTAAAAGCAAATAGCCCCGAGCGCGCTAGCATTCCCGAGGCTATTTGTCTAACTATTTCAGTATGTTTACGCGCTTTTGCTGTATGGTTTCGCAAGCATTTCGCTCATCAGCATGTCCAGCGCCACGCTAAGTTCTTCGTCGGAGAAACGGTATCCCTGCTCGTTTATCAAGCGTTCACGATCCATTGCGGTTTTCGCAGTGTTATGGATTTTCATAAAGCTAAGATCGCTTTTCATTCGCTCCAAGAAGTTTTGTGCACTAATTAACGACATATCTGCCTCAATATATTTAATTTACATATTTTCAATCCTACTCTGAAAATCAATATATCAAGGAGCGTGCCAAACTATTCATACTTGAAGGATCTTAAGACTTCCCACTGGATTTGTGTATGAATATTCTCGCTGAAGATTTCGTTTTTCGCTTTGTTTTCTGTGGAAATGCTGTAATCGAGCATAGTTTTCGAGACAGTGCCTCGGCGGGATAGTGTGATTTGGATCGATCCGCTGCCCTTGGCCGATTTGATTGTACCTAATTTGTCGATACCATAGAAATGCGCTCTGTGTTCAATATTGTTCACATTGAGCGACGAGGTGCTAATATTGTACTCTTTTTGGTCCAATTTGACGATTTTGCAGGCGATGGAATCATAAAAGCGTATGCCCGCAGCGTAGAACTCAATCGGGCAAGTCCAGATGGTGTCCGTTGGGATCAGTCCTTGGGGCAGGATAATCTTCTTCATATCGAAAACCGAGGCAATTCGAGCGTCCGAGAGGCACTGCTGCCAATCGAAATATGTTTCGTCCGAGAGCTCGTCCGAGCCTTCCTCCACGTAGTTGCGAATCCACTCCAAGTCCTTGCCCTCGATCTTTGCAATTTCGCCATAGGGCGAATAAGTAATATCGGCTGTTTTGCCCTCCAAGCATGTTTTCCTGACCGATTCGGTCTTGTCCAATGGGATTCCAGTTGGCTTCGATGGTAAGTATTTAATAGAGTCCACTGTAACTGTTGCCATCTGGAAGCCGTCCTGAGCGGGATTTTTAACCAATCGAGTTAGGTAGAAAACGGTTGTATCGGCCCACGATGCTTTGGTCGAATCTTGATTAGTGCGGACTGTCGATGAGATTTCTGTTACTTTGTAAGTTGTAACCACTCCGAAGGGCATCGAGTAAGTTACGAAACACTGCCCCTTCTCCACATCGTCGTCGGCCGAAGCATTAATTGTTCCAGCTATTAAAACTATGAGAATCGGTACTATTCGGCATATTCCGATACCGAGAAAATGGCCCAAGCCGCTAAAGACATTCCGTCCCATATTTCTCCTGATCTGATTTTTTTATTAATTTCTGATTTTGTGAGTTTTATTAATTCTATTTCTTCGCTGTCGTCGTGGCCGCATTCGACCGCGCTAAGCCCGCGAGCAAAAAAGACAGACGTTATCTCGTCGGTAACGCCATTGAAAGGATTGTATTGGCCGATTGGAATTATTTCGTCTGCTGCGAATTTTGTTTCCTCCTGCAATTCCTCCGAAGCAGTGTCCAAAGGTGTGGCTCCGGGTTTGCGCCCGCCGCCGGGAAATTCAATGCTAAACTCTCGGTTCAAATACCGAAATTGTTTCGTCATCAGGAATTTTCCATCGTCATCGGTTGCAATCACCATCGATGCGCCGCGCGATTTGACGAAATAGTACTTCCCAACCGAACCGTCGGGATACACATAGTCATCGACTTGGTATTCCCAATACGGATTGCTTGCGATTATTTCCTGTTTTAGGGTCTGATATTTTATTTTTTTGTCTTGCATAATCTATGACTATATTTTAATCGTTTGGTCAATATTCGACATTCATATTCGGCCTATATTGCGTTTTTCGCGAGGTTTTCATATAAATATTCGTTGGAAGATTTATTGCCTGTATTTCGCACATATTTCGTCCGTACCGCGTTTTCTATTTTCAAAGTAGTTTTCTTGCCTGTGGATAAGTTTTGTCCGCCTGGCAAATGCAATATACGAAATAATATAATAACTCATCCGAGAGCTTTACGCCTATTATCCGCGAAGAGGAATTTGTGAATCTGTTTTTAATGAATCTGGATAATGTGCGCTACCTCGACACCTGAAGGACTGAATCGAATGTGTCGTTGCCCGTGCGGATGCGAACAATATATTCGCCCTGCGCCAGCCAAGACAAATCCAAATCGATTGTGCGGAATTCCGAAGCGGCCACCCTGCCGGAAAACAATTCGAGCACACGAGAACCAATGGTATTGTATACTTCTATTTCGGTATCGCTATCTTTTTCCAAATAGAATTGCAGTTTGGCGGTCGCGGCCGTTGGGTTCGGGTAAATGAGACATGCTGAAATTATTCCGTTTCTTCTCCATCCGTTGTCGGGCGAGAATTCCGAATCTGCATCGAAGAACTCGACGCGGTCGGAGACCAACCAGATGCGTGTTTTGAGTCCGTCGTGGACGGTGGCGGCGAGCAATTTCTTCTGAAGGCCGGAGAAAGTGAATTTATTCGCAAACGAAACCGGAATCCAATTCGCGCCCGAGTCCAGGGTGGCGATTGCCTTCCCCTGCTCGTCGATGACGATGGATTTCTCGTCCATTAGCGAAGTGCACATCGCAAGAGGCGACGCAATCATATTCCAGAGGTTGTGCGAGTTTTCCTTGAATGAGTTTTCATGCGAATCGAAATAAGACCATCGGTAATCAACGTCGGTAAGGGCTTTTTCGTCGAGTGCCATATAGACAAGCGGAACCTTGCGGGCAGAAGTCGGGGAAAAGTCGGTTATATACGATTCGCGTGGGAATTTGAGAACTTTCCAATTCTCGGCTTTGTCCTCGGTTATGTATAGCTTCGATTTGTTCGAGACGAGGCCAATGCACCCTGAGAAACCGCACAATTTGTCTTCGAGCAAATATTCGCCCTCGTCGGTGAATGGGAAGTCTATGGCCGGGCGCCAAGTCGAGCCGCCATCGGTGGTGCGGAGCAAATGTTTGCGCGGATTGATCATGTCCGCCCCGAGCAACAGCCCAGTATTCCTATCGAAGAATCGAATTTCAGTTATGCTCCAGAAATTTGCATCTCTCGGCATTTCCTGCCAGGTCGTGCCGCCGTCTGTGGTGCGGAGAAGTGCGTAGAAGTATTCACGATATGGAACAATCATGAAAGCTGTTGTCTCGCTCAGCGCGTATATTTTTGTAGGATCTTTATTTATGGAATCCGGAAGCGTGCCGCTATTTACCAACTTAGTGTCGGAATAATGTGCCCATACCACGGTGGAGTTTGATTCGTTAAATCCGCAGATCCACAGATCGTGCATCGATGGCGAGCTGGCGGAGATGATTTTGACAGAATCTGCGCGAGCGAAGGTTTCACTAATATTCCCGACTTCTTTGGGGAAATACGTAGCAGAGCCTGTCGCCGGCAGTTCCAATGGAATATAGAGTATTTGATAATCTTCGTAGCCGTTTTCGTCAGAGAATTTAACTGTCGCCTTCACCATTTTATGGTACCAATACGCCGATGCCGAAGCGGAAATTGAAAATTCAGCAATGTTGCTTTCCATAGCGCCAAGAGAATCGAATCGGACAGCATTGTCGATGTTCACGAGCGGGCTATCGGCAGCGATTGAAACAACCAATCCTTTGGCAGTCGCCAAGTAGTTCGTCAGGAAAAGGCGCAACTTCAGCGGTGAATACGTGTTGACCGTCCCGGTCGAAGAGTTGATCGAAGCGCTGTCGAAGCGGCAGCCCGGCACCGAAGCCTGATCTGCGGAATTAATTGTAACCGCGCTCAGTGCGTTTGCTCGTCCGTAGTATTTTTGCCTTCCATCGCTTCCATTTCCGGCGGTAAACCGATCGCTCGTGGAGCGCAGTTGGTGCATGTATTGTTTGGGGAGCCAATCGCGATGTACCGAATACACCAAACCGGCAATTCCGGCCGTGATCGGCGAAGACATCGAAGTGCCGGTCATCGGTGCATATTTGTCGTATGGGACGGCACAGGTGATGGCTCGACCCGGAGCAAATACGCCGACAGTGGTGCCATAGCTGGAAAAAGATGAGACTGTATCGGCTTCGTCGGTGGAACCAGCGAAAAGCACTTCCTGGAAATTATCGTAAACAATCGAATAGTCGTCGTTCAGGTCGTTACTGTTGCCGGCCCCTCCCACGATCAGTGCGCCAAGGGCCGAAGCTGTGCGAACCACTTCGCGCTCCGATTCTGTTTCGCCGATCCAAGTCCAACTGCAATTAATGAATTTAGCCCCCATCAGAGCAGCGTAGAGAATGCCTTCGTGGCCGCGGAACAAAGCGCCGTAATCGCTGCGAATTTTTACTGGCAGGATCTGGCAGCGCGGGCAGGTCCCGGCCATGCCCATTCCATTGTTCGTGATGGCGGTAACGCAGCTGGTAACGAATGTGCCGTGGTTGAATTTCGAATTCTCGTCGCGAATTTTTGTATCGTTATCTTCGTGGACGATTCCCTGTTGGGCTTCTTCGGGTGTAGTGTTGCCCGCGAAGTCCCAACCGTGCCAATCGTCAATCTTCCCATTTCCGTCGTCGTCTATGCCGTTAAATCTCTTGTCAATGCCCTGGTCGTCGGTGCCCATTTCGCCGGGATTATTATAAATTGTATATTTCAGGTCTTCGTGTTCCCAATCTGTCTCGCTATCTACGACGCCGATTATCAGGTCGTCTGCGCCATAAGTTACGTCCCAAGCTTTCTCCGCCATTATTCTTTTCATGGCATACTGCCCCGGATACAAAGGATCGTTCGGCGCGAAGAGAAATTGCTTCTCGAGGACAGGCTCTGCATATTCAATTGCGTCGGAAACGAGTCGCGGAAGCAGGTCTTTCGGGTGGATGGGATCGGAATAGTATATTTCGCAAATTCGAGATAGTCCGCAAATATCTGCGTCGGGCCTCGAAGAAAGCATGTCGGCAAACGGGAATCGAATATTTGTAATTCTTTTCAGTCCGGTAAGAATTTCAAAATATGAAGTAGAATTTTCATGCTTGCCGGTTTTGAGCTTTAGGACAATTTTTCCTTCGACCACTCTATTTCGTTTCGATTCGTACGATTCGCGCACTCGGGCCAACCGTGCGAAGCCATCATTTGCGTTCGGCGCGTAGCGTTGGAATTCGAGCTGGCGCTGGGGCGTTTTCGTCGAGTGATGGCCGTCGGAAATGGCAGTATTGGGCGAAAGGAGAGAAAATGCGAAAAATGCAGCTGCGCTAACGATTTTGAGCGGTTTCATATCATTGGTTTTTTAATTTCTCAATCGAATCGAACGAATAGTGGAGCGTAACGGCGAAGATCGAACTTACGGCAAAGCGGGCGATTTCGATCCATAGGCCAATATCGGTGATCGCAGAGAGCCGCATGAACAGAATAGAGTCCCTAACGCTGAGGTAATCGTAGATCAAATAGTCGGTCAGGTAATTGGCCGAGAATATTATCATCAGCACCGAGAGAGCCGACGCAAACCAGTACAGAGGGCGCGAAAGTCGCGTTAGCCTATTCATTGATTGAGTGAACCGGCTAAGCAATATGGCCGTTACGAAGACAAAAATATGATAAGGTACAAACAAGAATAACCTTTTGCTAAATATCTAATAACAATCAGCTTAAAAATAAGCATTTTCCGTGAAATATTCCTTTCATTTTTTATAGTATGTTTTGGGGTGGATTTGGTTGTGGTTGTAATGTATTATTTAGAAATTATTTAAATGTGAGGGCGTTAACCTGGATAATTATGAATTGCATATTACCGCGCGAGCGGTTGTTATATTGTAGCATAATGTTAAATTATTGGGAGTTATTTCGCGTAGCGAATGTTTTATATGGATTGTTGGTTCTAAGGTGTTTTATTTAACAACCGCTACGCGGTAACAATCATCAATTGTATTTCTTTATGTAAACAGTTTTGTGACACAATAATATGTGAGATCGAGGATTTTCCTGATAATTGGAAATGAAACTCATCCGATGACTTGCGATGTAAGAAGTCAATTACAAATGACTGCCCGTGAAGTCATCGGATGAGTCTTAACTATGTGCTTGCGTAATATTTTTCTTAATAGAACAACCTTATCATATTCCCAAACCTTAATAGCCATTTCGTTTTTATCTACAACCATCCTTATTACCTTATTTACTTGCATTTAATAAGATAATAAGGTCATTTTTCATGGGTTGGATTCACCAGGGCTATTAAGGTTTGGGAGTTTTTATAAGGTTATTCGGTGTTGCCAGAGTTCGTAGGGGCACGGCACGCTGTGCCCTCGGGATATTATTGTACCCACCTGAATATATTATTTTGTCCTATTTAATCATATCCAACGGGCGGGTTTGGAACCCGCCCCTACATTGTTTATATATACACATAATAATTTGCATACCATAATTTATCTAGTTTTATTTAGCAATACTCTCGAACAATTGCCCCTCCAACACACCGGTCGATTCGCAATTAATTGGTGTACGGTATGGCGGTGCATAAGCACTTGTTGTATTGACTGTCTCGAGAGTAGCCCGGAAGAAAGTATTGACAGTAATCTTCGTTGAGCTCGCTGTTACTTTTTCTATAACAACATTGAAATTTCCTTCCTTTGCATCGATTGTCTGACCGAATCCTCTCGATCCGCAGTCCACGCATTCCTCGGAATTTGCGAGGGATAAAGAAAACTCTGTGCTGATGAGTCCAGATGTTTTGTCCAAATTCTTGATTGGAGTATTGTGTTCGGAAAACCATTTAATAAGCCCTGCCCAGACATCGTCATAACTTTTGTTTATGATCTTTGTCCTCTCAAATTCTTTTTTCTGTGGCTTCTGATAAGTTGAGCACGAAAACAGTGCAAGCGTGATTAATGCGAATAAAAAGTATTTCATAAAAACTCCGAATTAATAATTTTACTATTACAATTACAAAAGTAAATTTAAGCATGTCATAATGTGTCAATGCAAAGATTCTTATTTTACTACACTCATCAATCAGAATTTCCATAAGTTTCACTTTAACATTTATATATCTTATGTATTAATGTTTTTCTTAATTTTGAAATTTGGTTATTTGTTAATTTGAAAGATAAATATGGCAAGAGTATTGATAACAGGCGGAGCCGGATTCCTCGGCTCGAACCTCTGCGATAGATTCATCGCCGAGGGCGACCATGTGATTTGCATGGACAATTTCTCGACCGGTTCGCCGGACAATATAGCTCATCTCATTGGGAATCCGCGGTTTGAATTCATCCAACACGACGTTACTAACTACATCTACGTGGCCGGCGAATTGGATTTCATTCTCCATTTCGCGTCGCCCGCCTCCCCTATCGACTACTTGAAGCTGCCCATCCAGACGTTAAAAGTCGGTTCGCTCGGCACGCACAAGGCATTGGGACTGGCCAAAGCCAAGAACGCCCGCTTCCTGCTTGCCTCCACGAGCGAAGTCTATGGCGACCCGCTTGTGCACCCGCAGGTGGAATCGTACTGGGGCAACGTCAATTCAATCGGTATCCGCGGCGTTTACGACGAAGCGAAACGTTTCGGCGAAGCGCTCACGATGGCCTACCACCGCTACCACGGACTTGACACGCGAATTGTCCGCATTTTCAATACCTACGGCCCGCGTATGCGCATCGAAGACGGCCGCGCCATTCCGGCATTCCTTTCTCAAGCGCTCACGAACAAACCGGTTACAGTATTCGGGGACGGTTCGCAGACGCGCTCGGTTTGCTACGTGGACGACCTCGTCGAGGGCATCCACCGTTTGCTGATCTCGAACGAATCCGAACCGGTAAACATCGGCAATCCCGACGAGCTGACAATGCTTCAGCTGGCCCAAGAAATCATCGAACTGACCGAATCGAAGAGCCGAATCATATACAAAGAATTGCCCGCAGACGACCCGAAAGTGCGCCAGCCGAACATCACGAAAGCCCGCGAAATATTGAAATGGGAACCCAAGTTCGACCGCCGCACCGGACTGAAGAAAACAATCGAATACTTCAAAACGAAGGTTGGGAAATAGTATATTTTTAATGTATTTTATATATAGTTCTTTTGAAATCATAATTTCAATATCGTTTTATTTTGGTCGAGTTATTTGAATAATAAAACCTCTCCTTTGAGGGGCTGTCTCAAAAGCTGGGGAACCGTTTTTTGTCATGTTGAGCGAAGTGAAACATCCATTATTAGCAAGGACTTATGAATGGCATGGATTCTTCACTTCGTTCAGAATGACTTTTTTGAGACAGTCCCAAAGAAAACCTTTGCGTAGCGAAGGGTTTCTGGGGTGGTTAGAAATTGTAGGTTGGAGATGAATGTTTTACGTATTCAACTACTACTTTTTCATTGGAGTATTGGAATCTACTCACACAAAACTCTATCGAACTACAATTTTGAACACAATATGCTCTCTTATTTTAGGTTATTGCATTTAACTATAATAAGAGGTTTCCTTATTTTACTTATAATCAATAAACAAATAACATAATAAATGGAAAAAGAAATGAAAATCGAAACATTCCCGAATCCTAAACCGGACCGCGATTACCTCGTCACGCATATTAACCCGGAATTTACTTCCGTCTGCCCCATCACCGGGCTGCCCGACTACGCAACGGTTACCGTGAAATATATACCCGCCGAAATATGTATCGAGCTGAAATCCCTGAAATACTACTTCATGGAATTCCGCAACAAAGGCATTTTCTACGAAGCAGTTACAAACCAAATACTCGACGACCTCCTGGCAATTTGCTCGCCAAAGGAAATGGAGATCACAACCGAATGGACAGCTCGCGGCGGTATGCGCTCCGTGGTTACAGCAAGCTTCAAGAAATAATATCGGACCCAAAAATATGATTGTCTCTATTGCCAAAGATTTCTGGTGGGAAATGAGCCACCGCCTGCCGTTCCACGACGGCCCTTGCCGAAACGTGCACGGCCACACATACAAGTTGCGACTCGAACTGACAGGCTCGCCCGACGATTGCGGAATCCTCCTGGATTACTACCACATGCAGGAAGTTGTGCAACCTGTGCTTTCGCTCTTCGACCACTCTTTCCTCTGCGACGAAAACGATTCGCTGATGATTGGATTCCTTCGCGAGAATGGATTCAAGTACTATATAATGAAAAAAAATAGTACAAGCGAAAATATCGCCGAACTGCTTGGCGAATTGCTCGTCGAAAAGTTCCGCCAATTCCGAAACCTGACATCAATGGAAATTAAAATATACGAAACTGCGGACGTTTACGCCGCGGCACGCTTTGATTTGAAATGAAATTTATTCTAAATATACAAGGACTCGATCGAAATGTTAGATCTTAAATTTATCCGCGAGTTCCCCGAACTCGTCCGCAAAAATATCGAAAACAAAAACGAAAAGCCTGTTATCGACGAAATTCTCGCGATCGACGAAACGCGCAGAGGTATTATCCAAGAAGCAGAGAAATTGAAAAGCTTGCGCAACACTGTTTCCGCCGAAATCGCAGTTTTGAAAAAAGAAAAACAAGACGCCGACGACAAAATTCGCGAGATGAAAGAAGTATCAGACAGAATCAAACAATACGACGAAGACCTGCGCGCGGAGGAAGAAAAACTCGAAGCATTGGTCGTACGCATCCCGAACATGACGCACGAGAGCGTACCAGTGGGGCGCGATGCCGAGGACAACATCGAGATTCACCGCTTCGGCGAGTTCCGCGACCAAAAACTTTCAATCAACCACATTGATATTTGCAAAAAGCTCGGCATCATCGATTTCGAGCGTGCCACAAAGCTGTCCGGCTCCGGTTTCGCTTTCTACGTGGGCAAGGGCGCAGCACTCGAGCGCGCAATCATCAACTTCATGCTCGATACGCACATCGAAAAGCACGGCTACACAGAAATGCTTCCGCCGCTCATAGTGGGCAAGGGCGCAATGCACGGCACAGGCCAGCTTCCGAAAATGGAAGAAGATATGTATTTCGCCGAGAAAGACGGACTTTATTTGATCCCAACCGCCGAAGTGCCTCTGACAAACTTCTACTCCGGCGAAATGCTTTCGGTCGAGGATTTGCCGATTAAAATTACAGGATACACGCCATGTTTCCGCCGCGAAGCTGGCAGCTATGGCAAAGATACTCGCGGACTGCTGCGCGTCCATCAGTTCAACAAAGTGGAAATGGTAAAATTCGCTCGCCCAGAGAATTCCTACGAAGAGCTGGAAGCGCTCACAAGCGACGCTGAAGACATCCTGAAGGCGTTCGACATACCTTGCCGCCGCATATTGCTCTGCACCGGCGACACGAGCTTCTCGAGCGCTAAAACCTACGACCTGGAGGCATGGTCTCCGGCTGAAAACAAATGGCTCGAAGTGTCCAGCTGCTCCAATTTCGAGAGCTTCCAAGCCAGGCGCGCAAATATCCGTTTCCGCCCCGCCCCGAACGCCAAGCCTGAATTCGTCCATACACTCAACGGCTCCGGCGTGGCCACCTCGCGCCTAATGGTTGCCATTCTTGAATACTACGTACAGGAAAATGGTACGGTGAAGGTTCCCGAATGCTTGCGCGAATATTGCAGATTCGATACGATTGGATAGTTTTTTGAAATATTAATTTCAATAGTTCTTTGGTTCTATGTCGTTTTAGGTTAGTAATATTTTAAAACTTAGAAACCTCCCCTTTTTCCCCTGCCTTACTAAGGAGGGGAGAGAAAACCTTTGCGTAGCGAAGGGTTCTGGGGTGGTTAGAAATTTCAAGATTCAATTTCGACTGTTAAAAGGCGTATTTTAAACTAAAAATTCAAAGCGTTATAGAGCAAATTCCTTCTTATTATATTGTTCTCTTATTTAATTAAATAAAAGAATATAACAATATAAACGGTGTGGATAAGTGGAAAATAAATACTTGGACTATATTTAGATTCAATAAAATAAAGAGTTTATGAAGCCGTTTTTTGATAAGGAAGCCTGTTGAAATCAGTGTTGATAACTCAGCACTTGTTGACAACTGTGTGGACTGTTTCCACAAGTACAAAAATTGAATAAGATTATACACAAGTTGTTAAATTATTATTATTTTTGTAGTGTTGATTTTTGGAAAGAATGTGGATAAGTTCTTGATAAAATCGGCAAAATGTAGTAATATGTTGAATTGACTAAAGATAACTGGATAATAGAATATGAAAATAGCTTTCGGAGCGGATCACGCCGGGTTTGAGTATAAGAAGTTACTTATGGAATGGCTCAAGGAATTGGACTACCAAGTGCTTGATTTTGGCACATTTACTCCAGATTCGGTGGATTATCCGGATTACGCATTCCCAACGGCCGAGGCAGTTGCCGCCGGTATTGCCGACTATGGCGTCGTCGTTTGCGGCACTGGCATCGGCGTTTCGATAACGGCAAACAAAGTAACCGGAATTCGTTGCGCAAACTGCACCAGCCCGGAGATGGCCACTCTTTCGCGCGAGCACAACAATGCGAATGTGCTTGCAATCGGTGCGCGCCTGATGGACATCGAAATGGCCAAAAAAATCGTTTTAGCCTTCATCGAAGGGGAATTCCAAGGCGGGCGACACATGATCCGCGTCGAGAAGATCCATTTCCTCACCGGATGGTAGAATGATTTATAAAGACTTATAAAAGAATAGTAACAATTTGTTAATTTTTCCGTATGACTCCGTAAGCTGCTTGCGGAGTTTTTTTATTTTTTAGCGGGATTATTATGGATTTGTTTTACTTCGTTCCGGGCATCGCCACGATTCTATTAGCTTTGCTTATCATGTTTCGGCTGATGCACTACGCACATTTCTACGCTCCATCGTATTTTTTCTGGATAGGTGCGATACTCGCGCTCGCAGGAGCCTCTTCGCTGGTGGAACCATTAGCGTTTTTGTTCATATCAAGCCGCGCCGGGGCTGCTTGCGTTTTGGCCGGTGGAGTTGTTATTTCAATCGGTTCGCTCCTGTGGCCGGTTCCGGCAAAAAAGTCGCACACGACCGACCAACAGATTGATGATTTACTGCCAATTTATTCTTTCAACGAACTGCATACCGTCCGAATCAAAACATCGGCCGAAAAGATAAAAAATACTTTGCACGAAACCGGTGTCAAAGATATTCCGGTTATTCATTTACTGATGAAAATCCGAGGCATTGCCGACGAAAACGTGGACATGAGCGACCGCGCCTCAAAAAGCATTTGCGGAACCGATACATTCGAAACGCCAGATTTTAATTTCTTCGTTCTGGCGCCGGAAGAATTTGTTACGTTGATGATTCTGAAAACGTCTATGCTGCGCAAAGACGCTTCCTCTGCGCCGCCGCCAGAGGTTAATTCGACCAAAGAATTCTTAGAATTTGGCAAACCGGGCTACGTGAAGGTGGCAATGAACTTCCGATTTGAACCGCTCGCGGATGGCGAAACGCTCGTCAGCACAGAGACCCGAGTGCATGGCACCGGCCGGGGGGACAGCCAAAGATTCGGGCGCTATTGGCGAATCATCTATCCGGGCAGCGCAATCATCCGCCGGGTCTGGCTCGATACAATCAAGAGGAAAGCCGAAGCAGTATTGAGGTAATACATTCATTATCTTCAATTTAAACACATGGACTTGAGTTTCAATGTTTTTAAAGGGTGCAAATCACGATTTATTGGATTTCCATTTTCCTAATATAAGGATAAATGAATTCTTGTTCATCTTTCATTTCATCATTGCGCTGCCCTTGAAAATAAAGTGGCAGTCGCCACCTTGTTGCTCATTTCCTCGTGCACTTGGCATGTCTCAGGCATAGGAAAAATGATTTCAAAGACCCAATTTCGTGGTTAATTATATCGGGCGCGGAGGCTTTTGGTTTGTTGGAACTGCAAATGAATTAATCTAATGTTTAATTTCAAACTTTGATATTGAAGCCGGAATTTTGTAAATTGCATTATTAATCATTAATAAATATGCAATGTTATGAATAGAATTAAATTAATCAATGGCGTCTTCGAGAGAACTGATTTCGAGACATATTTAGAAATTGGTTGCGAAAAGGGCCTTTCATTTTTTCCTATCAGGGCAAAACAAAAAATAGCAGTTGATCCATATCCCAAGATGAACATTGTCAGCAAATTAATGTGGATGGTTCGCGAGCCTAAGAATATGAATAATAAATACTTCGTGGAGGAGAGCGACGTATTCTTCCGCCAAAGGCGCGATTTCCTCGAATCAATCGGCACATTGGATACCGTTTTGGTGGACGGCTTGCACACGTACCGCGCCGCTCTGTCCGATGTCTTGAATTCGCTCAAGCACCTGAATCCGAAGGGAATAATTGTCATGCACGATTGCTTCCCGCCCCACGAAGCGGCTGCGCTCCCCACAGAATCGTACCCGACACCCGAAGAGGCCAGAAACGTCGAAGGCTGGACGGGCGAGTGGTGCGGAGACGTCTGGAAGGCAATTCCATACCTGCGGAAGCGCTACGCCGACAAATTGGAAGTGTGCGTGCTCAAATGCGATTTCGGCCTTGGCATCGTCCGACCCAAAGCCGTGCTCAGCGCCGAAGAACTCGAAATCGACGAGAAACTTTTCGCCGAAATCGATAAATTGGAATACCGCGATATGGTGAAAAATCCTAAAGATTTCATCAATATGATGGACGAAAGCTATGCGCAAACGATTCTCGGCTCGTTCTCGAAATAGGTGGCGTCTGCCACTTTTTATTTCAAGGGCAGCGCAATTATGAAAGGAAAGATGAACAAGAATTCTTTTTTTCTTAAATTAGGGATTGTTACAGCGAATGGCGGGTTTTTTCATAGCTTTGGTTTCCTACAGCGCCTTAGGAGGCTGTTGAAATAGTACTTGATTGGCAACAATGGGTTTCAACCCACTGTAAACATTGCGGTAAGCCATTGAAATATAGTGAAATCCCCCAACCCCCTTTTTCAAAGTGGGCTAAAGAAAGGATTTTGCTAATACATTGATAATATTGAAGATATGACTTGGGTCGAACCTACGGGTTAACCCGTAGGATGGCACAGAGTTACTATTTCATTCTTACCCCTCGCCATTCATGGAGAGGGGTAGGGGTGAGGCCGACAGAGTTTGCATAAGTATATAATCTACTTTGAATTGCAATTCTTTGCCTCTCTCCCCAAACCCCTCTCTCCATTCTGGAGAAAGGGGTTATAAGAAAGAATAATACTTTTTCAACAGGCTCTTAGTTGGAATCGTATCAGGAATTAATTATAAATATAATATACATAAAGCAACAATGGATACAAATATAGACCTACTCTGCTTTGCAGCACACCCGGACGACGTGGAGCTTGCCTGTGGCGGTACAGTTTCCAAAATGGCCGAAAGCGGCAGGAAAGTAGTGATCGTGGACTTCACTCGAGGCGAAATGGGCACTCGCGGCACTCCCGAGCAGAGGCTTGCCGAGGCGCACAAAGCCGCCGAAATCATGGGCGTTTACAAAAGGATAAACCTGTCGCGTCCGGACGGCCACCTCGATAAATCCGATGAAAACGTAACGCTGGCAATCGAAATGATTCGCCGTTTCCGGCCGAAAGCTGTGATGATGAACCAAGGCTTCGAGCGCCACCCGGACCACGAAGCAGTTCACAAAATTGTACGCCGTGCCATGTTCCTTTCGGGCCTTAAGAAACTCACAACCGAATACAATGGCGAACAGCAGCAGCCATACAGGACTCGCCGTATGTACAGCTATTTGCAATCGTACGAATTCCCGAAGAAACCGGATTTCTACGTGGACATCACCGATACGCACGAGAAGAAAATGCTTGCCATCAAGGCATACTCGTCGCAAGTGTACGTCCCGGGCAAGTCCGAGGAGGGCGGGCCAGTAACGAGGCTATCACGGCCGGAATTCCTCGAAGAATTGGAGGCTCGCGCAATTCATTTCGGTGCGCTCGTGGGCGTGCGCTATGCCGAAGCCTTCCTCTCGGTGGAACCCATCGTGGTCTCCGGTTTGGAAAAACTGTTCTAAATCAGAGAGTAAAAAGTTTAAAGTTGCAAGGTAAAAGAATTGTTATTCCGGCAAGATGTCTGAACCACTGAATCAATGATATAATTGATTGGAATGATTTCATTTCTTACCACCTTCATTTTCAATTTAATCATATTGATCAGCTAAATCAACGGTTCAGACCTCCAGAAGAATTAGGACAAAACAATGATTATCGATAGATTAGAAAACGCATATAAGTACTATTGCCTCGGTTCGGAAATCGAGAAAACACTGAAATTCTTAGCTTCCGGCGAAGCATCGCTGCTGCCGCTGGGGCGCCACGAGCTTGGCAATGGCTCCTACGTTTCCATCGCCGAATACACAAGCAAGCGGCCCGAGGAATCGCTACCGGAATACCACGAGAAGTACATTGACGTCCAATGCGTCCTAAGCGGTGCGGAGCGCATCGGTTTCGCCGTGGAGCCGCTGGGCGCCCCAATCGGGAATTTCGATTCCGCAAAAGATATTGGATTCGTCAAGGCCGAAGTTGATTTCATTGGTCTCGCCGAAGGTATGTTTGCCATTATTTTCCCCAAAGAACTTCACCAGCCGGGAATATCGGCCGCCGCTGCCGGCACAAATGTCAGGAAAGCAGTTGGGAAGATACTTTTTGCTTAGAGCATGTTGAAAAGTAACTCAGTTCCATCCCATGGGTTAACCCTTGGGTTCGATTCAAGTCATTTCTCCATTATTATCAATGAGTTAACAAATTCCTTTCTTAGGCCCCTCATACATTTTGCACTATACAAGGAAAGCAATTGTTGCGGATTGATACCGCGTAGCGGTTGTTGTATTGTAGTGAGTTGTTTCACCTTTGCATATCATACCGCATAGCGGTTGTTATATATATTTTGTATGAATCAACCAAACATATAAAACATTCGCTACGCGAAATCTTACCTAAAATTCAAACAATATGCTACAATACAACAACCGCTACGCGGTAAAATATAAATCTGATTATTTAGTACAGTACCCATACAAAACGATATAGAAGCCAAAAATAATACAATCTCCACGGAATATCAAAGATTTCGAAACCTACCAGAATTTAATCGCTCGCGCGAAATTTCAAAGAAATCATTTACCAGAAATTGACCAATCAAAACCCCACACAGATTCCTTTAGAACCAAAAGAACTTCAAAACAGCAAGCACTCCAATGAAGTATCTCCTTTGAAAATAGCGCAAAAAGTAGTATTTTCTTTTTTTTAATTGTTCTATTCGGAGAGAAGATGAGAAATGCGCTGTTGATGCTATTGCTATGTTTTATTATTGCTTCAAACTCACTCTTTGCCCAATGGGAAGTGGTCAATCCCAACACAGCCGACCAAAACATTATCGACATTTGGTTTGCCGATGCCAACAACGGCTATTTTGTTGGCTGGCTTAATTCTGTCGGCAAAACGACCGACGGGGGCAAGTCTTGGGAGAAACTGAAGCTCCCGCGCGAATGCTTCTACACGTACACGGCAGACTTTTTCGACGTTAATAATTTCGTATTCTGCTACAACGAAGGCCTGCTTTTCACCACGAATGGCGGCGCTTCGTGGCGCACGGTCTATGGCAGTGGGTTTGCCTACGCCAAATTCAAAGACATGAACAATGGACTGGTCGCCTCGGAGAACAAAGTATTGAAAACCACCGACGGCGGCACCTCATGGTCTTCGTCGGTGCCATACGGCAATGCAAAGATCAAGGCAGTGGATTTCGAAACCGACCAGTTGCTGTGGGCCGGGGACGAATCGGGCAATATTTACCGCTCGACGAATGCCGGCGGCAGTTGGACAAAGACCGGAAGCATCGGCCAGAGCGTTACGCGAATCAACGTCATCAACAGCACCTTAGCATTTGCCTCCACGAAAACAACTCTCTCGCGCTCCACGAATGGCGGAATTAAATGGGCATCGACGCAAACCGGAACGGCTTACGGCAAGCTGCAATTCATCAACCAAACGGATGCCTTCTATACCATCGCTTCGGGTGTGATGAAAACTACCGATGCCGGACTGACATGGGCAGATTTGAACTTCCCTGACGAAACGCTCCAGTCATACTATAGCGCCAATACTAATTCATTTTTCCTCGATGCAAACACAGGCTGGGTGTGCGGCTCTTATGGGCAGTTAGCCCAGACAACCAACGGCGGCGAATCGTGGGCCATACTCGGCAAGGAATTGGTTGGCAATTTAGTCAGTATCAGGTTCCCTTCGCCAAACGTCGGGTATGCGTTCTGCGAGCGCGGCGAAGTATTGAAATCCACCGACGGCGGGTCTAATTGGACAAAAAAAACAAATATCGATGCTAGATGGTTGCTTGCCTCGGCCTTCGAGAGCGAAACAACCGGCTGGGCCATTTCCGATATCAAGTACAATGAAACAGAATCGAAAATTGTGAAGACAACCGACGGCGGCGAATCGTGGGCCGTGCAATTCTCCAGCGCCTCTGCGCGCCTCAAATATATCAGCACAATTCCCAACGGGAAAGTGGCAGCGCTCGGATTCGCCGGAACGTATTTGGTCTCGACTAACGGCGGCGCCGCGTGGGAAAGCAAGCAGGTTGGAACCCAATCGGATTTGAACTATATTTACTTCGTTACTGATCAAATAGGATATATTTGCCATTCTACGGGAATGCTGCGCACCACCGACGGCGGTGCCTCTTGGACGCCCACGACAATGACCGGAAATTGTCATTTCGTTCAGTTCGTAACCGGGCTAATCGGCTATTGCAACTCGGACGAAAACCTATTCAAAACAACTGACGGCGGCCTCTCTTGGGCATACGTCGGCAAAGCAACTGAATCGAAATTCCATTTCTTTAAGGAAAACTTGGGCTACATCATTAGCAATATTGGCCACGTCAGCACTACCAAAGATGGCGGTATGTCATGGTCGGAATCCGGTAGGCTAACCTTCGGAAGCATCAAAGATTTGGCCTTCCAAACCGACAGCACATTTTTTATCGCTTCGGATTACTCGTCCATCCTCCGCCACAAGAAGACATTTCTGCCGAAAACAACGCTGAATTCGACCAACCGCGATACCACTTGCGTCAACCTGGATAAAAGCCCATTCACTATCAGCTGGAGCGGATTGCCATACGAACTAAGCCCGAGCTACGAATTGCAGGTGTCGGCTGACCCTACGTTCTCGACTCTAACCTATTCGAATACGATACCGACTTCGTACTTTATTTTCTACGATAATATTTTCAATTACGATACAAAATACTATTGGCGCGTTAGGGCAGTCAACCAGGAAACCAACGGCGAATGGTCAGACGTTTGGGCATTTACTACAGTAGTCGGAGCGCCAGCGCCCTCCGCGCCCGAAGATGGTAAAACTAATGTCCCGCTTTCGACTTCTCTTGCATGGACTGGAACGCAGGGCGCAACCGAATACAGAGTGCAGCTATCGCTGGACAAAGGTTTCTACAGCGATATTATTTTTGACGAAAAACAGGCCGGCAATACAATCAATGCCGACAATTTACTTCGGAATACGACTTATTACTGGAGGGTTGCGCAATACAAGGACTGCTCCTACAGCAAATGGTCTTCCACGTATAGCTTCACGACGATTCCCTATCCGCCCACAAAGCCCAAACTCTATTGGCCCGATTCGAACAGTTGCGATATGAACAACCAGGTCGATTTTTCTTGGATGCCGGGCAGTTATAGCGAGCAATTGAGCGGCTACGAACTGCAAGCGTCGCTCGATCCATCGTTTGCGGAGCTGATTGCCCACGCCGAAGGTCTTGAAAATCCGAGCTACACCTGCTCTCTTCCGATCGATAAAGTAATTTATTGGCGCGTTCGCGCGGAAAATATCGGCGGGAAGGGCGACTGGTCAAATACTTGGCTGCTCTCGATGAAGGACATTGCTGACTATTGGAGCAAGGTTTTCTCCAATTCGATGTACATTAATAACGACGTTACTTTTATTAATCAAGATATTGGCTTCGTAACGTGCAATCCCGCGTATATCCAAAAAACCACTAACGGCGGCCAGACCTGGACACCAATTTTTTCGGACTATATGGACAGGCTGTACGGAAGTTGCTTCCTCAGCGCCACGAACGGGTGGGCGGCCGGATGCGACGAATTCTACTACAAGGGCAGCATCTACCACACCTCGGACGGCACCAACTGGTCGAGAGTGCTCACGGACACTTGCGGATTCGCCGATGTGAAATTCGCTGACGAAAACAATGGCTGGGCAGTCGGGGCGCATGCTAAGATTGTTAATACCTCGAACGGCGGCGAATACTGGGCCTGCCAATATTTCGAGCAATACAAAGTGCTGCGCAAGCTGATGGTTATGAACCCGAGGCGCGTCTGGGCTGTTGGGGACAACGGCTACAACGTCCGTACGACCGATGGCGGCCGCTCGTGGACACGTTTTTCCATACTTGACCACGATATTGCTTCGATGACGTTCGTCGATTCGCTCAATTTGTGGTGCTGCGGCCGTTCCGGCTTTATTGCCCGCTCCACCGACGGCGGCGAAAACTGGCAAGAACAATACTCTTGCTCCAATCTGGATTTCAACGATATTCAGATGGTGGACTCCGACTTGGGGTGGATCGTCGGTACAAGTGGCGTAACTCTCCGCACCACCAATGGCGGCCGTTATTGGAGCGTGAAGGGAGCGCCAACAGATAAATATATATACTCGCTTTCACTTCTTGACAGGCAAACGGGCTGGGCAGCAGGTATGGACGGAGTTGTGATCAAGCTGCGCAACACTCCGATCGGCACCGAAGACGACCAACCGGCCATGTCCGATGGTTGCCAAGTGTACCCGAACCCGGCAACGCAGTACGCAACCGTCAGGTACTCGCTAAGTAATGGCGGCAGGGTGTGCATCGAGGTCTTTAACAGCATGGGCGAACTTTTGCAGCGATTGGCGCCAAACCAAGCGGCATCCACCGGCACCAACGATTTTATGCTCAACGTGTCCGATCTGCCCTCCGGCGTCTATTACTGCACGGTTAGCAGCCCTGAAGGCAAGCAAACACTCCGGTTCTCGGTCGTAAGGTAATGAAGCAATACAATGTCTGAACCACTGATTGAGCTGATTACACTGATTGGAATGGAAGAGAGTGACAAGGGACATGGAACAAGGTAAAAGTATAAAGCAAGAAGTTGGATGTTTTTGTCATTCCCGCGCAGGCGGGAATCTGCTCTTCATTCAAGCTGTTCGCCTCAATCCATGCTGATTGTTGGGAAATATGCGTTGATGATTGCTGTGGATTGGATCGGGAAAGATGATTTGTTCTTTCGAAGGTCTATGAATTCGATGGCTCCGGTGCGGTATGCGCTGCCGGAATTGCCTGTGATATGGCGAATTATCATTTTTGACCCGCCCAGCTCCCATTCGATGTCCGTGCCGATTGTCCCGAGGACGTGCTCGGAGGGCAGGTCGGAGATTTTCGTACCTTCGGGCGCGATCAAATATGCGGCATCGGCCGTGGCAACGGCGATTTGCGTACCGTCGGGCGAATATGCAGCGCCATAGATCTGTTTATCTTCGGTGTAAATAATTCTCGAAATCGTGCTGTCCGTTCGGAATCCGAAAAGCGCCGAGCGTCCGGCGGATTCTGTTTCAATGGCGATGACCTCTTTGCTGTCTGAAGACCAGCCAAGCGTGGACATCCCGGAATTTTTGAAAACGTGCAACGCGCCAATTGGCCGCACCCTTCCGGTCTCGGTTTCGTAAACCATTACAGAATCGATGCCGCCGCTTGCCTGCACGAAGGCAAGGAAACGCCCCGATAGCGAAAAACTCGGTTTCGATTCGGGCATGGCATTGGCCGTGATTGCAGTTGTTTGTCCGGTTTCGAGGTCGATAATCGAAAGGCGGCCAGGATCGGCCTCCGACGAGAATGCAAGTTTTTTCCTGTCCGGGGAAATAGCCGCGCAGCAGAAGCGTTGCGTGCCGGTTTCGAGCTTAAGCGTATTCGTTAGGGCGGAGCTGCTGACGTTGAAGAAATTGAAAGTTGCCCCACTTATCGTATTCATTGACATTGGTTTGCTCAGTACGGGTAGTTGCCTTTGGGCGGTGGACGACAGGGCGAAAGCATTTTCGGCAACCAAGACCAGCGAAGTGCTGTCCCAATCGATCATATAGATATCAGGCTGCGATAGTTCTTTGTTCCATGCGGTAACGTAGATGATACGCTTTTCGTTGATATAGCGAGTCTGCTTGTATTCGTCCATGTCCAATGGGTCTTTGCATGAATTACTTACCAATGCAATCAACAATAAAGCTGCTGAGTAAGCTAATTTCCTTGTGTAAGAAAAACGTATCAAGCAAAACCCACGATTGTCCGACATACTTATTGATTATTTTAATATATGGAAAATGAATCCATATACATTTCTTCTCGTCATCGTTGTGCTGCCATTCGGATTCGGAGCGGCAGCCGCGATCAATACTTATAATTCAAACCGAAATTCAGTCCGATGCGCTGCGCGCCGAAATTGTTGCTCTGGAATTTGTAGTACAGATACGAGAATTCCGGGCCGAAGACAAATGACCAGTTATTGCTGAACGAATATGCTCCGCCGAGCATAACACGGCCGACTGCGCCGACTTGGTTCCCGCCCACCGATGCTTGGGCAATGGGCATGAAGCCCGAATAGGTCCACTCCGGCACCGAGGCGCGGATTGCTCCGCCGATGGTCGTATAGTTCGGCTGGGTCGAAAAATCGCTGTAGATGCCGCGTTTGTCGTATCCGGCAAATTCCTGGTAAAACGTCTCTTGGCGCACTTCTACGCCGAGGCTGATGTATCGCCCAAGCCCGTAGAAAATTCCGACAGCCATATTGTTGAATTTCGAAAATTCTTTCGGGTTAATTGTTTCCTTGGGCAGGTTCCAAGAGAGTGCGTTGCGCACCTCCACCGAGAATCCATCAAGGATGCTCGATCCGTCGCCGTAGGCATTCGTATTCGGAATGCTGGCGCTAATCGGGCCCGGGTGGCTCAATTGCCCGCGTAGGTTCATGTCCATCAGGGGCTGCCCGCTGGATTCGCCCACGTAGTATGCCGGAGCAAGATTGGCGGAAGCGAAATCGGCCGGGTGGGCGCCGTCGTCCTCAGAGTCCTGGGTGGCGAATTGCGCGCCGGAGCCGGATGAGTTCCTGTCGCGATAGATGATCTTATAGACCGGGACTTCCCTAATCGTTTCGCGGCCTGCGGACGAATAGGCAATCCGGTTCTGGCCAAGCTGTTCTTGGTACGAAGCCTCGGCCTTAGCGAGGCCCGATTTGTAGTTTTCTTCGAGTTCGGCAGTGCGGCTGTCGAATCGGGCGTTCATCAGTAAATACATAACCACTGCCGTGAGCGCGCTGGCACCGAGCGCCCCGACGATCCTTCTGGCGAATTTTTTAAGCCAGAATCCGCCCACCGGTTTCGCAACGGCACCTTTGCCGACGATACCGACTTCCGAGAAAATATTAAGAGTCGCCTCGGCCGGCGGCAAGAAAAACTCACGATTTTCGGCAAATGTGGTCTTCAGCGAGATGACTTCCTTCATCTGCCGGCGCGATTCCTCGCTGGAGGCAAGGTCGCGGAAGAGCAGCTCCTCTTTCGAAGGCTCTATTTGCCCATCAACAAAATCGTTAATTAAATCGAAGTTATCCATTTGGATTCAGTCCAGTTCTATTTTTTAAATTATTATCTTGAATTTTAAAGAGCGATCTATTTTATTTATTTATCTTATCGTATTCTTTCGTGTATGGGTGCATCAGCTCGAGAATCTTCTCCTTCGCTCGGCGCACCCTGGCCCTTGCGTTCACCTCGGTAATTTGGAAGAGTTCGGCGATTTCCGAGAATGGCAGTCCGTCCAACTCGCGCAAGACAAATGGTTCCTTGTATTTGTCCTCGAGTTTGTCCACGGCGTGCATCACCAAGTGGAACATCTCATTTCTTTCCAAATTCCCCCGCTCGTCCGTTACCAAATCGAAATCCGAAACGGGAATATTCTCTTTTCGGTCGCGGATTTTGTTATAGCAGAGGTTCCGAGCAATTGTAACGATATATCCCATCAGGTTCTTGGCCGAAATGTTAGCGTCCAAATTCTTGTAGAAGCGAATGAAAGTGTCCTGATAGACGTCTTGCGCTTCGTCTCGGTTCCGAAGCATAAAGAGACAAAAAGTATATACCCGCGTTCCGTATCGGTTGTAAATCTCAGTAAAAGCCAAATCGATATAGGGTTTCCCCGATTTTGCAAGCTCGATTAGCTCTTCGTCGCTATATTTCGAGTATTGTCCCGGCATTGTCCCTCTTGGTTTCGGTGCTCAGTATGCCTAACCGTATCTGGTTATGGACAATTTCATTACTTTTCGGCTCATCATTTTCCCGACCTTTGTAATGTATCGCTTTGCATACATAATAACACACCAAAGCACATTTTGATACACAATTTTAAGAGTTTTCCACAAATTGTCGAAAACCGGCCCTCTCGCGGTGTGTACCGTACCATTAGTTACGCAGTCAGCCGCTTGAAAAGTGCAAGCGGCACTATTTCTTTTTGGGTTTGGCCGTTATGGCCAAGCGGAATTTATCGTTGGGCTTTTCGGCCACGGGGATCGTGATGTATCCGCCATTCAACCAGAGCTGTACCTGGTCGCTATAATTAGCGCTGAGCGGTTCGCCGGAGGCTCCGCCGGGCAGCGAAACGTGCACGATACTGTCGTCCATGTCCGCCACGAAGCGCTCCGAAGCGCCCACGGCCACCTCGAACGATTTGCCGATCTTGTATTCCGTGTTGTTGATAGTTGTATTGTTGCCGCCTATTGCGAACGGGCCGATGTCCACCGCGGGGCGCAGGAAATCGAAGCCGGTTATCGAATGGCGCAGCCTGATGGTGTGGATGGTGCCCCATTTCCACGAATCGCAATCGTCCGAGCCGTACATCTCTTTAAGGTTTTTGATTGCTTCGCGCCAACTCGAATACACAATGTCGTCCAAAGATTCGTTCGTGGCCGTGGTTACGTTGTCGAACCAATCGGAATGGCCGCTCTGCACGATTTCGAGCAGCTTCCGCGTGGGTAGCGAAGACATCGAGACATAGCGCGAGAAGAGTTCGTCGCCCAATTCGTCGGCAAACGTGTGGTAGAGCATTCTCTCGAAAAAGACCGAGAATATGGACGGAGCCGACTGATCGACAGACATGATATTGTCCCAGAATTTCAACGTTACGAATGCTTGCGATTCGGTCTCGTCGTAGAGGCCCTTGTATTTTTCAATTATCGGAATCAAATACGACAGAAGATCCTGCGAATACGGCGAAAGGAAATCGATTTGCATCTGCTGGGCGTCCCTTGCCGAATAGTGTTCGAAGCGCGAAAGCAGCGAATCGATACGCTCGGCGCGGGAGTGCGGTTCCCAATAGGCGGAAATATAGGGATCGCGCAATCGCGAAAGCTTGTTGTTTGCGCTGATAACGTAGTATTTCTTTGGATTATAAACGAAATATGTATCCGACAGTTTCTGAGTACCCGTCCAGAGGAAGCCATCCATCCACGATGGGTTGGGCACGTTCGGGAGGCAATTCGGCCCGCGAGTGGGGAAAATACCGGCGGAAATAACGCCAATGTTCCCTCGTTTGTCGGCAAATGTGAAGTTCATCGCGGGGGCGCCCCAAGTGCCGAGCGCTGCGGTGAATTGCTGCCACGATCGGGCTTTCATCACTCGGAGCAGAGCCGAAAGTTCGTCTGTGGCTTCGTTGCCCGTCCACGAATACGTCAGGCAATATTTATTGAAGAATTGCGATTCAGTTGTCTTGATTTTCTCTGCTGCCGATTTTTCCCAATTGTACGAAACGGGCGCGAAGTCCGAAAGCACTGGCGAACGTTTAGTGTAGCGAGTGTAGTAGATGTGCTTCTTGTCTTTTTCGTTTTTGATCTCGGCCGTGTCGGAAACCCATTTGAATTTTGCCGAATCGGTCGTATTCAAGTAATAATAATTCGTATCCCTTTGCGAGACCTTTTCGATAAAGAAATCGAAATCGTCCACCATGGCGTTCGTTGCAGCCCAAGCGATTGATTCGTTCCTGCCGGTGAAAACGAAAGGAATGCCGGGCATCGTTTGGCCGACGACGTTGAAATCCGGGACTGTCAGGTGCAATTCGTACCAACGGGCGGGCATGTCGCACGAGAAGTGGGAGTCCCCGGCCAATACAGCGCCGGATTGGTTGGCGGTTTTGTTCTTTTTGATTGCCCAGCTGCTGCTGCCGATCGAGGAACCACGGATGCCGAGCAATTCGCGGATAAATTCGCCGCCCTCGCGCAATTCGGCTGTGTTGGACGGCCCTTGGGCTGCCGCCGAATCGAGCAACATCAGGTCCAAAGAGTCCTTTTGCGTCAGAAGTTTGAGCACAAAGCTGGTGTCGTCCATCACGTGGGGCGCCCGCAGCGGATACTCGGCCACGAGGTCGAGTGCCTTCTTGACGCCAGTGCGGTCGGCTACGTCGCAAATGGCCATATCGCCCCAGAATCCGGTGCTAACCTCGAATGCGAAGAGCCTTTCGATCAGGATGCAGTCCTGTGGCTTCCATTTCTCGGGCACGTAGCCCAGGGCGCCGAACTCGAAGGGAAGTTTGTAGTTTTTGTCGAGGAAATGATTAATACCATCGGCATACGACGTTAGCGCTGCCTTGGTCTTGGAGTCCATCGCGCGCCAGATCTTGTCGGCAATTTTCGGCAAATCGATCGTGCGGAGCAACTTGTCCGCTGCGAGCGCCTGCTTGCCATAGATTTGCGTCAGAGTGCCGCGAGCGCTTCGGCGCCACAGATCCATCTGCCACATTCTGTCCTGAGCATGGCAAAAGCCCTCGACGAAGAAGAGGTCCGATTCGTTGCGGGCGATGATGTGCGGGATGCCGTATTGGTTTTTGTAAACCTTCACCTCTTCGGTCAATTTGTCGCTTTCGATGTTCATAAACGAAGGCGGCTCCGAAACCGACGAAATTTTTAAAGCAAAATACGCAAACGCCACAACGACGACGATCGCCGATACGATCAGCGCAGGGTAGCTGTAGAAATTCTTAGCGTTATAATAAATGGTTTTCCTTGTACCATCGAATTGTTTCATTTATTCCCCGTTCGATCGAAACAGTCTGTTTGTAGTTGAAATCGCGTTTTGCTTTCTCGACCGAGCATATCCAATAGGATTGAACGAAATCTCGGCCCTTGTCCAAATTGAAAATTGGCGGATTCTTGGCGAATTTGCCGAAAAACTCGGAGAAAAATGCAACCGTCATCACGACCGAGTGCGGAATGTGCAGTTTGAAAACGAATTTCCGGCCGATTGCGTCGCGGATGATGTCCATCATCTTGTCCCAAGTGTAGAATTCTTCGCTCGAGACGAAGTATGTTTCGTTTATGGTCTTGTCGGTGGTTACCGTGTCAGCAATGCCGCGCACCAAATCGTCCGAATGGACCAAACTGACGTATTTTTTGTTGAAACCCATCATGGCGGCGAGTCCCTTCTGGACCACTTGGAATATCTGGAGAATTGCTGGGTCCCTCGGGCCATAGACTGCGGGCGGGCGGACTATCGTGAATGGGATTTTGCCCAAGAACTTGTGGACTTCTTGCTCGGCGGCGAGTTTGCTTTTGCCATAAGCCGTGATTGGGTGGCATTCTGCGGTTTCGTCCAGTGGCGCGTCGGCCGAGGGCGAAGGCCCGGCAGCCGTTTGCGAACTGACGTAAACGAATCGTTTCAGCTGGGGTGCAGCCTTGGCGCACGCCTCCAAAAGGTTTCGCGTGGCGTCGCGATTGCTGCGCATGAATGCCTCGAGGTTCCTTCCGGCCACTGCCCCGCCCACATGGAAGACGTAGTCGCAGCCCTCGACTGCTTTCTCGAGGCTCTCCGCGGAATAGAAATCGGTAATGGCCAGCTCGAATGGCTTGCCGTCCAGCCACTTTGTGCTGCTCGTGGGCCTGACGGCGCATCGCACCTCGAAGCCGCGCTCCAGAAGCAGTTCTGCCAAATGGCTTCCAACGAAACCCGTTGCCCCGGTAACAAATGCTTTCATATATTTAACTGTTTATTTCTGAAAAAGAATGTTTATTTTAAATAAATTTTTTTCTTTACAAATAATTACTTAATATTAACCGTTATTATTAGAACATATAGTTCAATTGACAAAATTGGTTTTCGGCGAAATCGAACCTCACAAAGTTAATTAAAAACGGTATAATTCCATAGAGTTTTGTGAGATGCAGCATATAAAATTGAACCCCTGCCTCCGCCCACGCGGTACCGCGAGCAGGAACGAAACATGTTTGGTTATTAATAGATAAAATTCGAGGTATATATGAACAAAGCAGTTATCATGGCGGGCGGATTCGGTACACGGCTCCGGCCGCTCACTATGAATATTCCAAAGCCAATGGTTCCGATTATGAACGTCCCAATGATGGAGCATATCGTCAATTTGCTCTCGCGCCACGGGATCAAAGATATTGTTTCTGTGCTTTATTTCCATCCAGATGCCATTACGTCGCATTTCGAGGATGGCTCCGGTTTTGGCTGCAACATGAAATACGTAATGGCGCAGGCCGACTATGGCACCGCCGGCGCAGTCAGGAACGCTGCCGAACACCTCGGCG
>CAZSWR010000004.1:0-84609 GCA_964610885.1 uncultured Hyphomicrobiales bacterium | reverse complement strand
AGATAATACAAGTTGTGAGGGCGAGGTTACCTCGCCCCTACTTCTGGTAAAACCATGGTCTTCAAGACGTTAAAAATAGCAAGAAAATAATCGCGCTTCCGTGTGGTATTGTTCCTGATTGTTTTGCTGTCTCAATAGGCTGCCAGAAAATTGCTGATAGGTACCGCTACATGGTAAAAACATATTCGATTTTGATTACCCGCTTAAAATTGAATTTGGAAATATACCCTGCAAAAACGTTAATAAACCATTATTTCCTTTGAAGATTGATACCAATAAACATCTTCATCGGTACATTGACCTCTTTTATGCCATTATCAATAAGGATGTTCCCACTGAAGTTTATTTTGGCTTCGCTGCTTTCCACCCAACACGAGTTCCTATCCAACTTAATTGTCGATTTGCCTTTTCCGTCCAAGTTGCTAATTTGATATGAAGCCTCTTTGGACACTTGGTTCTTTAAAAGAGAAAGCTCGGATTCGCAAGTGATTAGATAGTATGTGTCCGTCGCGACGATCAGCTTATACTTGTTTTTTCCAGCCATTGGAGCCGAAGCCGAAACTTGGGCCGATCCTTCCCATTCGTCCCCGATGCCAACCTCGCGCCCAGGAAAGATGGAACAATCCGGCAACATATTGCCAAGATTAGCATCACCACCAAAAGACTGATCGAATTGGGAACGGATTTGCTGTAGTTGTTGGTCGGGCAAATCTTTTTGTTCTTTCATTAATTGTTCAAACAGCTCCTTTAGGCCATGAACGTTCGATAACTTGCCAGATTTGCTCAAATCGCAGGTGAATTGCTTGCCAATGAATTGTGAGAATATTTCCGAAAACTTATCTTTCATTCCGGGTTTGACTTCGACGGTAACTCCCATTGATTTCACTTTGATCTCAAAATCTTTGTAAGTAAACACTGATTTGTAGATTGAGTCTTGGATTTCTGTTACTTGGAAATCACTTTCCATAACCATACTCATGTCAATATCAATTTCGTTACCATCGATATTTTCATTGACTCTGGAGGAAAGACTCATTTTCATGGGGTACGATTTACCTTTTTCCAGGTTTAATTCGATTTTGTAAGCTCCGGCATTGATTGAAAATACAATCATAAGCAAACAAATAATGACAATAATTCTCTTCATAACAACCTAAAGAATAATGAATAAACTATTTAATTGTATCAGCGAAAAACTTGCCAAGCGGTTTGTAGAATCCGCCGGAGAGAGTTGTAACATAGACGAGGCTGTCCCCGAGTTGGTTGACAGAAGTGATGTAATTACCCTCGATGCCGTCGGTTTTCAATTCCTTGAAATTAACGCGGTCGCTCAGAATTTCAGTTTCCCAAATCTGCGAGTTCCTATATGCAACAACTCTCCCGTCTATACAAGAGTATTGAAGGCCGCGTTGCAAAGAAAAATTGAATTCCTGCTTGGTAAGGGTTTTAGAGTTCTCTACCCTAACGAGTCCATGGTCGCCAAAAAGGTAGGATAGTTGATCAGAAACCTTCACGAAATTGGTTGCTTCACAGTCTGAAAATGTGGTTACATATCCGTTTGTGTCCACGATCAGTAATTCTGATTTGCTTGTTGTAACGAAAAAGACTTTTCCATCTGTGTTAATTGTTATTAAAGAAGTAACCGAAGGCGAATCGTCAAGGATCAGAATTCTTGAGTCAGCGATAGTCAGATAACCTTCGTCGGAGTATTTCATTTTGCATAATAGTGCTTCTAAGCATCCTTGGGTGTAATTGTATGGAATCAAGATATAATCACCCATTATACAAGACATGGGCGAGAGATAGAATGCCGGATAACAAAAAAAACGGAAGTCCGAAGCGAGGGTTTTCATATCAAAATAATAATTGCAATATGGCAAGTTCCAATCATTCATGTTGATGCGTAAATAATTACCATACTTGCTTGGCGGACGCGAAAAGTATTTATCCCCGATGCATGTCCTGCTGCTAATCTCTTCTGAAGGCAACCAGCAAGATGAATGTTTAAGTTCGCCATTCTCAATCGTGATTTTTGTAAATATTTGCGTACCGCTGACGTATAGGCAATCGCCCGACGAGAAGGAATTGTCGAGTATCTTTTCGGTATAATCAAAATATACGTCTGCTCGCCACGAATACTCCTTATCGACGTATTTGATAACTTCGTTTTCTTTGGTGCAGGCCACCGCGAGCACAGCGATAAAAGCAATAAGGAACTTTTTCACAAGCAATATCTTCCTAAGTATTCAAAAAAAACTATAAAATTTATTCGATACAAATTGCGCAATAGCGCCAAAAAGCTATAAATTGTTTGAACTAAGACACAAATATAAGGATTTATGGATTGTTTTCAAAGGAACAAATTTCATGAATTCTGTGTTCACTCATTCCATATTGAAGAATCTATATTGAGCGCAAATAAAACATTTTTCAAATAGCATTTGGATTTCACTAATATCATTATTAATTTGCATAAAAGTAAACATAGAAGCAGACCACATTTCTGAGAAAATTTTATAAAAATAGGTTCTATATGAAAAAAAGAAACATTCTTTTAACAGTTCTATTCCTATCAGTTTTAGTTCTGAATTCGTGCAAAAATGATGATAATTCAACAAATCCGAACGAAGCATCGAACGGAATTATTCCCTTGAAAATCGGAAATTATTGGTCGTGGAATTATACAGTGTTTGACGATTCTGGGAACAAAATGATAACTTATGACAGGATTGAAAGAGTTGATTACGATACAGTTATTAATAACCAAAGGTGGTACGTTACTATAATGTATTATGAAACAAATTTATATACCAATAATAGTGATGGATATTATAGCTGTCATTACACTGGCTCAGGCCCAATATCGGCTCCTGTCCTCAACTTCAAATATCCGGGAAAAGTTGGGGATACTTGGAATAATAATGATGGTTCAAAAATGAGAATCAATAGTACAAATCTGAAGTATTCAATACCCCTTGGAGAGTTTATTTGTTATGAATATATCAGAACTGCCAAAGGTATTTCAGATAATTATGATCGAATTCTTGTTTCGCCGGGAATAGGTATCATTACTAGGGAGTATAACACTAAAAAAGGATCGAGTAGCGAGTTTTATTTATCAAGAAAGGAAGTATTAACTGATTATAAAGTTAATTAATACACGAAGCCATACATGCCGGCTGGCGCGTGAAATAAATATCGGCTCTGCCGAGCATCAAATATCATTCTAACCTCCTTTTTTTCTTTGGATATTTGGAATCTTTTTGGTAATTTGCAAGGCTTGATAAAAGCATTTTTTGAAATAATTAACAGATGTTCAACTATCAAATTTCAGATTTAGGAGTAAACCAATGACCGAAAGCGCAACTCAAATTGCCGAAAACGTCAACTCCGGTGCGCATCCACAGGCACCGATGCAGCACCAATCCCGCCAAGCGGATCCCAAACAAGTATCCTTTACAACTCTTTTAGAGCAAGGATTCGGAACTCTTGCAATGGACGATGACGCATTCCGCGCCCTTACCGAGAAATCTATCCTCAACATCAAAGAGGACGAACTCGTTCGCGGCAAAATCACACACATTACAAAAGATGAGGTCCATGTTGATATAGGATTCAAATCCATTGGCGTCGTTCCGAGAGCCGAACTGCTGAACGCAGAAACTCTCCAAATCGGCGATCCTATCGATGTTTTTATCGAAAAAATCGAGGATCCCACCGGTAAACTTCTTCTTTCCCGCCGCCGCGCAGACTTTATGCGCATCTGGGAAGACATTATCAAACTCAACGACAAACAAGAAATCGTTCCCGTCCGTATCCTTCGCCGCATCAAAGGCGGTATGGTCGTCGATCTCTTGGGTATCGAAGCCTTCCTCCCCGGCTCGCAAATCGACGTCCGCCCCGTGCGCGACTTCGACGGCTGGGTGAACAAAGTTATCGATGTCCGCGTGGTGAAAGTGAACCACCCGAGCGAAAACGTTGTCGTTAGCCACAAAGTCCTCCTCGAGGAACAACTCGCCGAACAACGTTCGCAAATCATTGGCAAACTCGAAAAAGGCCTCGTGCTCGAGGGTGCTGTCAAAGCCATCTCCGACTTCGGCGTGTTCGTCGATCTGGGCGGCGTGGACGGCCTCGTGCACATCACAGACCTTTCGTGGGGCCGCGTTGCGCACCCGAGCGAAATCGTTTCGCTGGACCAAGTGTGCAAAGTCGTCGTGCTTGATTTCGATAGCGACAAAAAACGTATCTCTCTCGGCATGAAACAACTCACGCCGCACCCGTGGGATACAATCGGCGAAAAATACGAAAAAGGTACGAAAGTACGCGGTAAAGTCGTTAGCCTCACCGATTACGGTGCATTCATCGAAATCGAAAAAGGTATCGAAGGACTTATCCACATCAGCGAAATGTCTTGGACACAACACATCAAACACCCCTCACAGGTGGTTTCGATGGGCCAAATCGTGGATGCAACCGTCCTGAATATCGACAAAACCGACAAAAAACTTGCTCTCGGCATGAAACAACTCGAGCCGGATCCTTGGTCAGACCTGATGAAGAAATACCCCGTGGATTCGAAACACTTGGGTATCGTCCGCAACTTGACCAACTTCGGCGTGTTCGTCGAGCTTGAACCAGGCGTAGATGGACTCGTGCACATCAGCGACTTGTCTTGGACGAAGAAAATCCGCCACCCCGGGGAATTCGTCAAAAAAGGCGACGAACTCGATGTCATCGTCCTTTCGATCGATCCCGACCAGCGCCGCATCGCACTCGGACACAAACAAATCAAAGACAATCCTTGGGACTTCTTTGAGGATAAATACAAAGTTACAGCCGAAACCGAAGCAAAAATCGAACGCATTATCGAAAAAGGCGTTATCGTGGAGCTGCCCGATGGCGTGGACGGATTCGTTCCCGTATCGCAACTCTCGTTCGCACCGGTTCGCGTGATCAGCGATTTCTTCCAAATCGGCGATCCGCTTCCGCTGAAAGTTGTCGAATTCGACAAAGATGCCAAGAAAATCGTCCTTTCGGTCGTCGAAGCTCTCCGCGGCAAAGATCAGGCTCTGATCGATGCTTACAACGGCAAGCACCCCGTCCCGAATTCGGATAAGTATTCGCAAGACTCGAACGTGCCGCAAATCGATGCAGCCGAAGTCGCAGACTACGAACGCCTTGGTTCCGTCGATTCGGACAGAAAAGAAAAAGCAGCGCCCGCAGAAGCAGCTCCCGAAGCTCCCGCAGCCGAAGCAGCAGCTCCCGCAGAGGAAACTCCCGCTGCCGAATAAAAAAAATTGAACCGGATTCCATATCCGATTCTAAAAGAAAGGCCGCCTAAGTCAAGAGAGGCGGCCTTTTTGTATTTTGTGCACCCGATTGATACTCTCGATGTCAAATACTCATCCGATGACTTCGTGTAGGGCGGATTCCAAACCGGACCGACTATTCAGGAAGATGTGCCACACTTCGGAAGTGTGGAAACCACCCCGCCCTTCGTGCACCCTTCCTTGGCAAGTAGGGGAATGTAAATATCTAATATTTATGAGGATAGAGTGTCACTGCCATTTGAAATGGAAGTACCACTTTCGGCAGTAATAACCTTACAATCTCTTCGGCGTTTGCTCTCTGTTTAGTGGAATCCCGACTTTTTCTTGTGGGCTTATTATGGTATTTCGGATTGCACCCACACAAAACAGCGAAGATACATTGTTTTATACCGCGTAGCGGTTGTTGAATTGTAGAAGCCCGATGCAGCCATACCGCGTAGCGGTTGTTATATAAAAACGCTGATTGTATCAAACATATTTAAAGAACATTCGTTCGCACGAAATCGCGCCTGGAGAAACAACATTAATTCGCCAAAGCACGGCGAAGCGCTTATGTGTTACTCTTCGATCCCGTTGAGTACTTTATATGACTGGTTGGTGAGTGTTTCTTTGTCGAATAATTGATAATAGGTGAAAATAAACTTCAATGGCTTTTTGTAGTATTTGTCTTTGTTTTTAATAAATTCTGCCGCGCCATCGAAATCCTCGAGGATAATCAAATTATACCTTTCGTTTGAATTGGTTTCGATTTGAATAACCGGGAAAGGCCCGTAATAGGTGATTGCAATCATCATTCCCGAAACGGATTGCTGCGCTCCATCACCGGCATCTTCCTCGTCATCGGAGGTTAGGAATTGCTGGAAGAATTCCGGGCAATACAAAGCCATCTTTGTTCCGACTATCCGTCCTAATGCTTGGCCCTCGTTGGAATCGTCATTCGCTATTTTGCCCATGTCGATATTGTAATCCTTCAGAATTCTGTCGCGATACGGCTCGCAAGACTTAATCATAATGACGCCGAGCTTTAATTCGATATCTCCTGTGCCATCGAATTTCTTGGTTTCAGCGCATACATTTCGCGCAATTGTGTCCAAATAGTCTTCGGCGCGGGCGGCCGTGGCGATTGCAAAAATTACAAGGATGAGAACAAACAGTTTTTTCATCGGATCCTCAAAGTGGTTAGTTTGAAAGTATTACTTTATTGGTGACTAAAGGTTCAAAGAAATAAACACCATAACGCTTGGTACGCAAAGGATTTTTCATGGGACTGTCTCAGAAGCGTCATTCTGAACGAAGTGAAGAATCCATTGTCATTCATAAGTCCTTGCTAATAATGGATATTTAACTTCGTTCAATATGACAAAAAACAGTTTTTCAGGCTTTTGAGACAGTCCCATTAACGGGTAGGTTTTTATTCAAATAACTCGACACGCATAAAATGATATGGAACTATTAAATATAACCGATTGGCTTGCTTCAAGCATCTTCATTGTTAAGTTCCTTCCTCGGGAAGACGCCGGACTGAGCCGAAATATTGAGTAGGATGCCAATCGCCACTCCATAGAAAATAACTGCCGTGCCTCCATAGCTCACGAATGGCATCGGAAGCCCCGTCGTGGGCAACAGGCCGCAATTCACGGCTGCGCTGACGAATGCGTACAAAGAGATGGTAATGATTATGCCGCTCGAGAGGAAATACCCGAACAGGTCCGGAGCGTTCCTCGCGATTTTTAGGCCGCGGAAAAGTATGAATGCGAATACCAAGATGATAATGGTCGTGCCGACCAATCCGTATTCCTCTCCGATAATTGAGAAAATGAAGTCTCCGAACGATTCAGGCAAAAAGAGGTGGCTCTGGCGGCTTTCGCCCGGCCCAACGCCGAAAATGCCCCCGTTGCCAAAGGCCAAAACTGCTTGTTGCGCCTGGTAGTTCTCCGGGTCGGCGCTGGCGCTTGCCGATAGGGGAGAGTCGATACCGAAGAATGAAAAGATACGGTAGCGGCGGTATGGCGCCATCATTGCATAGGCCAAACCAATGAAAATCGTGCCCAAGGAAAGCAGTACCAAATGCCAAGCATTAGTATTGCCGATGAACAGAAGCATGAGCGTGATGACGAAAATCAATGTGGCCGTCGAAAAATTCGGTTGCAGCGCGATCAAAGCGCAGGCCGAGACGATCCATAACAGTATTGGCATCAGGCCGAGTTTGAAGTCTTTGATCAGCTCCTGGCGCGCCGCAAGCAGCGAAGAAATGTGCAACACTAATGCGAATTTCGCCAACTCGGATGGTTGGAAATTAAGCGGGCCAATGTACAGCCAGCGGTAGGCATTGTTGATCTTTGTGCCGACGACGAACACGGCAATCAGCGAGATGAACGCCAGTATTATTATCGGGAAGGAAAACCGTTGCCAGCGGTGGTAATCGATCTTCATGCAGACGAAAATTGCGACGAAAGCCAGAAGCACGCGCACCAAATGGTTCATAAGGAATTTTTCGCTGGAGCCGAAACGCACCTCGGCGATGGTCGCGCTGGCGCTGTAAACAAATGCAATCGAGAACAGCATCAGCGCCACAACGGGAATCAGTATATACCAGTCAATATGGCCTTTGAGTTTTTTCATGTATTATTCGGAGAGTGTTTTATTATATACAAATTTTGTTATGTAGTATTGCATGGCAATTAAAGCGATGCCGCCGGAGACGATTATGCCCCACAGCATCGGAATGGAAATATTGAATTGTAGGTGCAGCATATTCCGCAGGTCGAACGGGGTGGAATCGCTCGATAGGGTAAAACAGGCCGATGCGAAACAAATGCACGCCATTGCCGCCGCCGAAACAGTTGCGATGGACTTCAGTGATGGTTGCATTGCGCTCGGTTCGGACTCCATTCGCCTGCGAGCGCAATAGTACCCCGAGGCCCCGCCCAAAATCAGGTGGAAAACCGGCACTCCCATAAAGAATCCAAACATGCCCAAGCAATAGAAAATAACAACTGCGATGGCGATTCCAATGGGCATCGAATAGACGTCGAATCGCTTCGTCAGCCCGCGCAGCAGCTCGAAGGCAATCCCGCCAGCAAGTCCGACAATGGACGAAATTAAAATGATGGTTTCGTCCGCGGAAAACAGTAGCATTCCCCACCAAAACGCAAGCGTCGAAACGATGGGAATTGCCGAACCGAATAGTATTTTGAGGATTATTCTTTCCATATTGGCCAATAGTTTTCCGATGGGAAGAAATTGTGATTTAACTAAAAAACGAACCGCAGACCGAGATGGAGCCTGCGGAACGCAAAAAGAATGATTTCTATGCCATTTGTATTATATCAAATCGTTCACGACCTCTTTGAAGACCTCGCCGCGGTGTTCGTAGTTCATAAACATATCGAATGATTTGCAGGCAGGAGTGAAGAGCGCGACGTCGCCGGGTTCGGCATTGACGCGGGCGCTATCGACGGCGTCTTCCATCGAGTGGACCTTGATGCAGCGGACCATCGACGAGAAATGGTTGAAGATGGCGTCGGCCTCTTCGCCCATCGCCACGATGCACTTAACGTTTTTCTTTACGAGCGAATCGAGTTGGGAATAGTCGTTGTTGTCCCCGCGCCCGCCGGCGATCCATACGATAGGCTGTTTGTAGCTGGAAAGGGCGTACCAAGTGGCGTTGACGTTGGTTGCTTTGGAATCGTTGACGTAGTCCACTCCGTCGAGAGTCCTAACGAATTCCAAGCGGTGTTCCACGCCTTCGAACGCCACAAGGCTGTCGCGAATGTTTTCATTGCGAATCTCGAATGCGCGAACGGCCAAAACGGCAGCCATGGAATTGTAGGCATTATGGACACCCGGCAAGCGGATCTCGTCGAATAGCATTATTTCCTCCTCTTTACACTGCAATCTGAGAATCATTTTGCCACCCTTATTGTAAATCCCCCGATTTACGTTTTCCCCCAAGGGCGACATAGAGAACCAAGCAATTTGTGCGTTGGCCGGACGAATGGATTTCGAAATGCCGTCATCGTCCGCGTTCAAAATTAACAAATCTTTTTGAGACTGCCGCGAAGAAATTTTCCACTTTGCCAAAGAATAATTATCCATCGTGCCGTGGTAGTACAGGTGGTCCGGCGTAATGTTCAGAATCATTGCCACTTGGGGCGCGAAACTATCGGCGCGGTCCAGCTGGAAACTGCTCACTTCGGCCACTACGACCGTGCTTTCGTCGGTCCCGCCCACGAGGTCGCAGATCGGCGTGCCGATGTTTCCGGCGGTTACGGCGTGGCGCCCGCCCTTGTTCAGCATGTATGCCGTAAGGGTTGTGGTTGTGGTTTTACCATTGGTTCCGGTGATTGCAATGATAGGATTCTTGATGAATTTCGATCCGAATTCGAGTTCGCTGATGACCTTGATGCCTCGTTTGTCGGCTTCGGAGAGAATCCACGTGGACGGCAACACGCCCGGCGACGTGATAATGCAATCGGCTTCGAGCGCGCGCTCTGTATTTCCCCCAAATTCGCACTGCACGCCCAATTTTTTCAATTCTTCGGCGGAGTCGTGGTAATCGCTTTCCGGTTTGAATTCCGTCAGGAACACGTCCTCTCCGAGCTTTTTGGCTAATCGGGCAGCAGCCATGCCGCTGCGCGCTGCTCCGATAATTGTGTAGTTCATATTTCCTCTTTTTTCGTAATTTTGCAAAAAGCCTAAGCCAAAAATGCAAGGCTTGAAAAAAACAAAATTATCAATAAAAATTAAATTAACTCCTTTGAAAATGAAAAAAATTATCATAGCAATCGACGGGCCTGCCGGGTCAGGCAAAACAACTACCGCCAAAATCGTTGCCGAAAGGCTCGGATATATCTATATCGATACCGGCGCCATGTATCGGGCCGTTACGCTCGAGTGCCTGCGCCGTGGCATCGCCCTCACGGACGAAGAGATCTGCAAGGTGATGAACGGGCTGACGATCGAGCTGGAACCTTCGGATAACGGTCAGAAAACCATTCTCAACGGCGAAGACGTCAGCGAAGCGATACGCCTGCCGGAGGTTACGGCCAAGGTGTCGCCCGTGAGCGCCGTCGGATGCGTCCGCGAGGCATTGGTGGCCATGCAGAGGGAATACGGCAAGCGCGGAGGCGTCGTCATGGACGGGCGCGATATCGGGTCGCACGTTTTCCCGCAAGCCGAACTGAAAGTCTTCCTCGTGGCATCGATCGAGGCTCGCGCGAAACGCCGCACAGCCGAACTGGCCTCGAAAGGAATCGAAGCCGATTGGCAGGAGACCATGGCGCAGATCGGCGAACGCGACCGCTACGACAGCTCACGCCAGATCAGCCCGCTCCTGAAGGCTTCCGACGCAATCGAAATAGATACATCGAACATCACGATCGAGCAGCAATCGCAAATGATTGTGGAAATGGCCGAGAAGCTGATTAAGTGATGGGGGGAAGGACTGAATCATATACTAATCTTATTTGGAATAGTATGATACAGAAAAATTATTGAGTCGTTAACAATATCACAATCGAAAATAAAAGAATGGATTTTGTAACAAAGATAAACAGTCTCCTAAGACCGAATACAACAGAAAAAGAAGTTGTACTTGACTTGTTTGCTGGTTGTGGTGGATTGTCTTTGGGATTTGAGGCAGCTGGTTATAAAACCATTGGTTTTGAAAAAGATAAAGCTGCTTCAGCTACCTATCAAAATAATCTTGGTAGTAATTGCCATGCAATAGAATTAGACCTGGATTTTGATTATCCATATGCAGAAATTTTAATTGGAGGCCCTCCTTGCCAACCATTTAGTGTAGGTGGTTGCCAGAAAGGCATTAAAGATTCTCGCGATGGTTTTCCGATCTTTATTGATGCTGTAAAAAAGCTTCGGCCCAAAGTCTTTATGTTCGAAAATGTCCGAGGACTTTTGTATTCAAATAAATGGTATTTCGAGTTAATTATTGAAGAACTCAATAAACTTGGATACATAATTGATTATAAGCTCTTGAATGCAGTAAATTTTGGGGTTCCACAAAACAGAGAACGTCTGTTCGTTATCGGGCACAGAGCAAAGTTTGCTTTTCCGAAACCATGCCATCAGAAGGTTTCGGTGGGCGAGGCTATTGGAGATTTGATGCACACTGTTCCTCCGGAAAGCAAGTTCCTTACAGAATCCATGGATGCTTATATTGCTAATTATGAAAAGGCTTCATCTTGCATTAATCCTCGGGATTTGTATGCAGACAGGCCAGCACGTACTCTAACCTGTAGAAACCTTGCCGGGGCAACTGGGGATATGCATCGGGTTCGGCTAAAAGATGGCCGCAGAAGAAGGATATTGCATAGAGAAGCTGCAAGGTTACAAACTTTTCCAGATTGGTTCGAGTTTGTCGGAAATGAGACTCAACAGTTTTATCAAATTGGAAATGCAGTTCCTCCGCTTTTGGCATATCATTTAGCTGTTGCTATTAAAGAGTGTTACAATATGGACGAATTATATACTATTGACGAAGTAATTGAAAGCAAAATGATTGCTAATATAGTACCAACTCTGTTTTGATATGAAAAACTACATCACGAAAAGCAAAAAATCAGAACCGATCAGAAAACTAATTAATCAAGCTCTTGATATATTGGAAAGCGTTGGCATTCCAGTAGGCTCAAAGACAGAAAGAGGACAGGAGCGAATGGCGGTTTGCTTTTTGGCAGTAGCTGGGGTTACTTCTGATTGGAAAAGTGCAACGTCTCATAAGTATCTTAAAACAAGAGATATTATCAATTTTGTGAATCTGCACTTCGAAGAAAACATATCAACAGGCTCCTACGATAATATTAGGCGAAACGATTTGAAACTACTTGTCGTTGCCGACATCGTAATTAATAGCGGCGACAAACATAGTTCGGCAACGAATGACCCAACAAGAGGTTATTCAATTCATCCTGATTTCAGGAACCTAATAATTAGCTATAATACAAACAGTTGGTCAGATGAATTGGCGAAATTCAACCTGAATAGGCCTTCGCTTTCCGAGCAATTATCTCGGAAACGAGAAATCGAAAAAATACCAATAAAGCTACCAGATGGAAAGGCTTTAGAATTATCAACCGGAGAGCATAATCAATTACAAAAGCAAATTATCGAGCAATTCCTTCCTCGATTTGGCAGTGATTGCGAAGTGTTTTATATAGGTGATACATCGAAAAAAATGCTTCACATAGAAGAAAAGAAGCTATCCCAAATTGGCTTCTTTGAACTATCCCACGAAGAGTTGCCTGATATTATTGCCTATAGCCGGAAAAAGAATTGGCTGTATTTGATCGAGGCAGTTCATACCTCTGGGCCAATGAGCGAAATAAGAGTTTTTGAATTAAAGAAACTTTTGAAGGAATGCTCGGCAGAACTGATTTTCGTAACAGCTTTTTTGACCAAAACCGAATTCAAAAAATGGATTATTGATATTGCATGGGAAACTGAGGTTTGGATAGCTGATAATCCTGACCATCTTGTCCATTTCAATGGGCACAAATTTCTTGGTGCTTATTGATCACGCCCCTACCCCTGCTCGTCCCACCATTGGGAGATCTTCCAGATTTCTGCGGTGCTGGCGCGCCGTAGCCGAAATGTGGCCCTGCCGTTCAAATATATAACGTCCGTCGGTGTGAAAACAATATTCAAATAGAAGCCGCGAGTGATGTCCTTGACCAAGGTATCGCCGAACTCTTTGTAAACATCGTCCCAAATGACGTCCAAAGACTGCGCCGCCTGGAACATGCCGAACGTCGAGCGCATGTCTTGCTCGCGCCCCCACGAAAGCGGCAGCCCATTGTCGTAGTAAGTGAACGTGAAGTCGTCGGACAGAAGATTGCCATAAACCGAGGTGTCCTTGTTCTTGTATGCATAGCGGAAATTGTCGAAAACGCCGGAGACGTAGCGCTGGTCTTTCAGTATTTCGTTTTCGACGGCCACGTCCGAAAGGCCCGGCGCGAAAGGATTGCACGCTCCGCCGAACGCAGCGATCAGGATTACGGCCGCCAAGAAAGCCGGCAGGAGCGATATTTGCGCCTTCTTAGGATGCACAATCGAACCCGCCGAATCGGTTTTGAAATTTTACTTGCACAATTCGTTTCAGCTCTGCCATATCGATTTTCCTTCCTGTCTCCTTTTCGATCGAAGTAACTCCCTTGTCGGCGATTCCGCATGGTACAATAAACCCGAACTCATCGAGATTGTTATTCGCATTGAGCGCGAAGCCGTGCGAAGTGATCCAGCGGGAGCAGTGCAGTCCCATTGCGCAAATTTTCCTGGAGGATTCCACCCAGACGCCTGTCAACCCGTCCACTCGGCCGCCGCGAATGCCATACTCGGCAATCGTTTCGATAATGCACTCCTCGATTTCGCGAAGGAACCAATGCAGGTCCGTCCGCATCGAAGCCAGGTCGAATATTGGATATCCAACCAATTGTCCGGGATTGTGCAGCGTTACGTCTCCGCCACGGTCATTGAAGACGGTATCGACGCCGTTTGCCCTCAGCATTGCTTCAGGGGCGACGATGTTCGATCCACTGCCCGAGCGGCCGACCGTGATGACGGCCGGATGCTCGCACAGCACGAGAGTGTTCGTGCCGCGGCGCTCGGTGGCGATTGCTGCCAATTGCTTTTGCCTGTCCCACGCCTCGCGGTATTCGACGAGTCCCCAGTCAATAGTGTTAATCATTTAAATTACTCTCCCCGAAAATTTCAGCAGCTGAATTTAATAGATTTCAAACCACCCCTGAAACCAATTGCATCGCGAATAGTTACTTTGGGGCTATCTCACGAGTGTCATTCTGAACGAAGTGAAGAATCCATTGTTATTCATTAGTCATTGGAAAATATGGATGTTTCACTTCGTTCAACATGACAAGAAGCTTTTTTCGGACTTTTGAGAAAGCTCCAAAAGGGGAGGTTTAAAATTCAAATAGATCGACCTATCTATACGATATAGAATCTTATTGTTGTTTCCTACGCCACTTACGATTTCTTTGGGACGAACATTTCGCCGAGTTTCCAGATGTCGCCCGCGCCCATCGTGATCACCATATCGCCTTCTTTGATAATTTTCGAGGCCTCGGTGAAGAGCATGTCTTTGTTCTCGATATAGACCACGTTCTTGTGGCCCGATTTAATGGCTTCGTCGGCGATGATTTTGCCCGTAATGCCTTCGATAGGCTTTTCGCGGGCGGGATAGACGTCGGTAACCACGAGGCAATCGGCATCGTCGAAGCTACGTCCGAAATCCCTTGCGAAGTCGCGCGTCCGGGTGTAGGTGTGGGGTTGGAATATGCAGATAATCCGTCTGTCCCATCCGTTCGCGGCGGCGGATAGAGTGGCGCGGATCTCGGTCGGGTGGTGGGCATAATCGTCCACGAAGAGGACGCCGTCCTTTTCGCCTTTGAACTCGAAGCGGCGATACACGCCGGCAAATTCTTCGATGGCCTCGGCAATAACCTTGAAATCGACACCTAACTGGCGCATAACCGTAACGGCGCCGAGTGCATTCCTGACGTTGTGGACGCCCGGGATGTTCACGGTCATGATCCCGAGCTCTTTGCCGCGCTCGTAAACTGTGCATTTGGAGCATCGTTCGTTATACGTAATATGGTCTGCGCGAATGTCGGCGTGGCGCGACAGGCCATAAGTGATTACTTTTTTCGATATATCTGCAAGTATTTCCTTGTTTCCGTCGTCGTCCAGGTTCACGGCAACGAACCCATAGAAAGGCACTTTGTTAGCGAAAGTGGTAAAGGTTTCCTTCAGGTCGTCGAAATCTTTGTAGATATCCAAGTGTTCGGCATCAATATTGTTTACGATGGCGATGGTCGGGAACAATTGAAGGAACGAGCGGTCGTATTCGTCGGCCTCGACGACGGTCCATTCGCCATTTCCGAGCCGCGCATTCGAGCCGCCCAGTCCGCGCAAGCGCCCGCCAACGATAACCGTCGGGTCGATACCGGCTTTGATCATCGCAAGCCCGAGCATGGACGTGGTAGTGGTTTTCCCGTGAGTGCCGGAAATGGCCAAGCAGTAATTCAAACGAGAAACCTCTGCCAGCATTTCGGCGCGGCGCATGACGGGTATGCCCAATCGCATTGCGGCCGCAGTTTCGGGATTGGCTTCGGGCCGCACTGCGCTCGAATAAACAACAACTTCGGCATTATCTATATTTTTTTCTTCGTGTCCGATGAAAACTTTTGCACCGCAGCGCACAAGGTATTCTGTGTTTTCCGAAGCGGCCAAATCGGATCCGCTCACCTCGAAGCCTTGGTTGATGAGGATTTCGGCGATACCGCTCATGCCGATTCCACCGATTCCAACGAAGTGAATTCTCTTAACGGTTGAAAACATTTTAATTTCCCTCTTTATAAAAGAATAAAAATAAAAAAAAATTTCTTAATTTACCAATGGAAAACAACAATCTTTTGACATACAAATTATATTAATGACAAGCAACCTGAACAAAATATTCTTATTTATCTGTTTTATATTCCTAACGCTCACCGCCCGAGCCAAAGGCCCCACCGATAGTTTGCTCGAAGCAATCAAACAGCCGCAAACCTCCGACGAGCGAATGGAAACCCTTCTCGTTATTGCCAGCGAAAAGGTTAATAATAACGACGTCATGGCCCTGCAATACGCAGAATTGGCACTTAAAATTGCTGATTCGCTCGGCAGCAAATACAATTCCGGGAAGGCAAATGAATACATAGGCAAGTCTTGGAAACTGCTTGGCGACCACAATATCGCGTTGGACTATATGTTCGACGCTTTGAAGATATTCAAACTGCTCGGCAAACCAGACGAATCCGCCGAAATACTTCGTTCAATTGGCGAAATATACCGTGCTTCGGCGCGCTACGATATGTCCCTCCAATACCTTGACGAGGCGCTGAAAGTATTCACTGAGACAAATAATGAACTCGGCCAGGGCCGAACCTACGACCGTGTCGCAGCTGTTTGCCTCGAATTGCTCTACGCCCAAATCGATAACTTGGGGCTTCGTGATGCTTTCCACAATGGTAATATAGTATTCGACGAATACTATACGAAACATCAGGAATTCCGCCTGCTCTTCGATTCGGTCGAAACATTTGCCAAGAAAACACTCGACATTAGTAAATCATTGCAAAACAATGAATTGGCTATTTCTGCATTGATGCTGCTCGGCACTGTGAATTCATTTGCCTGCCGGATGGACATTGCCGACGGATACTTGCAAAAAGCTCTTGAAGTTACTCGTAGCACTCGAGATTTCCCGGACTTGGCACTGGTCTATATTAATATTTCTGCCTATTACGAGAAAATTGGCAAATACTCCCTTGCAATTCGATACGGTTTGGTTGCATATGACCTGGCGAAGAAGACCGAAGTTTTAGTTTATATCAAATATAGCTCGCATATCCTCAGTTCTTGCTACGAAAAAATTGGTAGTTACAAGGAATCACTTTTTTACCTCAACGAAGCATTCGTGGCGCACGATAAAATCTTCAGTCGCGACCTGAGCGCCAAATTGGCAAGCCTCCAGAACCGGTTCGAGCTTGAAAAAAATGAAATCGCATTGGACAGGAGCCGCACAACCGTTCGCTATCAGTTGGTGCTGTTCGTCTCGATACTGGGTCTGCTATTCGTGATTTTTGTTATTCTGTTTTTAAAAAACAAAAATCAGAAAAAAGCCAACCAAGAATTGAACCATAAGAACTTTATAATTTCTGTTCAGAAAAACTCGCTCGAGGAGTCCAACGCAACGAAGGATAAATTCTTCTCGATCATTGCCCACGACCTGCGCTCGCCCATTGGCAGCTTCCTGCAAATTGCCGAGATGTTCGACACTCAATCGGATCTGTTCACCGATGAGGACAGAGCCACCATATCGAAGGAATTGCACAAATCCGCAAGAAACGTGTTTAACCTGCTGGAGAATCTGCTCACTTGGTCGCGTATCCAAAGGAATATCATTGTCCCGAATTTTGTAATAGCTAACTCGGATGACTTGATCGAGAATATTTCCGAAGAAATGGCCTCCATGGCCAACCAAAAAAATATCTTGCTGGACGTCAGGAATCATTGCAATACTCCCATTCGAATCGATATACAGATGGCCTTGACAGTGCTGAGGAACCTTCTGACAAATGCAATCAAATTCACAAATCGAGGAGGGACTATTTCGCTATCTACCGAGAAAACAAACGATGGCGAACTATTGTTTGAAGTGGCCGATAACGGGATTGGTATCGCCAAAGATAGCCTCGAGTACATTTTTTCCTTGACGAATAAAGTCTCCAAGCCCGGCACCGAAGGCGAGCCAAGTTCGGGGCTTGGATTGGTGCTTTGCAAAGAATTTGTGGCCATAAACAACGGTCGAATCTGGGCCGAAAGCGAAGTGGGAGTCGGTACGAAATTCAAATTCACTCTTCCGATCCATTCAAATACTGAAACGAATTAGTTTCAATCCATACAAAATCAACGAATTGCAAATGCCTCGAAACACCGAGCGCACAATATCGTATTGATGTGGTATGGTTCATTATTTAAGGCTTGAAATGCTAAAAATATCAGTTTTAACAATTGGCGATGAACTGCTCATCGGCCAGGTGGCCAACACCAACACTCAATGGATTGCATCGAAACTGACCGATCTCGGCTGCGCGGTCGTTGCCCAATCGACCATCGGCGACGAACGCCATGTGATGCTGTCCGAACTGGACAGACTGCTCGCGGTTTCCGATATAGTTATCACGACAGGCGGCCTCGGGCCGACGCATGACGACATAACGAAGCCTGTCCTTTGCGAGTACTTCGACGACGAACTTGCCCCGGTCGAAGACATACTCGAGGATTTGCGTATCCGCTTGGCCAATCGTGGAGTGAATTTTATCGATCGGAACCAACAACAGGCATGGCTTCCGCGCAAGTGCAAGCCTTTGCGCAATGCAGTCGGAACCGCCCCGGGAATGCTGTTCGAGCGAGACGGAAAATACATAATTTCGCTGCCCGGCGTCCCGAACGAAATGAAACACCTAATCGAGCGCCACGTGCTTCCATTCGCCGAAGAAATCCTTCGCAATACAAATACTTCAGTTGCTGTGTTCAGGACAATTCAGACGACAGGCTGCCCGGAATCGATGCTGGCGGAAACAATTGGCGAGCCTGAGACTTTCCTCGGCGCGGCCACTCTGGCTTTCCTTCCGTCGTATCAGGGCGTCAAGTTGCGCATTGGCGTCGAAGCAGCAAATCTGGACTCGGCCCGCATGGAAATCAACAGAATCGCCGATCACATATACTCTCGGGCCGGGCGATTCATTTTCGGCGAGGGCGAATCGACTCTTGCAAATGCCGTCGGCGAGGAGCTGGCCAAATCCGGCAAAACCGTATCGACCGCCGAATCGTGCACTGCAGGAATGCTCAGCGCTGCGCTAACCGACGTGGCCGGCAGTTCGAAATACTTCATGGGAAGCATTGTTGCATACCATAACAACGTGAAAATTGACAAACTCGGTGTGTCTCCTGCCACCCTTTCGGCCCACGGCGCTGTGAGCGAACAAACTGCGCTCGAAATGGCAATCAATTGCCGCAAAGAACTCGGAACCGATTTCGCCGTTTCGATCACTGGCATTGCCGGGCCGGACGGCGGTTCGCCCGAAAAACCGGTTGGCACGGTGTGGATCGGAATAGCAGGCCCCACAGGTGCATTCGCAAAAATGTATTCCTTCGGCAATGAGCGGAAAATAAACCGCGAACGGGCCGTCGGAGCTGCACTCGCCGAGCTATTGAAGGCGATCAAGAAATAATCCACGTGGTTCGTCGCTGTTGCGCTGGAGCCTGACCCAAGAAGTTAAATTCCCCGCCACCCAACGGTCATACCTGCGGGAGGCGGGGAAATTAGTCTGTGTAGCAATGATCATCATCTGAGAAATGGAAAAGTATATGAGTATTGAAACTCTGGAGTTCAAGCATCGTGTCTATACCTTGAATTGGCGTGCCCAACATTAAGGAGTTTTTTCAACACTCTCCAACAAGGGCATCCGGCCATTGTTTACTTCAACTTTTATTAATTCAAATGGTAACTTTACAAAGATTTATGTGTATATAGTTATAGTTTTTGTTCAATCAATTATCTGAATTATTATGGCGCAGAGAAGTCTCATTGTTGTTTTAGCAGTATTTTTTGTTTCCATGTTGCCCACAAAGTCCTTCGGGCAATCCTCCGGTGGGATACTTGGGCTGCCAAGGGTGGACACACGAACAGAATTGTCGAGCATTGTTTTTCGTTTAGCCGGCAATCAGGAGTACAACAATGACGATTTCAAGGAATATATCCGTGATATAAATGAGTTTTTCAGCACTTATAAGGATCACGAAGCTGTTCGCTTTGCCTACGAAATGAGGCAGAAACACGGAGTCGGATACGATGCCGTTGCTGCAATATCTTTCTACTTGGAACCTCTGCCATCTTTGAATCCCATTATGCCCTTCACAGACGAGGCATTTCAAAGATGGGGCGGTGCCGAAAACGCATTGCAATACGCCACTTTGCTTCAGAAGTTTGCTCTGGATACGCGCTGCGAGGAGTTTTTTAGGAAGCACGAGCAGCTCTATGCCCTTGCCGAAGAGCGTTTCATGGCGGTGTACGACAGTTTGGATGTGGACTGGTTTATTCGATTCTATGGCACGAAACCCTCCGGCAAACTGAAGATCATCATCGGGCTTGGCAACGGAGGTTGCAACTATGGCCCGAAGGTTATCAATCCAGACAAGACAGAGGATTGCTATGCTGTGATGGGTACTTGGTCTTTCGATAGCCTTGGGAAGCCGCAATACTCGGCCGAAGACTATCTTGCCACGCTTATTCACGAATTCGGTCATTCGTTTGTTAATGACATAAATGAGAAGAACAAGAATAGCTTCGATCCATATGCCTCGAGAGTCTTCGAGTTAGTGAAATTCACCATGCAAAGGATGGCCTATCCGATGCCAATATATATGCTGAACGAAGCATTGGTGAGGGCAAGCGTCGTCCAATACCTGAAGAGCCACAATACGGACAAGGGCAAGTGCGTTAAGTCGGAAATCGAATACCAAATTGGTACCGGATTCATTTGGGTCAGGGAACTTGCCGAAAGACTCGATTTCTACGAAAAGAACAGAGATAAGTATCCAACTTTGGAAGCATTTATTCCCGAACTGATCGAGTTCTACAAAGGCTTATCCGTTTCCTCAGAGCAAACATTTGGCAGATGCCCGCGCGTTACGTCGATCGAACCATTTCCAAACAATACAGAATCCGCCGAGAGCAGCACAAAGGAAATGAGGATACACTTCGACAAGCCGCTCGTCGGGAAGGGGTTTTCTATATGGCGCTCGATGAGCGAAGGCACTGAGTTCCCGATTGCAGGAAAGAATGTCCGATACGAGGACGGCAACAAGACACTCGTTCTCGGATTGGCGCTCGAAGCGAAAAAGGTGTACGAGTTTATCTTGGTAGGCAGCGCATTCAAATCGCTCGACGGATACCCGCTTTTGGACTATGTAGTCAGCTTTCAGACGAAGTAAGCCCACGAGACGTATCCATTTGCCGGATAATGCGAAAAATCGCTTGAGCGGCATTGGTGGCGCGTTGAAATGCCATTAACCTTCGGAAGGGTAATGCGCCCATGAAATATAAAGAGAAATATCTTCGGATTGATACCGCGTAGCGGTTGTTATACTGTAGGTGCTGTTTTCCCGTGCAAGCCGTACCGCGTAGCGGTTGTTGTATAAACGTGGTAAAATCAAACAAATCAATAGAACATTCGCTACGCGAAATCACTCGAAAAGAGTCAACATTTTGCTACAATAGAGCAACCGCTACGCGGTACAATACAATTCAGATTTTTTCTGACACTCTCATTATGGTATGTTGGACTGTGTCAATACAAAAAAGCGAAGAGCCAAAGTCAAAATCAAAATCAAAAAATATCCGAGAGTCGTCGGATGGTTAACTCAATTCAATCTTTGTCTGTACATAAAAAGAGGCTCGCCTCAATAGAAGCGAGCCTTTGGTGTTTGTGCCCATGAAAGATGGATTATTTCACTTCTGTGGGTTTTTCGCATGATTTTTTGTCTTTGCAGGATTTGCTGCATTTGCCTGTTGCTTTGGCATCTTTGCAATCTGTTTTAGCATCGGCTTTTTTGTCTTTGCATTCTGCTTTGGCGTCTTTGCAATTCTTTGCGTCTTTGCATTTATCGTCTGAGCAGCCGGCTTTGGCGGCTTTGGCTTTCATTTTGTCGGCATTGTAGCCGCTGGCGACGATTGCTTTTCTAATCTTTGTGGGATTGGTCTTTGCGTCGTCATATTTAACGGTTGCTGTTTTGGTTTTGACGTCCACGGTGGCGTCTGTAACGCCGTCAGTTGCTTTGAGAGCTTTTTCGATTGCTTGTTTGCAATGGTCGCAGTCTGCATTGGTTTTGATTTTGATTTCTTTGTTGGCTGCCTGGGCGAAGCTAACTGCGAAGAGGATGGCCACGAGGCCAAGGATGGATGCGATTCTGGTTTTCATTTAAACTCCTATAATTATATTGATAAAACAAACATACATTTCAAACTATAAACTAAACGGATGAAATCGCGAGAGGTTATCCGTTCTTTTTTAATTCTTCGATATCTTTTTTCATTCTGCCAATTTCTCTGAGCGTTTCGGTCAGATTGGAGATGGCGGCCTCGATCTTGAATGCTTTCATTCGTTCGCGAACAGGCGAGCCGAAGTACACGCCAGGTTCCGGGATCGATTTGGCGACGCCGGATTGGGCCATCAGTGTAACGTCGTCGGCAGTTGTTAAGTGGCCGGCCACGCCCACTTGGCCGCCGAAGCGATTTCGTTTGCCGATGTGCGAGCTGCCGGAGACACCAGCCTGCGAAGCAATGCCTGTGCTTTCGCCGATACAGACGTTGTGGGCCACTTGCACTAAGTTGTCGATTTTCACACCGTTTTCGATAATTGTCGAGCCAATCATTGCGCGGTCCACTGTCGTATTGCAACCGATCTCGACGTCGTCGCCGATAACGACGTTGCCCAACTGAGGAATTTTGTGGTAAGCGCCTTTTGCGTCCTCGACGAAGCCGAAGCCGTCGCCACCGATTACTGCGCCGGAGTGGATGATGCAATTCGTGCCGATCTGTGTGTCTTCGCGCAATACCACACCGGAATGAATCAAAGTGCCCTCGCCGATCGAGCAGAAGTCTTCGATAATCGCTCCGGGGAGTATGACGACATTTTTCCCGATTGTGCATTCCGATCCCACGACGCATCCGGATCCGATGTGCGCTGAACTATCGATCGAGCAGCCTTCGCCGATGATGGCCGTGGGGTGGACACCCGCAGGTTTTCGGGAGCGCCCGGCATCGATGCGTTTCAGCAACATCACGAATGCAACGTATGGATTGTCCACACGGATTAGCACCGTATGCTGATCGAGCGCATCGGAGTGGAAACTCCTCTCCACGAATAGGCAGCCGGCGTGAGTGGTTTCGAGGTGCTTTGCGTATTTGGGATTCGCAAAGAATGATATTTCGTCCGCTGTTGCGGTTTCGATTCTGCCGAGGGCGGTTATCACCTTGTTGGGATTGCCCTCGACCACGCCGCCCGAAAAGGCTGCGATATCGGCGCACGTATATGAAATTTTTACTGGCATAGTTTTGCTTATTTAGGGTTCTTTTTCATTTCTTCGAGCTTTTTCTGCTCTTCTTCTTTTTTCTTCTGTTCTTCGGGCGAAGGCTGGTTTTTCGAGTCCTTCATTAAGTCTTGGTCTTGCTTTTCTTGAGCTTGCTTCAATCTGTCGCGCGAGCGAGCCGGCGCAGGGGTGGAGCTTGCCGGTTGTTTCGAGCCTTTTTTCTGATTTCTCGGGTCTTTGGCGATTTTTTCTTTAAGTTCTTCTTCGAGTTTCTTGACGTCCACGCCCAATTTCCGAAGCACCTTGACGGTCAGGTCGTATTTGAAGTTTGTATAGACCAGCGGGCTGACGCTTTTGTCCCAGATAATGTCGTATCCTTCGTCGGCAGAGACCTCTTGGATGGCGGCATAAATCTTTTCTTCGACGGGTTTCATAATGGTTTTCACGGTGGCGTCGTATTCGCCATTCGGTTCGAATTTCTTGCGAGAGAATTCCCGATATTGGGCTTTGAGCGTTTCGAGGTCTTTGTCTTTGAGAGCTTTTTCGTCGTCGCTCCAAATCAGCCTATTCTTGCGTATATCAGCTTCGGCGGATTCGATTGATTTCTCCATGCCGTCCAATTCGCGCTTCCATTCCTCGACGACCGATTTAATCCTTTGGTCGGCCTGTTGGGCATCGGGGAATTTTTCGCGAATCAGGTCCGAGGCAACGAAGCCAACCCTTTGGGCAGAAAGCCAAGAGGGCGCGAAAACAGTAGCTACGAGAGCGCAAAGAATGAGCGATTTGATTGTGTGTTTCATCTTTTGATTTTCAATTTTTTAACATACCCGGTAACGAAGTACTGTTTTTGCCATTTATCTCCGTGGTGAGTATTTGAAACAATTTTCGGCCCGGCCTGCCGAACCGAAAATCAGTTCAAGCGTCTCAAAGAATTGGCAGGGCCACTGCCGCCGGAACCCTCAGTGGGATTTCACCTCGAGCGATTGGCCCTGCCTTCGTAGATTTCGCTTTGCAATTATTTGCGTTTGATTCTATCGATCACGCGGAAAGTAATGTCGTATTTATCCTCGAAATAGAGGACTACGGAGTTGGTTGCGCCCTTTTCGAGTACGAGGCTCATGCCTTCGTCTTTGGCGACTGCATCAATAGCATCTTTGACTTTGGCGCGAATCGGTGTGAGCAATTCTTCGCGTTTTTTGCCGATTTCGTCGAGCATGCTTTGGCGCAATTGCACTAATTGGTCTTGTGTGCCTTTGAGCGAAGTTTCTTCTTTTGTCTTCTGGTCTTGCGACATCATTCCTTGTTGTTTCTGATATTGTTCGACTCTTTTCTGGAAGTCTTCCTGAAGTTTGACGAGCGAATCATTCAGAATCTTCGACATATCGCGGATAAGTTTGTCGGCGTCTTCGGTTTCTTTCAATTGTTTGGCGACGTTTTCCACGTCCACGACGCCCACGATGAAGCCTTTTTGAGCAAATGCTTTACCCGAGAATAGTGCCATGCAGGTGATGGCAATGATGCACAGTTTGATTTTCGACATAATGAACTCCTAAGATAAAAAATGTTTACTTGATTGTCAAATTTATATAATCAGCAAAATTAACTAATTACTGTTGATTTCCAAAATGGAAAAGGAATCGCCATCCAGATTTCGTCAGCGATCCTGTTGGCGGATCGAATCCATAGCCATAGCTGAAGCCGATTAGGCCGATGGGATTCATGAACAATTGGATACCAATACCGGCCGAACGTTTGAGCGAAAACGGATCCGAAGATTTCATCGAACTCCACACGTTGCCCGCCTCGCCAAAACCGTAAACGTAGATCGGCATTGGGTTCTGGGCCAAAACGAAACGAAGCTCGGCTGTGTTGCGAATCATCACACGGCCGCCGCCCGTAGGGCCGATGGTTTGGTCGTCGTATCCGCGCAGTGGCGTAACGCTGAATCCGCTCAGGCCATTGCCGCCCATGTAGTACAACTCGATAGGGGAGATGGTCGTATCGCTTTTGATACCAGTGATATAGCCCCAGTTCGTGCTCAGGTAAAGAACCAGCTTCGGATTGTTCTCGACGGACCAAATCGGGTGCACCATGTCGAAGCGGGCCGAATTCTTAATATAATCAGTGTTACCGATTCCGGCAGCGCCCATGGCCCATTGCGACGAAACCGAGAAACGCGAGCCGTGGGCAGGGAAGAACATGTTGTCCAAACTGACGCGGGAGATGGATAGCCCGACAGAGTATTCATTAGTTATACCTGCGCGGTAGTATATCGAAGAGGTGTAATCGCCGACGTCGTTGCGTTGGGCGCTAAACGTCAAGTCCCCACGGAAGTAATCGTCCGGCCAGTGGAAACGCCTACCAATATTTACGGAAATACCGGTACGTTTCATTTCGTAATTGTATCGAATGTATGAATTGTAAACGTTGAATCCGAGTGTGGTCGGTTGGTCCATGAACCACGGTTCTGTGAAACCGAGCGAAAGCGTCTGGTAGCGGCTCAGCTGGCCAAACTCCCAGTTGAAGTTCAACACCTGCCCGGCGCCGCCAAGGAACGGTTCGGTGAGCGAGAAATTGTTGAACGATAGGCCAATCGAACCGGTGATACCGAAAGAACCGGCAAAACCAACCGAGGCGTTCACCTGTGAGGTGGAGCGTTCCTCGACCTTGTAGATCAGATCGACTTTGTTGTTGTCTAATAATTTTACGTCTGGTTTGAGCGCTTCGGGATTGAAGAAGTTCAATGCGCCGAGCGCACGGACGCTGCGGATCATTGCCGAGCGCGAGAAATAATCGCCGGGTTGTGTGTAGAGTTCGCGGCGGACCACTTTGTCTTTGGTGGCGCGGTTCCCGACTATATCGATCTTTCGAACCGTGAAGCGTTCGCCCTCGAGCACTTGGACGTTAATATCGACCGAATCGGGTTGGATTCGGGTTTCCTCGGCCATCATGGCGGAGCGCAGGTAGCCGTTGTCCAAATATGCAGAAAGCGCATCGGTCTGCTCGGCGTTGCCGTTCATGTTCATTTTGAATGTTTCCGAATCGTAAGGGTCGCCCTTTTTGAAATCTAAGCGTTTCTTGAGCACGTCGGAGGCGTAAACAGTATTGCCTTGGAATGTGATATTCCTAATATAATAAGGATTCCCTTCGCGGACATTGACCGTGATGTGGCATTCGCCTTTTTCTTCGTCATAGATAACGGTATCCTTCAGGATTTCGGCATCGATGAAGCCCTTTTCGCGATAGAATTTTATCAGTAATTCCTTGTCTTTTTTGTATTTATTCAGGTCGAACTTGGACGAACGCCAGAATTGCCACCAATGTTTCGTATGCGTGTCGTCGAAGGCGCTGGCCAGCTTTCCGCTGGTGAAATGCGTATTCCCAACGAAGTCAAGGGTTTCGCAATAGAATTCTGATCCTTCGGCGATTGTCATAACCAGCCGGTCGTAGTAATTAGTATCGGTAGCTTCGGTTTTGGCCTCGATACGGGCGTGGGCCAGCCCGTCCCCGGCGTAGAGCTTGAGAAGTTTCCTTTTGGCCAAATAGATGTCGTTCGGCGAGAGGATATCTCCGGTGAAGAGGCCAACTTCTTTCTTAAGTTTCTCGGACGACATTTTGGAGTTTCCATCGAAACGAATCGAGCTAAGCCGATGAAATTCACGGACTTTGATACGCAGGAAAACGCCCATTTGGTTGATCTTGTCGGCGACGATGTCCACGTCAGAAAATTGGTGCCGATTCCAGAGAGCCTTTATTGCGAGCTGCAATTTGTTGTCGGACGGATAGACAATTTGCTCGCCGATCCTTAAGCCCGTCAGTGCGATTATGGTCTGCGGGTCGGAAAACTGGTTTCCTTCCACGTCGATACCCACAATAGTAAGTTTTGTTTGCTGATACTGCCCGAAGGCATTGTTTGCCATAAATAAGGCAAAGAATAGCAGGAGTACTGTTTTACTTCGTTTTGATAGCATTAATGACTCTTTGTATTGAAAATTTTTTACTTTCATTCTCTTCTTCGTTAGTAATTTGAGCGGAAGTTTTGCCAAATCGCCTTTCGCGTCCGGCATAATTTTCTATAGCTTTATATAAGTCTTCGCGGGAGAAATCGGGCCAAAACTTATCGCAGATGTACATTTCGCCGTAAGCCATTTCCCAGAGCAAGAAGTTGCTAAGCCGCATTTCTCCGCTGGTGCGGATCATCAGGTCTGGGTCGGGGATACCGTTTGTTTGCAATTGGTTCGAAAAGAACTCTTCGTTGATATCTTCGGGCGAGACTTTGCCGCGGCGGACGTCGAGGGCAATCATTTGCACTGCCCGGACGATGTCCCACCGGCCGCTGTAGCTGAGGGCGAGAGTGAGCGTCAGGCCCGTATTGTTTTTTGTCTTTTCGGTGGAGTTGATAACAAGTTTCTGAATGGCTTTCGGGAGCGAACTCAGCCGGCCAATAGTCATAAACCTGACGTTATTCTTGTGCAATTCGTCAATTTCCTTACGCAGGTATAGCTCAAGAAGTTTCATCAGGACGCCAACCTCGGCCGAGGGGCGTTTCCAATTTTCGACAGAGAACGCATAAAGAGTAAGATATTTGACGCCGATCTGGGACGAAGCCTTGACGATTTCGCGTACTGTCTCGATTCCTTGGCGGTGGCCCTCGGAGCGCGAGAAATTCCTTTCGACGGCCCAACGGCCATTGCCGTCCATAATCACAGCGATGTGGCGCGGTAGAGCACCGCACTCGCGGACAGCCTGCTGACGGCTTGAGTCATCTTGTGTTAGTTCTTGGTTCCAGTTCACGACAAAAATCCCTGCATTAATTATGCAATTTTCTCAAACTACTAAATTACTTCTATTATGTGTAAAATTCAAACACTGAATTGCTCTTGAAAAATATTTTTCAAAAATGTTTTTTTCTTTGCACGGAAATTTTGTAAATTTGAATTCTTAAACATGTTAGAAACTTTTTTTGTTTTTTAAAATTAAGGTGGGATAATATGACAAAAGCAGATATTGTTGATGAAATCGCAAAATCAACCGGGCTTACCAAAATCGAAACCAAAGCCGTGGTTGACGGCGTTTTTTCAAGCATCATTTCGGCTATCTCAGATGGAAAAAGAATTGAACTGCGCGGCTTTGGCGTGTTCAAACATAAAAGCAGAAAACCCCGTATGGCCCGCAATCCCAAGACTGGCGATTTGGTCCCTCTCGAGAAAAGATACGTTCCGGTTTTCAAGCCTTCTCCCGAATTTTTGACGAAGGTAAACGACAAAATGCAAGGACAAGCGGAATAATCCTGCTTAATTTCTTCGGGTCATGTCCGGCTCTTTGACACTTTATCATAATCCCCAAACCCGGTTTCGGGTTGGGCCGGACTGCATCCGCGATTTGATCGTCCGATATGTGCACAGCACAAAATTCGGATTCTGTAGTTAATCCAGTATTTTTTAATAAATTAATCCGGAGTTACTATGCCCTGCGGAAAAAAGAGAAAACGCCATAAAATGGCTACTCACAAAAGAAAAAAAAGATTGCGTAAGAACAGACATAAAAAACGTAATCGTTAACAACTAAAAAGCGTTATGCATGTTTTGCACGACGCTTTTTTTTCGGCCATTGCCGAATATATCGCTCGTGGGGCTGCTCATACAATTAACTTATTCCAGCAGCCCTCTGATGCTTGTTTTTTGTTATTTATTTCGGAGAGATAAATGCCTGAGAAAAAAGACATTCTGAATCCTAATCGCCTCGTCGAACACATCGACATCAAAGCTCACAACGTCGTACCTCTCGTCGATGCAATGGGCAAAATGGCATTCCAAGCGCGCAACTTGCACCGCGCAGCTACAATTTTCGAAAAAATGGTCGCCGACAAGGATTGTACCGTTATTCTTACTCTCGCCGGTTCGCTTTTCAGCGCCGGCCTCAAAGACGTTGTCGTGGACATGGTGCGCAACAATATGGTGGACGCAATCGTTTCCACCGGCGCAAACATCGTCGACCAGGACTACCTCGAAGCCCTCGGTTTCCATCACTATCAGGGTACGCCCTTCGTGGACGATAACGTGCTTCGCGAACAAATGGTTGACCGCATCTACGATACGTTTATCGACGAAGAAGACCTCCGCGTCTGCGATATGACAATCGCCGAGATCTGCAATTCGCTCGAACACCGCCCATTCAGCTCGCGCGAGTTCATCGAAGAGATGGGCAAATGGCTCGTGCTCAATAAAAAAGGCGAAGGTTCCGTCGTCCGCACTTGCTACGAAAAGCGCGTACCTATCTTCTGCCCGGCTTTCTCGGATTGCTCGGCCGGATTCGGCTTCGTGCATCACCAATTCAACAATCCCGAATCCCACGTTTCGATCGATAGCGCGAAGGACTTCCTCGAGCTGACTCGCATCAAAATGCAATCCAAAGATTCGGGTATCCTAATGATCGGTGGCGGCGTGCCCAAAAACTTCACACAAGACATCGTGGTGGCCTGCGAAGTGCTCGACGTCGAAGCGCCTATGCACAAATATGCCGTCCAGATCACCGTTGCCGACGAACGCGACGGCGGCCTCTCCGGCTCGACCCTCAAGGAAGCAAGCTCTTGGGGCAAAGTGGAAACCACTTTCGAACAAATGGTGTACTCCGAGGCAACAATTGCAATGCCTCTCATCGCCGGCTACGCATACCACAAGGCAGCTTTCAAAAACAGAACCGAACGCAAATACTGCGATTCGCTCTAATTTCTGCCAAATCTGAAAAAGAAATAAAAGCATAAATGCTAATGAAAAAAAGGGGCAAGGATCCAATCCTAGCCCCTTTTGTCGTGCGGAACAAATCAAAACCTGCCGATAACTCACAGAATGTGGTTGTATTATTGTTGGAGCGGGATAAAGCCCCCTCGGGCCACCGGCCACAAATTCCAAATAGTACAAGACGATAGGCTGCTTGAATTCCTATTTGGTATTTATTCCTTTTTTATATATATTTGTAACTTCATTGCGTTCTCCCAAAGTGCTGGTCTGGATTTTCCAAGGACTCAAAGAATGGAATACTATTTCCAATTCTTACATACAAAGAAATATTTCATATTCCAAACCTGCAATTTGCTTCAAAGTATTTACTTCTGTTTGTTGTACTCTAACCGGTAGTCTGATAGAAAATTTTTATATATATTGTGGTTTCATCATGAAAAAGTACTTGAGCATTTGTATCGCGATGCTATTAACAATTGTTAGCGCCCGATCCCAATCGTTGGATATGTTCGGCATCGACGCTTCGGCATTCCCGACTGTCAAAGCGAAATTCTTCGCTACAGACGCCAGCAACCAAAGAATTAACAACTTAAATCCTGCCGACTTCGCGATTACCGAAGGTTGGAAGGCCAGAAGCGTGCTAAACGTTACTTGCCCTTCGGCCGCGGCTGTCCCGATTTCTTCGTTGCTCATAATGGACGTTTCCGGTTCGATGGAGTGGGACTTGGGCGGTTTCAAAAACCTCGATATGGCCAAGGGAGCCGCTACCGCTTGGATTAACGGATTGCCGCAAAGCACTTGCGAATGCGCTATCACAAGTTTCAACGGATCGAGCTATATTGACCGAGACTTCACATCAGACAAAGCATCGCTTCTGGCCGCAATCAACGCCATGGCCGGGGAGGACGGCACGAATTACGAGCCGGCATTCCTCGACCAGCTGACCGGCGGATTCAAAATATTGAATAAAGCCAAATACAAAAAAGTAATCATTTTCCTGTCCGATGGCCAACCGAACTTCGAGCCGGATATACCCGCGATCATCGCGCAGGCCCAAGCACAGAATGCTTTCGTATATTGCGTTACGCTCAATATGCCTTGCCCCAAAATCCTCCGCGATTTGTCCGAACAGACCGGAGCCGAATGGTTCGAAAACGTTACGACTATCGACGAGGCAAAGGAAGTATATAAACGTATTCAATTCATTGCGCAGGGAATCGAACCGTGCACCATCGAATGGCAAAGTGGTTTGAATTGTAGCTTCTCGCGGAACGACGGCGAGGCGCGGCTTGTGGCAAATGGCGCTTCGGACAAGTTTTCATACGTACCGCCGGAGAATTCGGTCGCCTATTTGGACATCGTTCCGTCGGGTGTCTTCTTCCGAAACAAGAAACCGGGCGTTGGCCACGACACTACGCTAACCGTAACGGCTGTTAACTCTGCCTTTACCGTTTCGGGATTCGCCACCTCGGACAACCATTTCACGATTTCGCCCTCCAGCTTTTCGTTGAACCAAGGCGAATCACGAAGTATTACTCTGACCTATACTCCCACGGACAGCAGCATTATTTATACTAAAATTGATTTGATAACTGACCTTTGCCCTGCAAGCATCTATGCGAGGGGAGGATTCCTGGGTCACAAAATCGAAACGCCCACGCTGAGAGTCGTCTCGCCGAATGGCGGCGAGAGCTACGTGGTTGCAACCGATTCCATCATTACGTGGGAGGGCATACTGCCCCAAGATGTCGTCGGGATTGAGTACTCGACAGATGGAGGCTCCACATGGAGCCTACTCACGGATTCGGCATCGGGGATGAAATGGAATTGGAAAAACATCCCCAAACCGCCCAGCGGCCATTGCTTGGTCAGGGTGCAGGAACAGGTGTCGCCAACGCTGATCTCCGAATTTAATGCAGATTTTCATTACAATTCGAAAATATTTCCACTTCAAATGAACGAGACAAAATGGAGTCCTGATGGCACGCGGCTTGCTTCGATTTCTCGTTTTAGCGATGAGAGCCCTTTGATAATTTCAGCGTGGAATGCGTCCACTGGAGATTCAATTCATTATTATTACTATGATGGCCCCAATCCTTTTGATATTTCCAGTTTGTCTTGGAGTCCTGACGGCACGCGATTGGCCACAGGCAGGGGAAATGGCGAGGTCGATATTTGGAACGTACAAACTGGCGAACGGCTTTTTGTCCTTGGCGAAACATCAAGACAAAATCTATGGCATGATCCCCGATTTAATGTGGAGTGGAATATGGACGGAAACAAAATTGCCCACGTAACAAATAATGGATTGGTCCAGGTATGGGATGGCAATACAGGCACTTTGCTCCGCAAGTTGGATCCGGCCAATGAGGCAACTCGACCGTTAATTATGCACATCGCTTGGAGCCCAATTGACGACCGCTTGGCAATTGCCGACTGCGACAGCACGGCGAAAATATTCGATGCCAATACAGGGAGCATTCTGCACACGCTCAGCCACCCCTCGTGGGTCCAACAAGTGGCATGGAATCCCGACGGGAGCACTTTGGTAACCACCTCCGAAGACGGGACTGCGAAGATTTGGAATACGTCTAACGGTTTGATGCTCAAATCAATTAATGTTGAGAGCCTATCCTCTTATTATTATAAGACCATTGTTTGGAACCCCAACGGCTCATCTTTTGCAATAATTCGGGAAGAAGGTGTCTTCGAAAATGATATGCCAACGAAAATTTTCGATGCCAAAAGTGGCAAAGAGCTAATGAACCTGATAGCAAGAGGAATTGGAACATTTGGTGTTGTGAAAATAAATAATGTCTTTTCTTGGCATCACTCAGGCCTGTTTTTTGCCATTGCGGATAACAAATCCACAAAAGTCTATGATGCCAACACTTACAGCTTGATTTCTATTGTCCCGGGTGTGGATCCTGTCTGGTCGCCTGTGGAAAATAGATTAGTGACGATGGACTCTCTGACTGACACGACCAATATTGCGCGTGTCTGGGATGTCCCGCTGATTGCGCCGAATGGCGTTCCAGGTATTCAATGGAAGAAGACGTTCGGCGGCAGCGGCGAGGATTATCTGGAGTCCATTGCAAAATGTGCCGACGGTTCGTACATCGTGGCAGGTTCCACAGATTCCCAAGACGGAGACGTATTGGTGAAGAGAGGGAAAAGTGATTTTTGGGTGATGAGGCTAAGTCCCACTGATGGTGGAAGGATTTGGCAACAATGGCTCGGCGGCAGCGGAAACGACATTGCCCGTTCCATAATCGAATGCGATGACGGGTCAATAGTCGTCGCTGGCGAAAGCGACTCGAAAGATGGGCAGATAACGTCGTCTTGGGGCAAAACGGATTGCTGGGTCGTGAAGCTCGATGCCGATGGGGGAATGATTTGGCAGAAAAATCTGGGCGGCAGCGGCGACGATGCTGTTTATTCGATCACCGAAGGAAAAGACAACTCTTATATCGTATCGGGATGGACAAATTCGACCGATGGAAACGTTAGCGGGAACAAAGGCGGCATCGATTACTGGGTGGCCAAACTCAACGCTACGAACGGTGATATTATTTGGTCGAAATGCTTGGGCGGCACCGGTAGCGACTATGCCTATTCGGTAATGGAGAGCAAGGACGGATACTACGTCGTGGCCGGCTCCTCGGCTTCGGCCGATGGAGATGTCTTGGCGAACAAAGGCGGCTATGATTATTGGATCGCCAAGCTCGACCCGGCCGATGGCAGGATTGTATGGAAGAAGTCATACGGCGGCAGCGGCAACGAAACTGCGAATTCCATTATCGAGAGCAACGATGGCAATTATATTGTTTCCGGCTATTCAGCTTCGTCAGATGGGGACGTAACCGGCAACCATGGCCAAAATGATTATTGGATTCTAAAGGTACAATCTACCGATGGCGCACTTATTTGGGAGAAAACTCTTGGCGGCTCCGATAGGGACAACGCCACTTCGATAGTCGAAGAAAGCGATGGCACTCTTTGCGTTGCCGGCTATTCTTATTCGGTCGATGGGGACGTAACCGGCAACCATGGCCTGAGTGATTGGTGGATTGCGAAGCTGAAAAGCGCAGACGGCTCCATGGTTTGGCAGAAAACAATCGGCGGCAGCGGCGGAAATGAATGCGCTATGAGCATTATCAAAAACGACGACGCTTCTTTTGCTATTGCCGGTTTTGCTACGTCTAATGATGGCGATTTCTCCAATAACAGGGGCGGCCGCGATTTCTGGATCGCAAAATTGGAACCACCGGTGCAACTCCAGTCGGACGTCTCGGACAATGTTTTCGCGATAATTATGCCCACTCTCGTCAGCAAAGATATCAATATGGGAAAGGTTTACGTTAGCACATTTAAGGACTCTACTGTTTCTGCATTCATTACGAACACCGGCACGAGCAAAACAAGAATTGATTCGATAAGCTTCACCGCTGCCGGAACGAATCCGTTCTCGATCACGTCTGGCAATGCCCCGTTTGAACTCAAACCCGGAGGGACTCGCGCGGTTGAGTTCAGATTCCATCCCGCCGCGCTCGGAGTGCAAACCGCGACGATTAATATTTATTCGCCGGATTCCACATTGAAGCAAACTATAACGGGCGATGGAGTATCCAGAGAAATCGAAGTGATCAGTTCGACAATTGATTTCGGGCAGGTCGAGCTTGGCGATTTTCGGGATACTGCGAATGCTTTCACGATTAGAAACGTCAGCCCGAATCCGGTAACGATTACTTCGATCGCGCACGAAGGCCCCAACGCCAGCGATTTCACAACAGTTCAAACTATTCCTTCCATGACGATACCCGCCGGCGACACGGCCAAGATGACTTTGAAATTCTTGCCGTCCGGACTCGGCAGGACAACCGGCACGCTGCATTTTAATTATATCGGAACGAACTCCCCGGCGATTGTCAGGCTCTACGGCGAGGGCATTAACTCGCTGCAACCGGCAGGAACGGCCACGATCTCGGCTGGTTCGGTATCGGTAGCGTCCGGAGTGACTGCTTCAGTCCCAATTGTATTGCAAGCTGCTTCGGATTTAGGCATTGCCGGCGTAACAGCTTTCAGCTTTGAATTATTGTACGACGCATCGGTTGCCGAACCTGTCGCCATGACGAGTTATCCGGAAACGGGTAATTTACGCTACTTGCGATTTGATAATATTGCAACAAATGGAGCCGCCGGTGAGGTCTTGGCCAATGTCAGTTTTAGGGCAATCGGTGCGCCCGGCACTCTAACGGTTCTGACTGTCCGCAATGTTTTGCCAATCGGCGGAGCGGCCGCCATCACGTTAGTGAATGGTTTGATTAACATTGTGGACCAGCCTGGATGTTCGGCCACGCTACGCGCCGATACGGCTACTGCCTTCGTGGGCGATACCGTGCGGATACCGATAATCCTAAGCCAACAAAACTATTTGTCTGCATCGGGAGTAACCGGATTCACATTCGACCTTTCGTATAATTCGACCATACTCAAGGCACTTGATTTCCCGAACGAAGTGGAAAACAATGGTACTAAAACGATAACGTTGACTTCCGTTTCCACCACTGGCACTGCCGGCGAAACGCTAACCAACGTTCGGTTCGTAGTTGCGCTTGGTAATGCTGAATTCACGAGTTTGGTGCTTTCCAATTATTCATCCGTTGGCGCCGTGGCCACGATCGGAGTGGAGGACGGCAGGGTGAGCATAGCAGATATTTGCAAGGAGGGCGGCCCGAGGTTTGTCAACGGTTCGTTACACTCTGCGATGCGCAGCGTTACGCCCAATCCGGCCGGCGAGACGATTACAATTGAATACTCGAACGCCGACGAAGGGAAAGCCGAATTCAATCTTACCGATGTGTTGGGCAATACTGTGAAGTCTGCCCGATTGGAGAAAGTGCAAAACGGAGTGCTCACGATCGATCTTAGCGACGTCCCTCAGGGCTTGTATTTTGGTACGTTCAAGACGGAAAGCGTCGTGAGCAGTGTGCGTATTGGAGTAATTAAATAATAGAGGAAAAATTCAATGAAATATTCAATTTGCGCTATTTTGATGCTTTTTAGTACACTTGGAGCATTTTCACAAAACACTCACAACTCCCGAATTGCTTATGGACTTTTCGGCGAGTATGGATTCGACCAAACCAATGCCGACTTTAGCAAACTCCAAGGCATCCCGAACTGTTGCCCGAAGTTCACCGACGGATCGGGCAACGGCCTAACGATTGGCGGATTCCTCACGAAGCCGATGAGCAGCCAGTTCGGATTGGTGCTTCGCGCCAGCCTTATGACCCAATCAGGCGAAATGAAGAGCGAAGAACCGACTGTTGTGATAATAAACAATACAGTTACCAACAGCACCTTCGAACACGTCCTGAATGGGACATTTACGAAGGTAGGCATCGATCCGATGGTTTATTACGAACCATACGAGAATTTGAAACTCAATTTCGGAATGAGGCTGGCCTTCAAGGTGTCCAGCACTTACGATCAAAAGGAAAGACTGCTCGGGCCTGACGGCTCTTTTGTCGATCAGAATAACAATCCGATCGGCCGGACGAGAAACGTCAGCGAGGGGGATATCCCCAATTCATCTTTCTTCAATGCATACGGCATCATTGGTTTGAGCTATGGATTGCCTCTGAATAGGGCAAAGAGCCTTTATTTCTCGCCCACAGTGACCTATTATTACGATTTCAATTCGATGGTCTCGGACGTATCATGGAATATTAATACTCTCCGTTTGGGTTTGGCGCTGACGTACGAGCCTTCGGATTTGATTAAAAGGAAAGAGAATATTTTCAAAATTGATACTATTTACAAAGAAAACTCGGAGCCGATTGCAAGGTTTGCCATGGGCGCGCCAACCAACAAATCGGAAACAAAACTTCAGGACAACGTCGAAACCGAGTATCTGTACACGTACCGCACCGACACAGTCTTTTCGGCAAAGAAGTACTCACTTTCCGGCAGGATCGATGCTTTCGGCGTCGATAGCTTGGGCCAAGAAACCGAATCCGCGAAAATATTCGTCGAGGAGTTCATATCGAGCCGGACGCAACCATTGCTGCCATACGTCTTTTTCGAGGATAATGCTGACAAGATTCAAACCAAATATACTGCCTTGGCGCCCGGCGATGCTAAAAATTTTGAAATAAAATCCCTGTCGAAATCGAGTACGTTGGAGACTTATTACCATATTTTGAATATCGTGGGGCGCCGCATGACCGAACATCCGGCGGCAATACTGCGAATTACGGGTTGCAACAGCGGAATCGCTGTCGAGGAAGACAACACAGAATTGTCGATGAGGAGAGCCGAGAAAGTGAAGAAGTACCTCGCGGATGTCTGGCAAATCGATGACTCAAGGTTGCAACTGGAGAAACGTAACCTACCTGAAAAGGCATCGACACCGATAGCCGAGCAGGACAAAATTGCAGAGAATAGGCGAGTGGAGCTATACAGCGAAGAATATGAAATTCTCGCACCGGTTTTCCTTTCGGACACGCTGAGGAAAGCAAATCCACCCATTGCCCGATTCTATCCGAAAGCCAATGCAGATGCCGGGCTTAAGGCGTGGACCATCGAGGCGAAACAGAAAGGCCTTTCGTCAGCGAATTTCTCCCAGGCCGGATCTGCCAATTTGCCTACCTCAGTGGATTGGAAATTTAACGAAAACCAGATCACAATTCCGAGCTTGGACGAAAGAATTGACGTTGAGCTTACAATCCAGGACAAGCAACTCCAGGCGAAATCCATTACAACATTTCTGCCAGTGGAATATCTCTCTGTCAGCAAAAAAAGAAGAGAGAGAAAGAACGATGTGGAGATCGACAGGTACAATCTGATTCTTTTCGATTTCAATAAATACGAAATCGAGGCTGGGAACAAGAAAATCGTGGAACATATCAAAAAAAGATTGCAAAAAGACTCTAAAATGACGATCACGGGCTACACCGACAGAACCGGAGACGCACAACACAACCAAAAGCTCAGCCAGAACAGGGCAATGTCTGCGAAAAAAGCACTAAACCATGCAAACTCGTCAGCCCTTGGCGTCGGCAGCTCGAAAGAATTATACGACAACAACATACCCGAAGGCCGTTTCTATTGCCGAACTGTCGATATAATTGTGGAAACTCCAATTAAATAAGGAAACGAACAGAATATGAGCGTGAAGAAAAAAATATCGAAGGCTATTGATTTGGCGGGTTCAGACCCGACCAACCTGTCAAAAACTGTGAAAATGGCAAGTGTCCATCATGATTGCCCTGATGGGTTGGCCTTCGTATCCTCGATGAAGAGATCCGGTAACGAACCAATTGGAATGGTTGTCGAGGGCAAATTCGGCGAGCTGGCCATGTTTTGTAGCGAATCGATTGAGCCGGCGGCTCGCCGAGCGATGCAATTCTTCGAGGAATCCGCTAAACACAAGGGCGACAGAATTGATAAAGATAGCGATGAATTCTTTGAAAAACTGTTGCAGAAAGTTGAATGCCTTCCGAGCGATACATTTGCCGCTGTCTGGAAGATTGACGATAAATGCTATCTGTTCCATTCCGACGAAGTATTCGTGGACATTCAGACGCGAAAAGGGGCGATTTACGAACATCTCTATCATTTCCTCTCTCGCGCCGATGCACCGACCGTGGACAATTCCGAGGACAAGAGCTTAGGAGTCAGAAAATTCCTCATGTTTACTGTTCTTTCAAACACACGGATTATCATTACCAATTCTCCGGAAATTCCAAGCGATTTTCCAGAGAATTTGTCGATGCAAAGTATCTTGGTCCCGACCGAAAAGAAGCATGAGAAGTTGAGGAAACAGCTCCCCGGAGCTTCGGGTTCCGATGGAATGATACTGCTGGAATTCCGCGAGAAAGAAACCGAAAGAGATATCAAAAGGAAAACATCAAAAAGCTTTGTTGCAATTGCTGCTGTAGTCGTATTGGTGGCGGTGATTGCCGTTTTTGCCGCGCTGAAGGGCAACAAAACCGCCGAGGAAACAGTCGCGAATAATACCACAGAAAATAAAGAATGCCCAACGTCGAATTCGTCCGTTCCGTTTGAAGCGAGTAGCGCAAAGTCAAAAGATAACTCAGATTGCTCCACCAAGGAGAATTCCACAGTCAACGCGATTTCGCCCGGGCAGACGCGATCGAACGAATCGGCACGGAGCGAGATGGCTCCATCCGCGAATGGCAACAAATCAGATTGTGAATTCTATATCGAAAACGCGAATCCGCAAGTGCTGAAGGCCGCAAAACCACAGAAACCTGAAAGCCTGAAAGGCACCGAAGGTATCGTCGTGGTGGAAGTATCTGTGGATTCCAAAGGAAACGTACAAACTGCCAAAGTGCTGAAAAGCAGCGAAGATAAACTGAACCAGATCGCACTTGAAACCTCGAAGAAGTATCTGTTCAGGCCTGCCTACAAAGATGGCAAACCGATTGACAGTTCGTCGAAAATTACTATTCGATTTGGGGCGGAATGATAATAATCCTTTGTGGGGATAATTAGCCAGGTTCCAACCATTAGTTTTTTTATGTCTTTTGGGGCTTCACGGATTGCAAGTTGCGATAATTATCATCCTCGCCAAACCCATTAGTTGTGTTTGGGCGAGGATGTTGTTCTTTAGAAAAACTCAGAATCCTACCTCGATGCCGAAGAAGTAGTTTCGTTCGGCGGCCACGAAGAACTCCTTGCCCTCGCCGCCGGCTGCGTAGAGCTTGTTGAAGATGTTATTCGCTTGGGCGAAGAAACGGATGCGCTCGAAGGTGAATGCGTTCGTGAGTGTGTACGAAACATCGGCATTCATTACGAAAGCGGCGTCCAATTTGTTGTCGGCATAGTAATTGTCGTTGGCGATCAAGAATGATTTAAGCGTTTGGTTGTTCGTGAGCATGTCTCCGAAATTGTCTGTGCGGCTCTCGCCTGTGTATTTGCCGAAGAGCGAAACGCGGAGTTGGTCGAAGTTCGCCGTTAGCCTCAGGTTCGCCATGAAGTCGGGGAAGCCTGCGACAGGGTTGTCGTCCAAGGAAACCACAACGCCATCGCCCAGCTGGTATTTGTAATCAACTATTCTATTGTGCGAGATAGTGGCGTTCGCGGCGAAGAAAACGCTGGTCGTGCCTTTCGTGTAAATATTTGCCGAGCCTTGCAATTCCACGCCGGCGTGCAGCGATTTCGGAGCGTTGCCTTCGATTGGATTGCCGTAGTAGTCCACCATTCCGCTTTTAACGAGTTCGTCGCGGTAATCCATATAGTAGGCATTGACGCCAAATTGGAAACGTGAATCCGTATAGTTCGCGCCCAATTCAAAATTGAGCATTTTCTCGGGTTTCAGTAGCGGTTTCGAGAAGTCGTAAATGCCCTTCACGCCATTTTTGTATTCAAACGAAGGCATGGCCGTGCAGGTATCTTTCATTCCAAAGATGGCATCCTCGGCGGCATAGAGCTGGCGCAGCCTCGGTTCGCGAGACGTGTAGGCGATCTGGGAGTAAACCGTGGTTTTGTCGTCCAATTTGTAGGTGGCGCCGAGCCGCGGGTTGAAGAAAAAGTAATCGTAGCTGAAGATTTTGCCGCCATTGCCCACGGAATCTCCAATCCCAACGGCATATTTCGTGTATTGAGTGCCATGTTTCTCGTTTTGGATCAGGTACGTATTGTTGACCAATTGCGCTTCTGCGCTCAGAGCCAATTTTCCGAATTCGGCGCGATGGCGCAGGAATCCCGACAGCACGTCTTTCCCGCCTTCGTAGTAATAAATCTTGAAATCGGGATCGTAACCGGCTGGATAATTCTCCGAATAGGTCAGCTGGCCATAGTGCTTCGACCGGTGCGAGCGGATTTCGGCACCGATGACGGTTTCTCCTGCCAAGTTTTTCCAAATAAGCCGGGGAATCCATCCGCCGTGGCTGTTCTCGACTGTTGCGCGGTAAATGCCGTTCACTGGGCCTTGCGGCGAGTCCCAGCCGAATTCTTTAGTGAATAGGAATTTTGCCGACAGCCAAGAAATGTCGTTGTCGTAATAACCTTCGCCGGAGTAATAGAACAGGGCGCTTTTCAGCTCCAAATTGTCGGAGATTTGCCAGTTGTTCAATATTTCGTAGTGCGGTTGGTAGAAGCCTTCCTTTTCCTGTGGCCTGCGCTCGCTCGGCCAAACGACGTTCTTGCCGGTCGAATCGTATGCGAAGTACGACAGATTCTTGCGGCGGAGTTCGGTGGAGCCGATGTATGACTTCGGCAGGCCGGTGTAGCACAATTCATCGGTGATCGGGCCGCCGAAGACGTTGATCTGCGTGGAGAAGTTCTTGTCGAATCGGACAGCGCTGAGGAAGAAGCTGTACAGAGTGCTGCCGGAGCGGTCTCTGTAGCCGTTGGTCGTGATCTTGGAGAGGCGGCCATAGAAAGCGTGGTCGTTAATCAGGCCGCTGGACGCCTCGAGCGAGAATTTGCCGGTGGTGGCTTGCATGAGATCCGAGTACCCGAATTCCTGGACTCCGACGCCGGTCATGGCGGTGAACCCGCGCTTGTTGACGAAGTTCGAGGTGGTCAGGTTCACGCTGCCGCCAATCGCTGCCGAGCCATAGTTGGCCATGCCGGCTCCGCGCTGCACCTGGATATTGTCCAAGCTGGACGTGATGTCCGGGAAGTCCACCCAATAGACGTTGTGGTCTTCGGGGTCGTTTTGCGGGATACCGTTGATCATCACGGCGATGCGGCGCTGGTCGAAGCCGCGCAGTGTCAGGTTCGAGTATCCGGTATTGTTGCCATTTTGCGAATAGAACACCACGGACGGCATTTCCGAAATTAGCGCGGGGACGTCCTGCACTGTGTAGTTGAATTTAATCTCCTGCGCGTTCATGTCCGAGAAGGGGACAGGGGAGATGCCTTGCGTTGCGCGGTTCGTGGTAACGTTGATGCTGGGAGCCACGACGACACGGTTTGTGTCGATTTGCGTGGGTTGCTTCGCCAGGGCGGGCGAGGCAATTGCGGCCGCGATAGCGATGCGTGAAAGAAGTTTTTTGTAGTACATTTGTACATCCACCAAGGAAAATTTAACATAACGATTAATTTTCCCGTTGTCGGACGAACTGATCTGGTTAGAATCAATATAGTGGGCAGGGCGCCAAAAGCATTAATTGCTCCGTGTTTCCTACGCCGGTATTATCCGGATCAGGTTCGAGGAGTTTCATCTCAGCCCCGGCTATTTCGCCGGAACACCTCCAACGGACTGCCACAAAATTAGTGAATATTTTTTAATTTGCAAAATTAATGTAAGGGTTCAAAATTTTGAACCCCTACAAAACATTGAACCCCGACAATTCTACATTCCAATTTTATAATCAGAATATTCCTAAAACTCAATATAATTCTTCGGGCCTCGGTTGTCTGCCATTGTCCAGAAATGGGCCTTGCCGTGGGCTAAGCGGAAAATGATCAGTTCGGGGCTTTCGGCCGTCAGTCCGAATTGGAGCAGGAAGGGTCTGTCTTTGATAGCTTTTGCTTTCAGCTCGTGGTCTTCGAGGAATTCCATTTCGCCCTCGATGCGCAGCATTCTGCCCCCGTTCGAGTTGTTGTAGAAACATGCCTCCGCTTTGGGATTGGTTTGAAGTTCGGTAACGAGTTTTTTAATTGATCCGGTTTGGAAATAGAATCCGGTTTCGTCGGCGAACCAGAAGCCCATTGCTCGGACTCGCGGTTGGTTGCCGTCGGCGGTGGCCAAATAGCAAATCGGATTGGCATTCGTGAAGTCGATAATATCTTGGTTTTTCATCTGTTTGTAGGGAATTATTTCAACAATTTACTTGCTTGATTATACGAGTTGCCGAGCAAATTTGTTTCAGAATTATTTTTTTTACCGCGTGAGCGGTTGCTGTATTGTAGCAGTTGATTCCCACTTGAAAGTTATACCGCGTAGCGGTTGTTGTCTAATACTTCGCATGAATCAACCAATCATATAAAACATTCGCTACGCGAAATGAGTCTAAAAATTTAAAAAATATTCTACAATACAACAACCGCTACGCGGTAAAATATCATTTTGATTTTAACTACTCACTCTAAATGGCATATGTTACAGTACCCACACAAAATGTTATAGAACCAACATTCGTTCGGCTCGGAACGAACTTTTGCGAAAAAGCATTGATTCACACAGGCCACAATGCGAATAAGAATTTGGTTTTAAAATAATTTTGAACTAATTTTAATCTTGTACGTAGATGCTATTTTGAAATAAGTTTTTAACGATTTCTTGGGGCGAATATGAAACATGAGAGAATTCAATGGAAAAGCACCAATTTGGGTCAGGACATGGACATACTCACTTATGGCATTTACGGCTTAGCGATTCTTTTATTCCCATCGACCACAGACGACCCCGAAGAAAACGAAAAGAATGGGCTTATCGAGGCGCTCACCCCGATGATCGACCGCGGCAAATGCAAAGTGTTTTGCGTGCCGAGTGTTAATTTCCAATCGTGGCTTTCCGACGACATCAGCCCCGAAGAGAAGTCCCTCCGCCATTTGCAATATAATAATTACTTGGTCGAAGAGGTGGTTCCGTTTATTTTCGGAGATTGCGGTTGCCCCGTACCGATTATCACTTGCGGCGCTGCGCTCGGCGCATACCACGCCGCGAACAGTTTCTTCAGGCGCCCCGACGTGTTCTACGGAATGATTGCAACCAGCGGAACGTACAATATAGAGCATTTCACGAAAGGCTATTTCGACAATAATTGCTATTTCAATTCACCGATACATTACTTGCCCAATCTTAACGACAATTATTGGCTTTCGTTCCTGCTGAGCAAGCACCATATCTACGTGGTTTCCGGCACGGGCGAGGGCGAGCACCCGCACAACGCCTTGCACCTTGGCGGCATTCTTTCCTCGAAAGGGATTCCGCACCAGGTGGACATCTGGGGGCCGGAATGGGGCCACAACTATAATACATGGAACTCGGTGATTCCGCAATTCATCGAACGAAAATTCTAATTGCTTGATAGAAAATGCGATACGGACAAATACGTCTATAGGAAAATTAACTATGCGGTTGCCCTTCAAGTGCATCCGCGCGTGTGTTAGATACAATGATCAAAAATAATGAGGTAAAAATATGGACAAGGCAAAGACAGAAGCTTTTCTGAAAGAGATCGAACTCTTCAAAGACCTTGATTCGAAAGAATTGGTTCTATTCGCTGAATACTTAGAAAAAAAAGTATATAAAAAGGATACCATACTCTTCCAGCAGAACTCGCCCCGCACCAGTCTCTATCTGATTATGAGCGGCTCGGTCGAGCTTTTCCTGCTCACGCCGTTCGAGCAAGAAAAAAGAATCGGATTCTTCACAAAAAATGATTTCATGGGCGAAGGCGCTTTGCTCGACGAATATCCGCACTCCACTTCCGGCCGAGTGCTCGAGGAATCTGTTATCTATATCATCAACCGTGACAATTTCAAAGCCGCAATGAAGGACCACCCCGAAGTCGGTATGAAAATCCTTTCGCGGATCTCCCACGTCATCTCCCGCCGCATGCGCAACACCACCAACCAAGTGGTTGATGCAGCCGTGCAATACCTTTCGGGCGGTGTGCGCCGCGAACACGACCTCTTGGGCGAACGCGACGTGCCGAACGAATACTACTACGGCGTCCAAACCCTCCGCGGATTGGAAAACTTCAATATCTCGGGCGTGTCGATTAACCACTATCCCGACCTGATAGTTGCCCTAGCCCAAGTTAAAAAAGCTGCCGCAAAGGCAAACTTCGATCTCGGACTTCTCCAACCCGACGTTACGAACGCAATCGTTCAGGCTTGCGACGAAATCATTAACGGCAAATGGCACACTCACTTTGTAGTCGATATGATCCAAGGCGGCGCCGGGACATCGACGAACATGAACGCAAACGAAGTCATCGCCAACCGCGCGCTCGAAATCCTCGGGCACAACCGCGGCGAATATGAATTCTGCCACCCGAACAACCACGTGAACCTTTCGCAATCGACGAACGATGCCTATCCGACCGCACTCAAAATCGGCCTCGTCTATTCGAACCAAAAAGTTATTTCCATCCTGACCGAACTCATTGCTTCGTTCCGCACAAAAGCCAACGAGTTCTCGCACATTATCAAAATGGGCCGCACACAGCTCCAAGACGCCGTGCCAATGACCTTGGGCCAGGCTTTCGAAGCATACGCCGTAACGCTCGAAGAGGAAATCCAACGCCTCGAGCAAAACTCGCGCCTCTTCCTCGAGGTGAATATGGGCGGAACCGCAATCGGAACCGGTATCAATGCCGACCCGCGCTATAGCGCCCGCTGCGTGAACCATCTGTGGGAAATCACCGGGCTGCCTGTTCGCTTGGCCTCCAACCTGGTCGAAGCCACCCAAGACACCGGTGCTTTCGTTATCTTCTCTTCGGCAGTGAAGCGCTTGGCCGTCAAGCTGTCGAAAATCTGCAACGATTTGCGCTTGCTCAGCTCCGGCCCGCGTACCGGTTTGGGCGAAATCAACCTGCCGCCAATGCAACCCGGTTCGTCGATCATGCCCGGCAAGGTGAACCCTGTCATCCCCGAAGTAGTGAATCAAATCGCTTTCAAAGTTATCGGTAACGACCTGACGGTTACTCTCGCAGCCGAAGCCGGCCAGCTCGAATTGAACGTTATGGAACCAGTGATTGCCCAAAGCATCTTGGAATCCATGGAAATGCTCAAAAACGGTATGCAAACGCTTAAATATCGCTGCATCGATGGCATCACCGCCAACGAAAAACGCTGCCGCGAATTGGTCGAGAACAGTATCGGCTTGGTTACTGCACTCAATCCCGTCCTTGGCTACGAAAAATGTACATTGCTCGCCAAGGAAGCGCTCGAAACCAATGCAAGCATATATGAATTGGTATTGAAGAAAAAATACCTCACCAAAGAGAAACTCGATTGGTTGTTGTTGCCCGAGAACATGATAATGCCGAGCTTCAACCGCTAAACAATCATCGTAGACAATTCAAAAAAGGCAGCAACTTAATGTATGCTGCCTTTTTTTATATGTGCTTGCATATAACACAGCCCACCCATTTGAATAATGGGCAGGCTGTGTTTGTCTTTTCGATTAGCTCAAGAGAGAATTATTCAAAATAATTTATGTGTGAATATTTTATTGTACCAAAATTCTGCATAGAACAGATAATATAAAATAATATTTTGTCATCATGTAATCAATAAAAAGCCTCCTGAAGAAAATTCTTCAAGAGGCAAATATGGATACACAAACATAGAAATGAAATTATTCTTTGATAATTGTACCAGTGTAGGCTCCGATTGAATGATGAGCCTTATCGTGGTAGAATGAATATGTCGGTTCTTTATCCGTATTATTTACGTGCCAGCTCAGTTCGCAATTAGCAGTTTGCAAATCAAATCCCGGAGGAAGTTTTTTGGCTGCATTCTCAGACCCAATGAGCTTATCCTTGTTGATTACTCTAATTCCAAGAGGGACAGGTGAAGTTGTCTTTGAAATTAGACCTCCATAGTGCCATGTGTCCGCTTGCGGAGATGGTTGCGCGATAACAGGTGCCGTTTCGACCATCACATCAATCCAATCGTACGGTGGTGTTACAGAAGGTCTGTCGCGTGCCATAAGCAAATCAACTTTCACACCTAACTTTCCATACTGGCTAAAGGTGTTTTCAATGTCTTGGTCAAATGCTTCGCATTTCATAACTACTCCTTAAATAAGTTAAATATTATTTAAATCACATTGGCCATGATTTGCCAATGCAATATTACCATAATAATTCGTTGTAAAAGTTTATTATTTGGTAGAGATAGTGAATATTAATTATCAATGATTCAATAATTAATATTTTCGTTTGAATATTACAAATATTTTAATGGAAAATAAAAATATCCCAAAAACAATAAAATCAATAAACATTGCATGGAAAATGCTGACTATATTGTTCGCTCGATAGTGCGATCTGTAATCGAAAACAGACACAGCTGGGAAATCTGTTGCAAGATATGGCGAATAGGCAAGAATAGAAATGATACACTAAATAATTATCTGCCACCTGATAAACATTGAGTAGGATAAAAAAAGGATAAACGAAAATGAATTCGTTTATCCTGATGAAATATTATTATATTCTTAGCTTACAGATATAAACAAAGCGAGAGCGAGAAGAAGTTCTTGGCGTCTTCGCCGTCTTCCTTGCCGATAAGGTTTGTGAAGTTGTATTTGCCCTCAAGGCCGATTTTCATCACCACGAGGTTCAGATCGAATCCCGCGCCAAGGCCTGCGCCAACGCGGCCATAAGTCTTCGAGGCGCTTACCAAAGCGTCCACAGCCGCAGGAACGTCCAATTTATTCGAGAAATAGTTGTACGCCAAATCGCCGACGAAATACCCGTTGACTACTTTCGCATTCAAGAATTTGTAGTTCAGCCCGACAGTGAACGGAATTATCTCCTGCTTTGAATTCAGTGCGGGAATTTCTTCAGGAGCGAATAATTTCTTTAAGCCAAATGTTTGGGTTTGCAGGTTACTCGTATAAAAGGTTTGCGTTTCGGGCAAATGGTGCCAAGCGAGGCTACCGACGAAAGAAAGATTGTCAGAAAGGCCAATGCGAACCTTGGCACCGATATGGAAGCCGCTCATGGCGCCATCGAATACCATCGATCCCACATTTTTGTCCTTCAAAGTATAAACGTTTGGAATCTTGTCGTTCGGAGTGGAAAGCCCGCCAAAGATACCGATGTCAAAGCCTGGCAGCGCATAGGCATTCGCGGCTGAAAGAATCGCAAGCGCGACAATAATTAGAACTTTTTTCATGTTACAACCCTTTTATAATTAAAGTATTTAGATTCCAAACAATAAGCCGGCCGAAACCGTGAAATAATTGCGAGTGGTTTCGGGGCTTTTAGCCACAATATTGGAGCAATTGTACTTGCCCTTGATTTCGATCGCGGTCGATGAACTGATTTTTATATTTGCACCAAGCCCGCCCGAAGCGCCCATGCGGATGCCGTCTTCGACGAATTCATGGTACCATTTGTTAATATTATCAAGAGAGATATCATTCGAAAAATAGTTCACGCTGGCTCCGAGTGCGATAAAAAAGTCAAAACTTTCGAACCTTAGGAAAAAATACTCGACGCCAACGGTGATCGGAACTAAAACTTGCGATACGTTGTACGGAACCGTGTAAATTGCATCTTCAACGCCTGCAATTTGAATTCCGTTTTGCCTAATCGGTACATAAGAATTGTTCGTATTGGGAATCTTGTGAATTGAAATATCGCCGAACAGACGGATTCTCTCGTCCAAACGGATTTTGCATTCGGCGCCGGCATGGAAGCCTACGGGAGTCGAGCCATAGGATAAGAACTGTTCATTGCCGAAGACAGCTTTGCCAAATTCATTACTGGGCATCGTCGGCCCGCCAAAAATGCCAACCTCGAAACTGGCTGCGTGGGCTGCCAGCCCCAAGAGCACTATTAACAACGAGGAGCAAGTGAGGAATCGCTTCATTTGTATCCTGCAAAAGTTGTCAAAACCATTAATACGAATTTAACTAAAGAAAGGTTTCGTGTGTGGAAAATATTCCTTATACACATATTGACAAAATAATCGCCAAAGGGGTTTAAATGCCAAGCTGTTAGAAGTATAGCATAACACGCTCGGAAATGCCGAGTTTGCTGCCAACCTCTTCCAGGTATTTCTTTTCCATTTCGTGAATTTTGCCGTCACGTTTCGCAAGCGCGTACAGGTCGAGCATCATCAGAATGGGATCCTCTGCGATGGACGAAAGGAGTTTGAAATCAATTGAGCACTGGTCGAGCGTGTTGGCCTGCGACAGCAATTCATCCCTTTCGGCCTCCGGCAGAATTGAATTGCTAAGCATGAGCTCGATATACTCGTATTCTTCGGGAGCAATCTCGCCATCGCTTTTCATTAGGTTCATCAGAAGCTGGATCTTCATTTTCTCCAAGACAATATCCTTGGATTGCTGGCCTTGGGGTTCGGTGAAGAAAGCACTCTTTTCGGGGCTAATCTCGAATGTTTGGGCGAAGAAATCGTTAGCGCGGTTATACATGCGGGTTACGATGTATTTAACCCAGCCGATTAGCAACACGTGGCCGATTTTCGGGGTCCAATTGACTACAACGGATTTGACCAAGCTCTGAGCGAAGTATGAGGCCAATTTGTTGACAGATTGTTGCAATGCGTAGTCAGGGATTGAATTGATAATGATTCTATCCGGCAGGCTCAGTTCGGGGCAACCGGCGCGCGAGAATGCAGAAAGAAGTACGTGTAGCAGCGAATCGCGAGTGATTTGCTCGTGTTTGCCGTGAGCGTATCCGATTTCGAGAATAAGTTCTGATACAGATTTGATAATATCAATTAGCAAATCGATGGAATCGGGATCGTTCACCTGACCCTTGATAGCGTTGCAATCATCGATGCACATATCAATGTAGTGGTTCAGCCTGTCCTTGAGCATTTCCAGCCCCGGGAAGGATTCCGGTGATGATTTATGCTTTTCCTGATGCTCTGCTATGACCGAATCGAAGTAGCCCCCGAGTTTCGATGCTAATGATTTTTGAAAATCCATTGTCAATCACTGCTAAACAGTTAATTATAAATTAACAATTTAACATTATTTTTGCTCATTCACAAACACGAAAAGTAAGCTCTGTCGCAAAAAACAAATATTATATTATTTGCAAATGAATCAAATCTATATAAAAACTAATAGTACCGTATCTTACAAAATATGTATTATAGGATTTTATTTTTCGATAATAACTTGGATCGACGACGCCTGCCCTCCGCCGATCATCCGAACCAAATACAGCCCCGCGCTCAGTTCCTCCGCAGGGAAGAGAATGCTTGAAACTCCTTTGGAAGAATATCCATTTGCCAATTGCATCACTCTCGAACCGATTGAATTATATATACTAATCTCTACGTTCATATCGAATGGCAGGCTGTAGTTGAGCTTCGTGTTGTTGCGCAATGGATTGGGCAAACTCTCCAAGCCGAAGCCAGCTGCGCCAACTTCCACGAAACGACCCTCCGAGAAGCATACTCCGGTTATCTTTGTGAATGCCGAATCTGTTAATCCGGCCGAGCAGTCCTCGTATATGGGGCGCACGCCGACAAACGACGAAATGGAATCGCCCAGGTACGAAGCGAAATCGGCAGTGAATAGCAGCCCAGAGTACTCATTCGGGAAATTGCCCGTTCCGGTTATTGTGGCGGGCTGCCATCCTTGCTGGCTCCACACAATCCCGGCCAAATTGCCGTTTCTGATGGCTCCTTGGCGCAAAACGAGAGTGTTTCGGTTATAATCAATCATGGAGCCAAGCGACACAGGTGGCTCGCGAAGTTCGGAGTACCGGCCAAAGACGCTGAGCGAGACGGTTTGCCCGGGGGTGAATCTGAGCGTATCAAGCTCGAAATAGAGCCGGAGGCCCACTCCGTGGCCGCTCAGGGGTACAGTGCCCAGCGCGGTGCTGCCGGAGCCGAGAGTCAGTTCTGCCGAATAATCCATTTCTTCGTCGGGCGAGAAAGCAATCGAAAGTTCTCTGCTTTCGTTGGCAGGCACTTCGATGGGCAGCGAGCTGACAAAAGCGAAGTGGCTCTGCCCGGGCCCGCTAATCGTTGCTTTATCAATTGTTAGGCTTTGGGAAGTGCTATTGTTTTTAATTGATTTACTCAGAATAGACCTCGAGCAAATTATTGCTCCATCGAAATCGAAGGATGCCGGAATGTCTTCGCCGGTCGCTTCGCAAGCATATTTCAATGCAGTCGGCACGATTGGCGCTTCGTCCGGCCCGGGGGCGGCGTCGGAATTGACAGTAATAGTATTTTCGATCATACCGCTCGCTTGCGGTGCGAAAATCACATCAAAGAATGTTTCCTCGCCCGAGCGAATCGTGGTCGGCATCGGCAGCGGCGCAGGGAAGTGGTAATTTACTGTGGACGCAAGGTCAATACTTTCCACCTTTAGGTCGCTGGAGGCAGAAGGATTGTAGATGTAGATCCTCGACGTGGCCATAGTGCCGCGCTTGATCGGCTCGGAACACTCGTAGCGCAGGGAAATTTGGGGAAGAATCCCTTCGCCTGTCAGAGCCGACGAAATTGGTGAGGATTGGCCCTCGACCGTGAATAGCAGCCTGTTGGAATACAAAATCTCTTCGGTCGGGACGAAACTTATTTCAATGGAATCTTTGGTGTTGGCTTTAATCACCCATGGCAGATTCGGTTTCGTATATGAAAAAGCATTTTTCGCGCTTGGCTCAAAATCAATAGTCAAAACCGAACGGTCGATTGCTGATTTGTTTTCGACATAAATCTTTTTCTTTGAAGATGTGAGCAGCCTGTGCTTTCCGAACGTTGCGTTCGTAACGGATACGTCCGTCTGGACGCCGATTCCGGTGATGATGGCCGAATTTGCCGGACAGCCGACATTGAACGTGTAGGACAGCAATAAGGATTTGTTTCCTGCCGATTGGGGCGAGAAAGTGAAATCCGAGTACAAACTGCCTTCGGGTTCGAGCATAAACGAACCGGCTGCCAACGTGGATACAAAATCCGACATGTCGCCCGAAATTGAAACAAGCACTTCCACGGGGTCTGGGTTGTGGTTGGTAATCAAGGCAATTCGGCCGGATTGCTGCTGGTCGCCAATGCCGGTTTGATCGAAATCGTAGCTGCTCAAAGTGAACAAATTGCATACCGCGGCCCCACGCAGGCTTATCGAATAAGTCTTTCCTTGTGGGCAATCGACAACTATTCCGATTGTTCCGCTGAACGAACCTACATGAGTCGGATTGAAGGCCACAGGCAAATCAATGCACTCGCCGGGATTGATTACAAGCCCAGCCAGACTGCTGCCAAGGGAAAAAACTCCGCTTTCGGAGGCGCTTACTGATGCAGAAACAATTGTTACAGGAATTGAATCCGTATTGCACAAACCGGCGATAAGCGTCGTATCCGCCAAGGCTCCGGTTATTCTCGTGTTGAAGTCGATCGAGTTTGATGAGAAAGTCAGCTTTGGCTGACGGCTTTGGACTGCATACGAAAGTGTATCGGACGAACCTGGGATTACGCCCGATTTTCGTAAATAAATGTCTGTGTTTCCCGCCGATACAAGCGTTGATGAGCATTGATTCACTGTGCCGGAGAAATTTCCTGACAAATACGTGTTGCTGTTAGCATCGGAGACCGAAAGATTGGCGGCAGGAAAGCTGCCCGAATAGGTCTGAATGATATTCGGCATCAGTTCCGTATCAAACGTTGCAGTAAATGGCTTGAACACTAAAGCCTTGGGCAAAGAATTGTTCAGGTCTTTATAAGCGCCCTTATAGATTCCATAGAGAGTGATTTGCTTTGTTTTGGGGTCGAAACTAAGGCGTTGCCCATGAGCTTCGAATTGGTCGATTGTATATTTTGACCCCAACACATAAACTGCTTCTACTTTGCCGGCCGGAGAATACTTCGCCACGAAGCAGTACTGCCCGGTTGCGTCGGGAAGGGTGTAGGTCATTGCTCCAATTTTCACACCCGAGCAGAGCGACCCGGCGATATATATGTTGTCTGAAGTATCGATTATCACGCAGGAGGACGAATCGTCCAAACGGCTACCTGCAGATTGAATCCAAACCAAGTTCCCATCGGTATTGTATTGGGCCAAGAAAAAGTCTTTTATTCCAACGCTGTTGATCGTCGTATCGCCGGCGCGGATGCTGTCGGTATAGTATCCGGTGAGCGTTACGGCTGTGGTGTCCTTATTGAAGGTGATTTGGTTTACAATGTCCTTGCCGGTGCTACCCATTTGGCGCACCCAAAAGCATCCAAGTTCGCTGTTCCGGCTGATCATAATATAGATTTCACGATTCTGCGGTGGATTGGTCCATGTGTATTTATTTGTTCCGGTAATACTTTTTGCTATTGGCAGCCACGTTTTTTTTTCGTCAATGCTGTAATACAGGTTCAGTACGGAAGTTACATCGGTGCCGATCCACTCGATATCGATCGGCTCGCATGATGAGAAAATTTGTGCCGTGTCCGGTTCGATGAGGACCACGCGCGAAAGCCCGCCCTTCAAATCTATTCTGGCCGGGCAGGGCGCCCCGTCGAGAGTGAGGACTGCTTGGCGATACGTCATCGAGCCTGATTGAGTGAATCTAAGATTCATTCGCCGAGTTATTCCTTTCGGCAAAGTCAGGGGAGGGGTTTTATTAGTGCCGCCCACGTCGTAATCGGTAATCTGGAAATAGTTGCTCGGTTCGATTCTTACTCCGCCCGCAGGCACGTAGTAGTCCTCGGTCTCGGGCGTGAAAGTAACCTCGACGTCGGAGAATCCGCCCGGCGCAGGATTGCCGAAATAAGCAGTGTTTGTACTCTTTTTGATGCTAAACAATGCGCTCAAAGGGAGCGTATAAGAAAGGCTGAAAGTTTTAGCGCTCCTTGCGAATTGGACATCTACCTTCCGATTCAATTCTGGATTCGTGCATGGGTAGGCCGATTTCCATGAGATTGTGCATGTTTGTGTACGTTGGATATCGAGCGCAATGTAATTATAAATTCCCCTCACATCGGCCAAAGTGTTCGCGCTGAACGATTTGCCGCCGGTCTGCGAAGCGATTTGCTGCAAATCAGCGGTCATTTCGGTCCCGAGAGTGATCGCATAGAATTGAATGCCATTTTCGAGCATCAGGTTTATGATTTCCTGAGTTGGGGTTTGGTCTTGGGGCTGGCCGTCGGTGAGGAAAACGACAATCCTCCGGTTGCCGCTGGTCCTAGAGGCGAGCAAGGAAATTGCGCCAATATTCCTGTCCAAAAGAACCATTCGGTAGCTCGTCCCGCCGCCCACAGAGGTCCGAAGTATTGAATCGCATATCACAGATTTATTCGCCGAGAATCCGCATCGAAGGTATGAATACGTTCCGAAAGAAACCACGGCAATCCTCGACGATGGGGCATTCACGAAATCGACAGTATTGACGAAACTTGTCGCCCCTTCGACCACCCAATCCCAGCGTTGCAAGCCATCGGGTGCGGTTTCCGTCATGGAGTTGCTCTGGTCGATTGCCAGCACGACGTCCACCGGCGGGACAATAGTCGATTCGATGCAGTTAACGGTTACATCCGTTGAAGGAATTGTGATATTATTCTCAATGATTCTGAAATCATTCTCGTTGAGGTTTTGGTATGGATTATTCATTTCGTCGAGCGCAATGAATTGCGAGCTAACGATTGGGAAATTTGAATAATTGACATTCGTTAATGAAAAGACCTGAGCCAAACACTCGCCGGCCATTGAAAACATCATCATCGTGATTATTAAGTAGCGCAATTGCTTCATATCTGCCTTTTCAATACTTACTTACAATTCATAACATAATAAACAGAGATTTGTTGCATAAAATTTATGCAAAGAATGTCAAATATATGGGGCAGAGAATTCTAATATAAGGGGAAATGAATTCTGTTTCATTTTTACATTCTTCATTGCGCTGCCCAAAAAAGAATAAAGGGGCAGTCGCCACCTATTTTTCAATTATTACCGTAACCGGCCCGTCGTTCACTAAGCTGATGTCCATCATCGCGCCGAAGCTGCCCGTTGCAACTTTGTGCTGGTGCCTTTCGCGGAGCCTTCGGACGAACTCGTCATAGAAAGGTTCGGCGAATTCCGGGCGCGAGGATTTGCTGAAACTCGGGCGGTATCCTCTTTCTGCATCGCCATAGAGCGTGAAGTTCGAGACGAGGAGTATTTCCCCACCGGTATCGTTTGCCGAAAGGTTCATCTTGCCGTCTCCGTCCTCGAATATTCGCAGATTGATCAATTTATTAATCATCCAATCAGTCTTTTCGTGTGTGTCTGTGTCTGTGATTGCAATGAATACGCACAATCCCTTTCCGATTGCTCGGGTAACCTCGCCTTCGATTTCGACACAAGCCCGGCTTACTCTTTGTACAACTGCTCTCATAATTATTAAATATTCTAAAAATTCGTAATAGTTTTATAATGAAAAGAATGCAATATAATAATTATTTATTTCTTGACGATGCTGCGTAGTAATAATTCTAGCAGCCTGTTGAAAAAGTATTTTCTGTAAGCAGTGGGGCTTGCCCATTGCCAAAGTTGCAGTAACTCATTGAAAAATCGACAACTCCCCCAACCCTGCTTTTTCAAAGGGGGCTAAAACGGTTTGTGCTTAAACATTGATAACAATGGAGATATGGCTTTTATCGAAGGGGCTGTCTCAAAAGTGTCATTCTGAACGTAGTGAAGAATCTATGCCATTCATAAGTCATTGCTGAATATGGATGTTTCACTCCGTTCAACATGACAAAAAACAGTTTTTTGGACTTTTGAGACATCCCCATGGCCGAACTATACTATTCCAACAGGCTCCAAGAAAAGGGGCAGTAAAAAAAAGCATGAAGACTACGAATTTCAAACTAAATATTCCTCCTGCCAGGTGTTGAAATTCTTTGGCAATTCATTATTTTTTAATTAAATTACTATTAACGAAAGTGCATTACTGCAAATGCAATGGAATTTTTATATATTTTTCGATAAATCAAAGTGTTATATTATTATTCGGAGTTGTATTATGAAGTTTAATCGTCTCATTAGCACCGCAGTGTTCAGTTTTGCGTTGCTCTTCTCAGTGATTGGGGCATCTGCCCAGAATATCACTAAGAGTATTCTGGCTGAATACTTTACGAATACGTCGAGTAGCGTCGCCGCTTCCATGAATCCTGGCAATATGACCTATTTCATTCAGAACTTGTCCGCTGCGAATCCAGTGATTCCGATCGTTTATCACTTGGCATATCAAGACAACGACAATAATTACTTTGCTGATGCAATTTACTCCGGCCTTCCCGCCAAGGAGAGAAGCATCATTGCTAACCGTTTCAATACAAGTAGCCCAACTGCTTACGAACACTTTATTGCCGGTGGCAACAAGGTTGGCACTTGGAGCAACCAGACAACCATGAAAAACACTATTTCAACGGCAAAAGGTACAGGCAAGACCACTTATGAAGTCACAAGTGCTTTGTATTTGGATGGCGATAGTGTCCGCGTGGACGCATCGGTGAAAAGTTCGGCTGCATTCTCGAACAAACGCCTCTTCGTGGTCCTTTGCGAAGCATACCACTGGTACAACCAAGCCGGATCGAACGGCGAGAAGAACTTCTATTTCGTCGCCCGCAATTTTATGGGCAATACCGATGATGGCTCTGTTCTGATTAATGGTGCTGCAAATGGCCTCGTTGCCAAATCGTACGCAACTTTTATGAACCCCGAATGGTATCCGACAATGCTCTATGCAGTGGTTTACGTTCAGGACACAACCACGAAGGAAGTTTTGCAAGCCGCCGTCAGCACGATGCCGTCGCTTTCGGGCGTAACGTCTATCCCGAGGGTTAGCGCATCGATCCCACAAGAATCGTCGTACAACCTGATCGAACGCAACCAAGTCTTCACCAAAAAGGTAACAATCCGCAACGATAATAACTTCGAGATGACTTGCAAAGTTTATATGGGCGGAAGCCTTCCCGAAACGTGGAAAGCTGAGCTTAGCAGCAACCTTGTAACAATTCCTTCGAAAGGCACTGTTGACGTGAATATTGTCCTCACTCCCGGGGAAGCAGCCGGCTATGCGGCCCTCACGCTTGGTGTTTATCCCGTCGGGCTGGACAATGCCTTCCCGCTGCCGACATCGCATAGCGACTATTTTATGACGAACAAGATCAAATTGGCTGTTTTCACAGGTACATCGCTTGTGAGTAATTATTACGATGGAATTTACAATGACATGTACCATGCTTATTCAATTGCCAATTTTAACGAATCGTATCAAAAGGAAACTGCTGTAATTCCATTGAATGAAATTACACTTACCAAATTCCCGACTAATAACTATGATTGCGCAGTTTTCTATTCAGATGGATTAATTGGCAATTCTGCAACAGGCCCAGTGGGATATTCTTTGTTCATGAATGGAGGTTATACAACCGAAATAATTACAATGGTGAAGGATATGCTGACCGCAGGCAAGAAAGTATGGATTTCTTCGTGGCTTGACCATTGGATGGGGCTTAGGAGTGATAATTCTGATATCGTCGATTTCTATGAGAGCTATATTGGCGTCGATACGACGAGTACGCCCGATGGCGGTGCTCCTTTCTATTCATTGGCCTATACTGATAATGGATACCTAAGCTTTTCTTCTTATGAAGTCAACGGCATGGATGGCGATATTATCGGTTCTGGAATGTATGTGAACGCTACTCAGTTAAACAGCGAATGGAGTGCCGCAACATTCTACACATGCCCCATGGCTCCGCGCGATGGTTCCCAAGCAGTTCCCTTCTGCTACATGAACACCGACGAAGACCAATACCTCGGCATTCATAAAAAAATCGGCAATGGCAAACTTGTCTATACAACTGTCGGCGTCGAGGGTATGTCCACAGAGCAAACCCGCACAGACTTCCTCGACCGCATCCTTAGCTGGCTAGATCCTCTGGGCGAAGTCGGCCCGAGAATTATCTCCGACGTCAAAGATGTTACTTTCCTCGATATGGAAATCGGACAAACAGAAACACAGAAAGTAAAAATCACCAATTCCGGCACAGAACCGCTCGTGATTTCTAAATATGAAACAGTCGGCACCTATGCGAACCTTTTCGACCTTATTCCTTCGTTCGCCGATGCAATCACTCTCCAACCCGAGCAATCGATGGAAGTTACTGTCCAATTCGTAGCCAAGAACTCCGGTTCGATGGATGCAACGCTTCGCTTCACATCCAATGCTAAAAACTCGCCCACATTCGATATCCTCATGCTGGCCGACGTGAAATCAACGGGTACAGGCCCGCAGATTGCCACTGACGTAGCCGAAGTGGATTTCGGGACAATGACACCGAAAGTTCAAGCAACGCAAACACTCAAAATCAGCAGCACAGGAAACGAACCTCTGATTATTACAATGGTCGATTTCAACGATTCTCGTGGCGTATTCGATTATGCTGAAGGAACCAGCTTCCCGATCACCATCGAAAAAGGAAAGAGCCACAACTTGACTCTTACAGCCAAGAACAACCGCGAAAATGACACTTACAATGCTAATATGATCATTACATCGAACGCAAAGAACACGCCTTCGCTCCAGATTTTGCTCAAATCGAAAACTGGCGTCAACGACGTCAACGAAGGCACCACACCCGATGGGCTTTTCTCGATGAAAGCATCCCCGAACCCGCTTTCGGAAAAATCTGTCATCACGATGAACCTTGCCGGTTACTCCACAAAGAACGTCAACGTCTATGTGATCGACTTAACAGGCATGAAAGTGGCCGATGTATATAATTCGGTTGTTGCACCGGGCAGCTCTGTCAGCGCAGAGTTCAACGCATCAGCCCTCGCTTCTGGCAAATACTTCGTCGTGGCAAACGTGGGCGGTACTCTCGTCCAAGTGCCGGTTATCGTAACCAAATAATACTCGCCGAAGCAAATAGCCTTATATAACAATAATCCCCTGCTGTATCCAAACGGTGGGGGATTTTTTTTGAGAGAAAGTGTATAAATATTTCAATTATTTATCGTTTATTTGGTGTATTTTTGAAATCGGATCGATTGCTGTTTCATTGATCGTTTGGCAATGGACCGGAGGCAATTCAATCAAAAGGCAAGCCTCCATGTTTCGAGATAAATGTTTTTAATTATAGAGCAAAGATTATGAGCGAACAATTCAAAGTATCAGTCATCGGCGTGGGCCACCTCGGATCGATACACGCTCGGCTGTGGAGCAATTTGGCCGGCGAAGCCCTCGCTGGCGTTTATGATGAAGATGCCGAAAGGGCAAATACAATAGCAAAAGAGATTGGCACGAAAGCCTTCGCCACTCTGGACGAAGCGTTTTCAAGTGCTAATGCCGTAACGATAGCCGTTCCGACCACTTTGCATTTCGAGGTCGCGATGAAGGCCATCGAACGAGGGATTCACTGCCTAATCGAAAAACCGATAACACAAACCTATAGCGAAGCCCAAAAACTGATCAGCGCCGCCCGCCAAAAGGGCGTAACCGTACAGGTGGGCCACGTGGAGCGTTTCAATCCGTCGATTGCTGCTATCAAGAACTTGGGCATTTCGCCTCTGTTCATCGAGGCCCATCGATTGAGTCAATTCAAACCGCGCGCCATCGACGTTTCGGTCATCCACGATTTGATGATACACGACATCGACATTGCCCTCTGGTTGGCCAAATCGCCTGTCGAGAGTATCTCGGCAAACGGCGTGGCCGTGCTGACGGAAACCACCGACATCGCCAACGCTCGCATAAATTTCAAAAATGGAGCCGTGGCGAACCTGACCGCTTCGAGGATTTCCGCACGGCCAATGAGGAAGATGCGCATCTTCCAAAAGAATGCTTACATTTCGATCGATTTCGGGAAGCAAGAAGTTGAAGTCTTCAAGCTGCTCCGCGAAGGCGAGACTGGACCATCGGACTCCGTCCCGGCGACGATGCTTGGCATGTTGGACGCCGGAGTGCAAAACCAAAAAATCGGTTATTTCAAACCGCGCGTGGAAAACGTTAACGCTATCGCCGAGGAACAGATCGCATTCCGCGATACAATCCTGAGCGGTACGCCTGTGGCCGTTAGCGCCGAAGAGGCCAGCGAAGCGCTCCGCATTGCCGAATTGATCGCCGAACAGGTGAAGTGATTCGTTGCACGAGTGGCGGAGTAAGTTCATTTTTTAATCGATAACCTTATTGCGGTTATTATCGATTAATTATGTATTTTTGTAATGTCGGATATTGTTGATTGATTTGGGTAATAGTATTGCAAGGCCAAAATAATACAGAAAAATTCTTCGAGTTGGAACACAATGCTTCGGGCACCAAGGCGCGGGCAGGCTTGTTGCATACAGACCATGGTACGATCCAAACGCCTGTTTTCATGCCTGTCGGCACTCAGGGCGCAGTCAAGGCAATATCCCCCCGCGAACTGAATAGCATGAGCACGCCGATAATCCTTGGCAATACGTACCATTTATACCTGCGGCCCGGGAAAGAAGTTATTACAGAATTTGGCGGACTGCATAAGTTCATCGGTTGGGACAAAGCAATACTCACCGATAGCGGCGGCTACCAGATCTTTTCGCTGCACGAATTGCGCAAAATCAAAGAGGAAGGCGCCTATTTCCGCTCGCATATCGACGGTTCGAAGCATTTCTTCTCGCCCGAAAACGTCGTCGAATACCAACGAATACTCGGATCCGACATCGTTATGGTCCTCGACGAATGCACTCCGTACCCCTGCACGTTCGAGCAAGCCAAGAAATCGATGGACCTTTCGGCGCGCTGGGCCAAACGATGCAAAGAAGCATTCGCGCAAAGCGAGCCGCTCTGGGGGCACCGGCAATTTCTGTTCGGCATTGCTCAGGGCAGTATGTTCCCCGAGCTTCGTTTGGACTACTTGGAGAGGCTCAAAGAAATTGATTTCGATGGCTACGCAATTGGCGGGCTGTCTGTGGGCGAACCGGCGGAAATGATGTACGGCATTGTCGATATTTCGACGAATAAATTGCCGGAAGACAAACCGCGCTACCTGATGGGCGTCGGCACTCCCGAAAACATCTTGGAGTGCATCGACCGCGGAATCGATATGTTCGATTGCGTGCTGCCAACACGAAACGCCCGAAACGGCCAGCTATTCACTTCCCGCGGGAAGATTAACATACGGAATAATAAGTATAGACTCTCGCACGACGTGATCGACCCGGAAATCGATTCGTTCGCCTCGAGGAACTATTCGCTTGGCTACCTGAGGCATCTCTTCATCGCCGGAGAGATTCTGGCGCTCGAGATTGCCACCGAACACAATATTGCTTTCTACCACTGGTTGGTCCGCTCTGCTCGCGAGAAGATTATCTCGGGAGAGTTCAAAGAATGGAAGAAAGAGATTCTAACGAAAATTAATGGTTTTATAGAATAAATTAATCAAAGGTTTACCTATGTTTCAAAACTTTTTAGCAATGAGCCCGGCCGGCGGGCAGGATTCCGGCGGAATGATGATGACACTCGTAATGTTTGGATCGATCATCCTGATTATGTACTTCCTGATGATTCGCCCCCAACAAAAACGCCAAAAAGAGCATCAATCAATGCTCAATAGCTTGGGCAAAGGCGATCGCGTGATCACATCGTCGGGCATCCATGGCACTATCATCGATATCGATGGGAATGTATTCACCATCCAAATCGCCGAGGGCGTGAAAGTGAAATTTGAAAAAAATGCAATCGTTTCGAAACAGCAATAATTTCGATCCGATTTGGAATTGATATATCCCGGAGAAATTCTTCACCGGGATTCTCATATCCGGCCATACCGGAATCTGAAGCCAATCCCCCTTGTTCTCGAGACAGTTGGATCGGTGAAAAAGCCGGAGTCTTGTGTTAGGTGGCGCCTGCCACTTGATTTCTAAAAGAGTAGCGCAATAACGATGAGGAAAGATGATGATGAATTCATTTTTCCTTAAACTAATAAAGGGTCATTCCTTGTGTGGAGTAAAGAATAGATTGAGGTAGTAGTAATTTATAACCTCCTCCACCGGGAATGACCGCTATTTCTTCAAGTTTACATGTCACGTCTATTAATAACACAAATAGTGTTTATTTGTTACATCCATTGGCCTTGTGAATTGTTGTCTTGCACTGTTAAATTGGCGTAATTAAATGAAAATTCATCAATTTTGGCTCTGCAAATCGGTGGCGACTGCAACCTATTTGTTCCAAGGGTAGAGCAATGGCGAACGGATAGATGTACAGAAATAATTTTCCATTATTTTAGAATCTCCGGGCCGCAGCATCCTGACTGAAATTTGATTGCCTAAATGCTGCAAAATGCTTATTTTTGTTTTTTTACTAAAGGACTGTTGATGAAAACAAAGCCTAAACAAACCGAAACCGAACAAACCATCAGACTGAACAAATTTATTGCCGACGCAGGAATCGCCTCGCGCCGCAAGGCCGACGAACTTATCGCCGATGGCCGTGTGAAAGTGGATGGGAAAACAGTAACCGAGCTGGGGACAAAGATCTCGAAAGCCAATTTAGTTACTGTCGATGGCGATCCGATCACGCACGTTCAGCATTTCAAATATATATTGATTAACAAGCCCAAAGATACCATTACGTCATCGAAAGATGAATTCGGGCGGAAAACTGTCATCGAACTCGTCAAAACGCGCGTCCGCCTGTTCACCGTCGGCCGCTTGGACAGGAATACGACCGGAGTGATTCTGGTTACGAACGATGGAGACCTGGCCCACAGGCTGACTCATCCGGCCTACCAAATCGAACGCACATACAAAGTGGGGCTTGACAGGGAAATGAAGATCGAAGACATTAAGAAACTGGCGTCGGGCGTGGAACTTGAGGACGGCCGCGCCGAACCCGTCGAACTGGCAGTCATGCCGGACGACCGCAGCGTTGCATATATTACGTTGCGCGAGGGTCGGAACCGCGAGGTGCGCCGTATGTTCGAGGCGTTGGGCTACGAAGTGCGCAAGCTGGACCGCAAATCGTTCGCCGGGCTGACAGCCTCGGGGCTTGCTCGCGGCGAATACCGGCACCTGACGAGGAACGAGATACTTTCGCTTAAAAAAATTGTTAAACTCATATAAAAATAATACATGAGAATGCTGAAAATAATTGCTGTATTTATCTTTGCGACTGTTTTCGTTGCCAAAGCGCAGTTGCTTATCGATACAACTGATAGGTTCAATCCATCGATCAATATTCAGGACAGTTTGGAGAGAATCGTCCGAGAAAGCATGACCAACCTGCCCGAAGTACCGGCCAAGCTCGATACAATACAGGTGAGGTACCATTTCATTCCTGGCGATACGCTTGTCTATAGCATCCTTGCTTTCGATAGTATTTCTTTGGGCGCCCAGCCACAACTGCGGAAGACGAGGCTCGAAGAACTTCGAGTGATTTGCGATTCGATTGGCTCGAATGGCCATTATTACCTGACGCTGACGTATCCGGTAATGAACGCCATCATATTCTCCGGGAACGAACCCGGCATCCAAACGGACGAGAATCCATGGATCGGCAGGCGTATCTATATGGAAATTGATTCACTTGGGAAAAAGTATTCGTATTACTACGACAATCCCAAGAAATTTGCATTGAACTCCGGCGGTGCTTTCCAACAGATACTGATTCCCGACCTCGGCGAATCCATCAAAGCCATCGAAGAGTCCTGGCTGGTGAAATCTGTCGAAGAAGTGCCCGAGAATGGCGCTCCGCCGCCACTGGTAACGTTTTCTTCCCTTTTCCGAATGAAAGACCGTTTGGACACGCTCGGCTACAAATGCCACGTCTATGAGTTCATCAAGGCAGGGCAGGGGAGCCTTAAGTTGAAGAATATGAACACAATGTCTTATTACAATTCATGGAACCGTGTCATCATCGGTACCGAGCTGCAAGTGCCCATTTTCATGAAGAACACGATGGAACAGAAAATTGTCGTGAAGGCCGGAAAAGGCAACGAGGAAAGAGGCAAGCACTATATTAATTTGACATACAAACTGATCGACGTCAAGAAGGCGGCAATAAAAGAAAAGAAAAAATCGAAATCGAAGAAGGCAAAGAAGAGCAAATGATCGCAAAGGCCCATGCAAAGCTAAATCTTGGATTGCAAGTCATGCGGCGAAGGCCGGACGGATACCACGATATTAATACTGTCTTCGTCAGGATTCCTCTCGCAGATGAAATCGAAATCCTTCCGTCCGCCGGTATCAGCTGCCAAACTCGGCCCGACCTTGGAATCCCTCAGGAGTCCAATCTGGCGTATCGGGCGGCTGAGTTGCTTCGCGAGAGGTTCAACATCGATTCAGGAGCCTCGATCAGTATAATTAAAAACATTCCCCACGGAGGCGGGCTGGGCGGTGGCAGTTCCGATGCTGCATCTGTCCTGTTGGCCCTGAACGAAATGTGGGGCATTGGCGCCCCGGCCGAAGAGCTTCGCGCCATTGGATTGCAATTGGGCAGCGACGTGCCATTTTTCCTTTCCGAAGGGGCGGCCGTGGCCTGTGGGCGCGGCGAGGTGTTGGACTACTTCCAATTCGCTCTGCCTTACTCTGTGCTTTTGGTCTTTCCCGATATTCATGTGTCCACTGCTTGGGCGTACCAAAGCCTGGCACAAGAGGGTTTCGGCAGGCCGGAAATTGATTTCAAAAAATGCTTGATTGGCCCGGTGGCCTCGTCCGATATGCTGAAAGATTGCTTGGTCAATGATTTCGAGTTGCCCGTTTTCGCAAAGCATCCCGAGATTGGAATGATTAAGAAAAAACTCTACGAAGCGGGCGCGGTTTTTGCTTTGATGAGCGGTAGCGGTTCGACTGTTTTTGCTCTTTTCGACGATGTGAATAACATAAAAACGGCGCAAATGAGTCTTAACAATTATCGAACATTCTATTGTTGAGTTCCTGTTTGATGATGAATTTGGGATCATTTCCTCAAAAATCAAAACAGGAGCACCTGTTAAACGGATAGAAATGGAAGAAGGCGTTTATGAATATATTATTGGCATCGGCAGAGGTTACACCATTCGCGAAGGCGGGCGGGCTGGCAGACGTTGCTGCATCGCTACCGATGGAATGGGACAAATACGGGCAAAGCACTGTGGTCATCATGCCCAAGTATCGGGACATCGACATCTCCGGCTATGGCTTCCGGCCGACCTACCTCGTGCTATATGTGCCCATGGGCCATTGGACAGAATTTGCGCACCTGTGGTACGGGACGATTCCCGGATCGAACGTGCCTGTCTATCTTATCGAAAACAATGATTATTTCAATCGCCACGGCATCTATGGCGACCCCAACGAATTTGCCGACAACGACCGCCGTTTCATCTTCTTCAGCCGCGCCGTATTCGAGGCCGCGAAAGCCCTCAATTTTCGCCCGGATATTATTCATGCCCACGATTACCACGCTGCCTTCACAATGCCATTCCTCAAGAGCTACTATCGGCAAGATTACCGCTTCGCCCATACCGCAGGCGTCTATACTATTCACAACTTGGCGTATCAGGGCTGGTTCGATCCGTCGCGGGCCATGGACTACTCCGCGTTTGGCCTTGGGCAGTTCTATTCCGGATCTTGGTTCGAACACCACGGCATGGTCAATGCGATGAAGGCCGGCATTATGTTTGCCGACAAAATCACAACTGTCAGCCCCACATACGCCCAAGAAATACGTATGCCATATTACAGCGAAGGCATGCAAGACGTGCTGAATTACCGTGGTGGCGACCTTCTGGGAATTTTGAATGGCGTCTATTACAACGAGTGGAGCCCCGAACACGACGACCTGATTTATACAAAATATACTCGCGACACATTGGACCTGAAATACAACAATAAAATCAGTTTCCTGCGCGAACACGGCCTATCGGAGGATTTCGACAATATCGAAATGCCGCTCGTCGGCATGGTCTCTCGGCTTGCTGAGCAAAAAGGGATAGACCTGCTGATGAACAAATTGGAATGGCACATCGAAACCAACCAGATGCGATTCGTTTTGCTTGGCTCCGGCGAGAGCAAGTATGAGGATTATTTCCGGTATCTGGCTTGGAAATATCCTACGAAAGCATTTATAACCATTGGCTACAACAATGCGCTTTCACACAAAATTATTGCAGCCTCCGATTTCCTGATAATGCCCTCGCGCTTCGAGCCTTGCGGTCTGACCCAGCTCTATGCAATGAAATACGGCACGATCCCAATCGTTCGCCAAACAGGCGGTTTGGCCGACACAGTGAGCGAGTACAATCCCGAACAGAGCCAAGGAACCGGTTATTTGTTCTACAACTACAACGCAGACGATATGGCCTACGCAATGCGCCGAGCACTCTCGATATACAATTCCGAATACCACTGGAATATTATCCGCCGGAATGCCATGGCCGAGGATTTCTCCTCCTCGAAATCCGCTTTGGAATACCTGAGAGTGTTTAATTGGGCCTTGGAAAAGGTTTAATAAATTTGAAAATATTGAAAGTAAAATAATGAACGACGCAAACGACAAACCACTGATATTGCTCGTGGACGATATGACAGCCGTAGCATCGCTGACCCAAGAAACTATCGAAGAATTGGGCTACGAAGCCGCCGTGAGGCAAAACGCTACGACCGCAATCGCTTTCGTGGGGAACCACGACGTGGACCTGATAATGATCGATGTCGATCTGGCCGATAGTTTGTTCTCCGGCATTCAAACTGCCAAATTGATCCAATCGAAAAAGGATATTCCAATTGTATTCATCACGGCCCACGACGAAATCAAATCCTTCCGCAAGGCTGATTTCAACTCGCCAATCTACGTGATGCTGAAACCATACGACACTCGCCAACTGAAAATGCAAATCGAAGTGGCGCTGTACAATCGCGAGATTGCCGAAAAACCGCCCGTGATTGTTTTCTAATTTTATTAAGATTTGATGTGAGTTTCTTTGGAAAGGGCTTGATTATTGATAGTTGTTACTCTTGAGAGATAGAGTATTGAGTATGATTTGAATAGGGTAGAGTATGTCTTCGAAGCCGATTCCTCGCTCCGGCAAAATGTTCTTCTTTTCGATATCGAAGTGGCAGATAAAGCTCTTGTTGGTGTTTTCTGCATTCTTCATCGTCATCACATCGGTTTTCTACACGAATATTCTCGTCGATGAATTGATTCGCCGAGACCAAAATACCGTCCGTTTCTATGCCGATATATACCGCAAGTACTATACGGCGGATGCGAACGTCGAAGACCTTTTGTTCCTGTCCCAAAAAATTCCTCCGACAATCACTTTCCCCCTTATCAATACGGACAAGGAGGGCCAACCCATCAAATCGGCGGATGCCAGCGGGCGCGTCAGCTACAAAGCTACTACTTTGAACATCGATTTGGACTCGAACATGACCGACAGCGAGCAGAAAGCGTATCTGCTCGAATACATAAAACGGATGCGGAAGAACTACGAGCCGATTACGCTTCAGGATTCGTCCGGCCGCGTGTTGGCCATGTTCTTCTACACGCATTCGTCCTTGGTAGATAAATTGCAACTCTTCCCCTACGTCGAAATAATCGTCGTGGCGACTTTTGTGCTGATAGGCTATTTGGCATTCAGCAACATCCGCCGCAGCGAGGAGTCCAAGGTCTGGGTGGGCATGGCCAAGGAGGCCGCGCACCAGCTCGGCACTCCGCTTTCGAGCATGATGGCATGGATGGAAATTTTGAAATTCAACAAAGACGATCCCGAATTGGTCCAAAACACAATCGACGAAATGGGGAACGACGTGGGCCGGCTCAATATCATTGCCCGCCGATTCTCCAAGATCGGCTCGATGCCCGAGATGAAGATTGAAAACATCTCCGAAACAATCGAAAACGTATGCCAATACTTCGAAAAGAGGTTGCCACATCTGGGGCGGAAAGTGGAAATCGTTCGGAATATCAAAAAAGATGTCCGCAGCGAAATCAACTTAGACCTGTTCCAGTGGGTAATCGAAAACCTGCTGAAAAACGCAGCAGAATCAATTGAAACCAAAGAAGGCAGAATCGTCATCGACATGCGTTACCACACGGGCAAGAAAATCGTGATCACCGTGGCGGACAACGGCAAGGGCATGACCGGCAAGCAAAAACGGCAAGTGTTCCATCCCGGATTCACGACCAAGAAACGCGGTTGGGGCCTCGGGCTAAGCCTTTGCAAAAGGATTATCGAGGAATACCACGAAGGGAAAATTTTCATCAAGGACACGGCTCCGGGCAAAGGTTCGACGTTTTTGATCGACATCCCATATAAAAATGAAACTGAAAATAATAGTATTTAATAATGAATCCAAAGAAAGAAATGAACAAAGAGGAACTATACGGCAAACTAAGGCAAGTCAAAATGCTTGTCATGGACGTGGACGGCACACTGACCGATGCGAAGGTCTATTACTCGCGAAACGGGGAGGAATTGAAGTGCTTTTCGATTCGGGACGGAATGGGCATCGACCTGCTGCGGCTCAACGGCATTCAGCCGGCGATCATGACGAGCGAAAACTCACCAATCGTAACGGCTCGCGCCAACAAACTCAAGATCGAACACGTAGTGCTCGGCGCCCGCCAGAAAGCCGCATCGATGCGCGAACTTTCTGAAAATTCTGGAATTCCTCTGGAAAATATGGCTTTCCTCGGCGACGATATTAACGATATTCCAGCAATGGAGCTTGCCGGATTGGCAGTATGCCCGTCCAATGCACACGAATTAGTAAAGTCAATCGTTCATTATATATGTTCGCAGGCAGGCGGAAACGGAGCTGCGCGCGAACTCGCTGAATTGATATTAACGGCTCAAAATAAACCCTTAACCATACCAAATAATTGGTAATATTACAGGAGGAACAATCATGAATAATCAATCAAACGACGGCTACTCGAAAGGTTTTCTGTTCGGTGCGCTCATTGGCGGCGCAGTCGGCGCCATCACAGCACTTCTTTTCGCACCGAAAAGCGGGCGCGAGCTTCGCGCAGACATTGCAGAGAAATCAGGCGAAATTTGCGAAAAATCAAAAGACTACATCCAAACCGTAGGCGCGACAGTCGGAGAAAAAGCCACTGAATACTACGGCGACGGCAAGGAAAAAGCAGCCCAAATCATCGATGCAGCCAAACGCCAAGCAGAAGGCATTATCGCCGGCGCCGAAAAGGTGTTTAGCGACGCAAAGAACAAAACCATGGACGCCAAGGATGTCATAACAGACAAAGTGGGTACGATTCGCGATGCCGCCAAAGCCGGCGCCGAAACGTTTCGCACCGAGCTTAAGAAATCTTCCGAAATTTAATCGGAAAAGGTAGAAAGATATGGACTTATCAGTCATACTCCAAGTGCTGGGGATAGTTGCACTCATTGCGTTCATTTTTGTGAGCCTCAATTTGGTGAAAACGCTGAATTCGGCCACAAGCCTAATGAACGAAACAGAGAAATCAGTTTCGAAAATATCTAACGACTTGATTTCGTCGATGCACCGCATTAACGCAGACATTAACGACATCAAGGTGAAACTTGTCGAATCGCTCGGACAGGTGGACGAAACGCTCGCCTCGGCCGAAAGAGTCGTCAGGAAGGTGGACCAACAAGTGGAATCCGTCCGCACAATTTTCGATCCGTTCAAGCAGCTCTCCGCTCGGTTCTACGACGCAGTCGCAGCGCCAGTCAACAAGACGATAATCATCGTTAGCGCAATCACCAAAGCTATCGATACGGTTACATCTTTCTTCGGCCCACGGAAGAAATAGAATTGGTATCATTATACGCAAAAAGCAGCCCTGCCGATGATTCAGCAGAGCTGTTTTGGTTTCTATCGCCATCATTGATATAATAAAACGAATTGTGGAATATCAATGCACTGCGCTCATCTCTATTCTGCTTGGCTGGCTAATACTTTGCGGTGCGGCTTGACCACTGTATAATGTAGGTGGACGAACATGAATCCAATCATAATAATGCCGAATTTGTCGTGAATCTCCACAAAGATACGGCCAGTCATCATGCCTGCTTCGTTAAAAAAGTAGCCAATAAAGCCCGTTAAGAGTACAATCACGCCAATGCCCAGAGTCAAACGCGAAGCCAAGACTCTGCCCTTCGCCATCGAAAAGAACCTGCTGAATTGTGCCTTGAGCCATTTCCTTTGCAAGTACAAATGCCACGAGAAAAATGGCAAATACGCGAATGCCGTCGCAATGTGGAGAGTGCGCCACATGCCCCGCTCCATTCCCCAAAATGCTGCATCGGCACTGTGGCGTCCGCCGTGCGAACTGATGAGAATAAAGCCACTTATCGAAAGAATGAGCAGCAGCACGCCATTGATAATGTTAACTCGCAGTTTTCGTATTTTATCGGGCGATGGCTGCCGCCGCGATCTGATTCCAAAGTGATTCATAAAGCGTCCATAGTATAGTAACTAAACAATATTGCAAATTTTTTACAACTTATTAGTATTTGATCAATAAAAAGAGCTATTCTCTATATTGTGTGGGTTGGTGAACGCACACTTTCAGGTTAATTCTTAAATATCGCGTAGCGATTAAATTGTGGTAGATATTGAAGATATACACATCCTTGTTATCCCGTAGGGATTAAATTATATAATCCCATATTAGAAACTCTATCGATTCTTCTGCGGTGTTAATCTTTTCTATTATTAATAAGTAAAATGATTAGTAGTGCATTCTAAATTCAGCTCATCACAATGAGAGCACTTTTATATCTTTTATATATTTGTAATAAAAAAACTGAAAATTTAACCTCTACGAGGTAAGCTAATTGTTAAAGAACTCGACCTTCTACTATAATTTAACCGCTACGCGGTATTATTCAATCCCGACTTTTGGGGTCGGATCATAATGGTATGTTGGACAGCACACACAAAATCGACTGATATACTTTGGGTTAGGAATAGAAACATAAGTGATCACTAAAAATTTCATTTAATGTCGTGTTCGTCCAAGTGCGCTTCAAGCGCCGCAAAGAAGCGTTCGACGATTGCAAATTCGGCCTGGCCGAAGTCGGAAAGATGCTTATGTAAATCATCGAAAAGCTCTTGGTGCGATTCGTCGTGGCGGCGTGCTGCCGAGTTACCGTTGTCAGTGAGGAATAGGCATATCTCGCGGTCGTCGCCAATCGGTCGCATACGCCTGACGTAGCCCTTCGCCGATAGTTTCTTGATCATCTGCGAGACAGCGCCTTTAGTTACTCCGCCGCGGTGGGCCAGCGAAGTAACATTGATGCCCTGTTCCTTGCCGATTGCCACGAGAGTATGGACTTCTTGCATTGTTAGCATTTCGCCGGATCCGCCATTCATGGGCCTTTTCTCGAGTATAAGCAACTTGTTTACAATTCGAAACAGCTTGTCGTGTATGTTTTCAATGTTCGTCTTCATTGGTTTATACGCTAAACAATAGAAATAGTTTCATTATTAGTTTAGAATGTCTTCGATAATTTTCGCAGCAGAATTAGTCTGTTCTTCGTTGATATTCAGGTGGAACACAGCGCGGATGAATCCTTTCCCGATTGTGCCCATCCGAAGCCCGCGATCGGAGCATTTTTCGAGGAATGCTTCGTTGGAAATGCCGCGCACCTTGAAGACAACCATGTTCGTCAGGACTGAATCCGTGTTGATTTCGATGCGGCCGACGCTTTCGATAGCTTTCGCAAAGGCTTTTGCATTTTTATGGTCTGAAGCAAGTTTGACGTAGTTATTTTCGATTGCGAACAAAGCTCCGGCAGCGATTATTCCGGCTTGGCGCATTCCGCCGCCGAGGATTTTTCGCCATTTCCGCGCTTTGGCGATGGTCTGCGCGTTCGAGCAAAGAGCCGAGCCGACCGGCGCGCCCAAACCTTTGGAAAAACAAACAGAAATACTGTCGAATGGCTGGGCCAAATCGCGGACGGCAAGCCCGAGGGCTGTGGCCGCATTCCAAACGCGGGCGCCGTCGCAGTGCATCAGCAGCCCTTTCTGCGTGGCCATTTTTCTCAGGTCTGTGAGGTATTCCAACGAAGCTGGAACGCCGCCGTGGGCGTTGTGAGTGTTTTCGACCCAGACCATTTTTGTTTTTGGATAGTAGTATTCATTGGGCCTGATTGCATTCTCAACTTCATCGATGGGCATCATGCCGCGCTCGCTTGGCAATTGGTGCAAAAGCACTCGGGACAGCACCGAAGAGGCAGCAGTTTCGTAGAGGAATACGTGTGATTGCGCTTCGGCGATCACTTCGTCGCCGGATTCGAGCTGCGAGCAAAGCGCCAATTGGTTGCTCATGGTGCCGCTCGGCAGGAAGATTGCCGCTTCCTTACCGGTGATTTCGGCTGCTTTTCGCTCGAGCGCGGCCACTGTCGGGTCCTCGCCATAGACGTCGTCCCCGACAATTGCCTGAGCCATTGCTTGGCGCATTTCTTCCGAAGGCTGAGTTACTGTGTCGCTTCGCAAATCTATTATATTATTCATGATTTAATCCCTAAACAAAAACGCAAATATACATTTTGTTTCTGATTCGGCAAAACAAAAGGTTCATCATTGACCCAAGCAAATATTTCATTATCAATTCAAAAAAACAAAATACTAGCCCAGCCAATACGTTTTAGCTTAAAGAGTAGTTGAAAAAATTATTAATGTGTGCCTAAAAAAATAATTATGTTCGACAATGTTTTCACAAGTTTGAATTTGAAATGGTAAAAATTAATATCGACGGTATTGAGATTTCTGCCGAGCTTGGCAAATCGATCATCGAAGTTGCATCAGAGAATGGTGTTGATATACCGCATTTTTGCTGGCATCCGGAACTCTCAGTTTCGGGCAATTGCCGTATGTGTCTGGTGGAAATAGGGCTTCCGAAACTTGGCCCGGACCGCAAGCCTCTGCTCGCAGCCGACGGCAGTCCCGAAGTTGCTTTTATGCCGAAACTTCAAATCGCCTGCGCAACTCAAATTTCCGACGGAATGCACGTCAGGACAAAGACCCAGCCGGTGCTTCACGCACGCGAAGCCGTTATGGAGTTCTTCCTGATTAACCATCCGCTCGATTGCCCAATCTGCGACGAGGCCGGGCAGTGCAAACTGCAGGATTACGCATTCAACCACTCGAATGGCACGAGCCGGTTCGAGGAAAACAAGAACCCGAAGGACAAACGAGTGGAGTGGGGGCCGCGAGTGCTCTACGATGGCGAACGCTGCATTTCTTGCTCGCGCTGCATACGCTACGCGAAGGAAACCGCTCGGCAGGACGTCCTGTCGTTCGTGAACCGAGGGGACAAAGTAACGATCAAAGTGGCAGACGGCCAGAAATGGGACAATCCATATTCGATGAACGTTATCGATATTTGCCCGGTGGGCGCGCTGACTTCGCGCGATTTCCGCTTCAAGGCCCGCGTCTGGGAAATGAGTTTCAACGATTCGATATGCAACGGCTGCTCTCGCGGATGCAACACACGCATCGGCGTCAGGAACAATGAGATTCTCCGTATCGACCCGAAGAACAATCCAAAAGTGAATAAAACGAATATTTGCGATTACGGCCGGGTGGAGCTGTATCCCAAAGCGATGCGGGACCGAGTGCTCGACCCACTGATGCGAACCGCCGGCGAGCTGAAAACTACCGACTTCAAGACTGCAATTGCCGCTGTTGCAAATGGTTTGAAGCACTTCTCGGCGAAAGAAATATTTATCGTTTCGTCGGCATCGGCCACTGTCGAGACGAATTATGCGCTCGCGCGATTAGCGAAAAATGTTTTGAAAACCACGAATATCGATTTCGTCAGGTATATCGACCAAGGATTCGCCGACGATATGCTGCGACGCGCCGAAATGATGCCAAACGCAGACGGTGCTGAAGTTGTGGGCGCTGGCCAAGGATCGGCAATTGAAAAATTGATTGACAGATTGAGGGACGAGAAACCCAAGGCTGTGATCGTGGCCGAAGACGATTTCCGTGGGAACAAAGAAATACTCGAAGAACTTGCGAAAATCCCGCTTGTCGTGGCGATTGCTTCGAACTATTCGCAACTCACGGACATTGCCCATATAGTGCTTCCGGCAGCTGTTACTGCGGAGTCCGAGGGTACTTTTGTGAATTACGAGAAGCTTGTTCAGCATTTCGCTCCCGCATTGATTACGAACGAAAACCGCGCCAGCATGGGAATGAAAATGAGCCGATTGGACAAGTTCGGAGCGCCGAACGACCGCTGGACTCAGCGCTCGGCCAATCAAGCCATGCAGACGTGGAGAATTGTCGCGCAAATTGCAGCTGCCCTCGGCGAGAAATGGAATTACCAATCGTCCAAAGACGTATTTGCCGAAATTGAAGAGACTGTTCCGGCATTTTCGGGCATGAATTATAAACTGCTCGACAAATACATGGGCATAGCCTTGGGTCGCGGCCAGTCGCCGGAAGAGGTTCCTTTCGTTTATGATTCGCATCGGATGAAGCCGTATTGATGCGTGTTTGCGCTTGTTTTTTTGGGGCTTTTTGAAAATAATGGAAATATTCAATATGGACATACTTGTTTATATAATAATATTCTTGGTTAAAGCAGTATTTGTGATTTCGATCATACTCACTGCCGGAGCGGTTTTGGTCTATTTGGAGAGGAAGATCTCCGGGTTCATTCAGAACCGGCACGGCCCGAACCGCGTGGGGCCATTTGGGGCATTGCAGCCCGTGGCGGACGTGATCAAGCTGTTTATGAAGGAAGACATTACTCCCGCAGCCGCCAATCCGATAATCCACCGCATCGCGCCGATTATCACATTGGGCGTGGCCATCGCGGTCTATGCAGTGATACCGTTTGCGCACTATATTCAAATTGGGGATATGCGAATCGAAATTGGCATTGCCCCGGGGCTGGGAATCGGCCTTCTGTTCATATTGGCGATGACCTCTGTGGCCGTGTATGGGATCACGCTCGCGGGGTGGTCTTCGAACAGCAAATACTCATTAATCGGTGGGCTTCGGTCTTCGGCGCAAATGATTTCCTACGAGCTTGCCATGGGCCTTTCGCTCGCGGGAGTGGTCATGATGACCGGTTCGCTATCGCCCACGGACATCGTGCTGGGCCAGAGCGGCATGAATTGGAATATCTTCTACCAGCCGGTTGGGTTCGTCATATTCTTGGTTTGCTCGTTCGCCGAAACGAATCGCGCCCCTTTCGACCTTCCCGAGGCCGAACAGGAATTGGTCGGCGGGTTCAATACAGAGTATTCGGGTATGAAATTCGGAATGTTCTTCCTGGCCGAATACGCCAATATCGCGACCTCTTCTGCGATAATAATGCTGCTTTTCTTCGGCGGATGGCAGTTCCCATTTGTTTATGAGTGGTTGGGGTTTGCTGCCGGATCGATTGAATTGGCGATTGTGCAATTCCTGATTTTCACAGCCAAAGTCGGATTCTTCAGTGTGTTTTTCATTTGGGTGCGCTGGACTGTTCCTCGCTTCCGATACGACCAACTGATGCGCTTGGGCTGGAGGAAACTGCTTCCGCTCGCAATTGCAAACATGGCAGTTACGTCGATTGTGCTATATTTTGTGAAATAAAATGATCAAAGGCAATTGAGAAAATGAATATAAAGACAAATACAGAGGCCGAGCGCATGAATTTTTGGGAGAAGCTGTACCTTCCAGAAATCGCTCGAGGTTTGGGGCTGACGATGCGTTCGATGTTTCGCCCAAAGGTTACCCGCCAATACCCCGAGGAGCGATGGACGCCGCCGGGATCGTACCGCGGGCGGCCGGTGCTCGTCGAGGAAAACGGCCATGAGCGCTGCGTGGCGTGTGGGCTTTGCGCTCGTGTTTGCCCTGCGCTGGCCATCGAAGTGCAGGCAGACGAAACAGGCGAAGACAAAGAGCGCTACCCGAAGAAGTTCGAGATAAACATGCTTCGCTGCATTTTTTGCGGTTTCTGCGAAGAGGTATGCCCCGAGGAGGCAATCGTTATGAGCAAGGATTACGACATCGTTTTCCAATCCCCGCGCGATGCGATTCTCGGCAAGGAGCAACTCTTAGTGCCGGCCGAGGAACTCAGCGACAGACTGGAATTCCTCAAGGAAAGAAAATAAGTAGCAGGCATTTGGATTCATCGGATGAGTTTCAATCACCTTTCTATCTTCATTAACTTTTTTTGGTAGGGGACTGTCTCAAAAGCCTGAAAAGACTGTTTTGGGTCATGTTGAACGAAGTGAAACATCCATATATAGCAATGAATTATGGATGACAATGGATTCTTCACTTCGCTTGAGAATGACACTTTTGAGACAGCCCCTCACTTTTATATAAAAACACAAATCTGTTTGCTCAGAACCAACCATTTTGTTCCAATACAATTTTCGCTTCGCGGTTCAATGTTATGAAACGTTTATACCGTGAGTAAACTCCAACGGCGTGATTTATTATAAGGCTGTTGAATAAGTAACTCTGTGCCATCCCACGGGTTAACCCGTGGGATCGATCCAAGCCATATCTCTTATATTATCAATGTATTAGCTCAAACCTTTCTTTAGCCACCTTTGGCAAAGGGGGTTGATCAATGAGTTACTACAACTTTGGCAGTAGGGCAAGCCCCACTGCTTCCATAAAATACTTTTTCAACAGGCTCTAATGAAATAACTCTCTACCTGAAACAAAAAAGGCCGCCCCATTTATATAGGGCAGCCTTTGAAAAAGTATAATACTCTTTACTTATAATTTTACGTTCGTGCCGAGGTAAACCCAGAAGCCCATGTCTTCTCTTTTGAAGGATTCGCTGCTCCATTTTGCTTTCATGATGTCGCCGGGGAGGAAAACGCCACCGCCGATTTGGAAGCTGGCGCCCTTCGTTACGTTATAGACCAAGTCGAAATCGATTTCATTGCCGATTCCGGATTTGTCGCTTGTTGTTTCTCCATCTGTAATAGGCAGAGCATTAGCGGCCATCAGGTAGTGGTAGTGCAGATAGGCTTGAATTTCTTTTTTCTCTGATTCGAAATTGATCTTCAAGTTCGGGTCGATAATACCGCAATTGCCATAAACGCTCTGATTCGAGGTGGTAAGGTAAGACATACGTCCAAAGAATGCGAGGCTGGAGGCGTATGGGCGCTCGAAATTGTGCCACTTTCCGTCTTCATAGTCTTCTGATTTTGTGCCCGAGAGCATATCGACAGCCGCTTCGAAGCCAATCGGCTTAGTGTCGTATTTGAATTTCAGACCGGCTGTATATGCAGAAATATCGAGAGATCCAGCTGTTCCGAATTGATATGCACCCTCAGCAATTATTTTCATTTCGTCAGTAAGGTTTCCCCAATATGTGGCGCCCACAGTGTATCTGTTCAGTGCTTTATCGCCATCATTGTTGACGGTTATATTGTTTCTTTCATAATACAGAAAGATGTCGGCATTGTTATTGGCATCGAATTTCGTATTCGTCCATAAACCATAGAGGAACGACGAACTGTCGGGCCAATTGTTGACGCTATTTGAAGCGTCTAATGACGATATGTATTGATACGAGTTTTTCGTATTAATGGTTGTCCCGAAGAGGTCTGCCCAGAAAGCTTTGTCCTGATAGCGAATCTTGAAGCCGTCGAACGCGCGGGCATTCCAGAACCATTGCACGGACGAAATGAAGCGGGATGTGCCGTAATTCATTTCGAAACGTCCGGCCTGGACTGAAATTGGGATTTCGAGGAAGTCAGAGAATCGTACGTATCCTTCGTGAAGGTCGAGGTTGTGCATATCAGCGGTTGTGGAGGTTTCTTTGCCCCAAAGCCTTGTGTCTTGGAGTGTTGCTTTCATGAATATGCGGCTGCCGAATTGTTTCTCCACTCCGACGCGCGTCCGCATGTGAGTGAATGAATATGGGTGCGTAAGGTTCGAGAAGTCGCGGCCGTCGAGTTCGGTTCTGATCTGCGATTCGCCGAAAATCTTCCATTCGTCGGCCGGTTTGGCCGCGTCCTTGGGCTGTGCAAGCAAAGCCGTAGCGGAGAATAAGAATGCAAAAAGAAAAGTTTTTTTCATAGCTATACCCTTTAAAATTTGTTAGAACTACTCTATGTCTGATAACAATAACTGTGCAAAAATTAAAATATTGTATAAATAGTATTTGATTTCTTTAGAATGTTTCATTATCTTTACATGGAATTTATCTATATTCATTGAAAATCTAGGTGGAAAAATGAAGCTCAACCTAAAAAACATGAGCATCAAGACGAAGATTACTTCGTTCGTAATTGCTATCAACATTGTGTTTATCGCGTATATGCTTGTAATGGTCGTACCGGAAATTGAAAACGAAATCATGAAAGACAAGCAAGCCTCGCTGGTCAGCCAGATCGACCTTGCCCACGGTATTATGAAAGAAATGTATTCGCGAGTAGCCTCTCACAAAATGACGGAAGACTCGGCGAAGAAAGAAGCCCTCGAACGTATTGGCGAATTGCGCTACGACGGCAACAATTATTTCTGGATTAACGATTTCGAGAAAATGGTCCAAAATCCCGTGAAAAAAGAGAACAACGGGAAGGAACTAGCGGGCATTAAGGACCCGAACGGCAAGCAATACTTGATCGAACTCGTGAACAAATGCAAAGCCGGCGGCCAAGGGTTTATCGACTACGTCTGGAAAAAGGAAGGCGATTCGAAAAACTACTCAAAAATGTCGTTGGGGCGTCTGTTCGAGCCATGGGGTTGGATCGTGGGCACGGGCATGAACACAGACGACATCTCCGACCGCTTGGACACTATAAGGGTTACAATCCTGATTTGGACGCTTGTCCTTTCGGCTTTGGTGATCGTCGTGGGCCAATTGGTGAGCAATGCAATTGCCAAGCCTATACGCAAATGCGTCGCCATAATGGATGGGCTGGCTCAGGGGAGATTGGATATATAGCGTTATCTTTACCTTATTACACCTGATTGCCTTTGTTTATAGGGCAATTATACTCTAAGGCGCACAAATCACTATAGCGATACTTTGTGCTTACGATTAATTTGTCTATGTCTCTCAAACAATTCTGCAATAATCGCAATATTTTCCGTATATTTGCAATACGTTCTTTGATGGGGATGAAACGGCTTCGACGGGGTGATGGAATGCAATTGCGGCGTGCCGTGCTCTTCGCTGGTGGTGCACGATAATAAAACTGGCGAGGCTATAAATGCCAACAATGATTATGCAATGGCTGCGTAAATAAACACGCAACCACATCCGAGATACGCGCTCTGTTCGTCGGGACGTGTCCGGGTGTCGAAAAAAGACGAAATAGGTGACTGCTGTTTGGCAGGGTAGGCGCCGAAACTAAAACTGTTAATCGCTATAATGTACCTGTTTGCCGGTGAACGCTATAGTTAAACCAATTGACAGACTACGCATGTAGATGCCTTGCGTGAAGCTCTTCGGACGCGGGTTCGACTCCCGCCATCTCCACTACTTGTTTTTGTAAGTAATTATAATACCAGAATGTTACTGGAATAAAAGACTTTTATACCAGGAAATTACTGACAAAAACGCAATATCCGATAAAAAGCCACTTTAAGGGTGGCTTATTCTTTTCTTGCTAAAAAAACAATAAATTGCTTTCATTTATAAGTGTAGTCTATTTTGAGAAGGTAATGAATTGGATTTGAGCAAAACATCTGAAATAATAATATATAGAACTCCCAAAGGTAAAGTAAGCGTTGATGTGGTTTTCAGCGAGGAAACCTTTTGGCTGACTCAGAAAGCTATGGCTGAACTATTTGGTGTTGAAGTGCCTGCTATTTCCAAACATTTGAAAAACATCTTTGAATCCGGTGAGTTAGACGAAAATTCAGTTATTTCCAAAATGGAAACAACTGCCAGCGATGGTAAGAATTATCTGACTTCATTTTATTGTCTTGATGCTATATGAAACTCTCCGTACTTACTGAAAATGTTGCAAGCGATAGGTTCCTGGCCGAGCATGGCCTCTCGTACCTCATCGAACACAATGGCGCTGCTTGCCTCTTCGACGCGGGCTGCACGGACGTTTTCCTGCAAAATGCCCGCCGCTTGTCGATTGATTTGGACTCCGTCGGTACCGCCGTGCTCAGCCACGGCCACTGGGACCACGGCGATGGGCTGGCTTTCATCGCAAACAAAAAGTTGATCTGCCACCCATATGCTTTTACGAAAAGATACTCGAAACGTGGCAGAGACTACGTCGGGCTTGCGCTCAGCAAAGAAGAGATTTGCTGCAAATTCGACGTGCAGACTTCCGCCAAGTCTGTGTGGCTCTCCGATTCGATTGTGTTCCTTGGCCAGATCCCGCGTCTCAACGATTTCGAATCGATCACGACTCCTTTCGCGGACGAAATCGGTGCCGATGATTTCATACCGGACGATTCCGCGCTTGCAGTAATCACAGATAATGGATTGGTTGTGGTTTCCGGCTGCGCCCATTCGGGCATTTGCAACACTATCGAGCACGCCAAACTTGTAAGCGGGATCCATACAGTTTATGCCGTGATTGGTGGGTTCCATTTGCTCCGCGCTGACGAGCAGTCGGAGAGGACAATCGAGTATTTCAAACAGAATAATATCCGAAAGATCCTTCCTTCGCATTGCACGCAGCTTCCTGTCCTGGCGCGGTTCCACGCCGAATTCGGCACGCCGCAAGTGAAAACCGGATACGTTTATGAGTTCTAACCCAAAATAAGCAATACCGATTTGAGGTTCAAATCAGATTGTGCATTAGAAAAACCCTCAATCCCTAAATCCCTTTCTCCCAAAGGGCGAAAGGGACTTTCAACAAAACACTTTTCCTTGCTCCCTTCTCCTGTCGGGAGAAGGGCCAGGGATGAGGGTATAGCAAAAATGTCAAATCTAAATGAACAATTTGAAATTCAAACCGCTATCTTGTGTGTCAGAGTGGAAAGCTTTACAGTAAGGGCAAATTGAATAAAAGGCATGTGGAGATGTGAGTTCACCCAAACCAATGCTGATTTGGGCGATCGTGAAAATAATTGACAACGAAACTAATAAACCGATTGATTAAGACGCGCTCTTGTATTTCTTCAGCCGCAGCGTGTTTGGAGCGGCCTTGTCTGGCGATGGCTGGTACGAAATTTCGTCCATAACCGAGCGCATAATATGTATCCCGAGGCCGCCTTTTTTGAACTGTTTGAAGTATTCCATCATTTCCGGTGGGGCCACGTCCAATGGGTTGAAGGGGCATCCCATATCTTGGATATCGACAATGAACTCGTTTGAATCGGTTTGGATCAGGACGCATATCCTTTGCGAGGCATCCATTTTGAAGGCGTGGCGTATCAGGTTCGAGCAGGCTTCGTCCACGGCCAGCGAGATGCGGAAGGCTTCTTCTTCGTTGAATCCGAACTCAATCGCTTTGTGGATCACGAATTCGCGAATGTGGGTCAGTTCGCCGAAATCGCTCGAGACACAAATCTTATCAACCAATATTTCTTTATTCGGTAACATCGTGTCTCGTCTCGCCGCTTGTAAATTTGTTAATTGCAGTTTCTTGGCTGTTTTCGATATCGAACAGCAGGGGGAAGCCGAGCAGGTCGAAGACTGAGAAAACTTTTGGCTTCATTTCCGCCAGTTTGATGTCTCCACCGGTTTCGCGCACATTTTCGATAAACGCCATAAAGACGCCAAGTCCGGCGCTGGATATATAGTCTAAATTCGAGAAATTCACAAGAATTTTGTTTCTACCGGCGTCCACCAAATCGGAAATAGCCGTTTCGAGTTCGGGAGCCGTGTGAGCGTCCAAGTATCCATTCAGATACAAGCAATCAATTTCGCTCATGTTCTTTTTTTCAATCGAGAATTTCATTTGTTCAGACATCTATACCTCAAATATTCAGTTATCAATTCCAACTCGAGAATTCACTCTATGCAACAATATTAACTAACAACAAAAAACGTTCCAACTTTTTATTCCCCGATATATTCTGCCACAAAGAGCGTTACGTCGTCGTGGTTTTCGTCCAATTCGGCCAATCTGATGATTTCTCTTTTGACCCTTTCGACGATTTCCCCCGCATTATTATATACTTCAGAATTGAAGATTTGTTTCAAATATTCATAATTAAATTCGCCGTCGGAGTCTGTTTTCATATCGGTTAGCCCGTCGGTCATAAGGACGCAGGCGTCGTGTTTGTCCAACTTGATCCGAAGGTCTTCGATTGTCGAGTTGAAGAACTTTTCGTCCTTCAGCCCCACGCCGATTCCTTTCGGAGTGTAGATAAAGAATTCGCCTTCTTTGATAACCACAAGCGGCAGGTGTCCCGCACGGGCGATCGTTATATCGCCTTCGTCGTTTTCGATGACAAGCGCCGAAAGAGTGATGTACATATGTTTTTCCATGGCCCGGAATAGCGTTGAATTGATCCGTTGGAGCAGGTCTGCCGCGCCGGTGGCCTCTTTTGCGACGGCGAGCACGACGCCCTTGAGCTGGGCCATATAGAAGGCAGCGGTAACGCCCTTGCCCGATACGTCGCCGATGAGCAGGCAGAAACGCCCGTCGCGGAGCTTAACGATGTCGTAGTAGTCCCCACCAACGATTCGCGCCGGTATCGAGAAGGCGCCCAGCGTATAGTTCTTTACTTCGGGCAGCAATTGCGGCAAGAGCTTTTCTTCCATCTCCTTGGCCAAGAACAGTTCTTGCTTGAAGCGTTCCTTCTCGAGCGATTCTTCGAGCAACCGGGCGTTCTCGAGCGCAATGTTGACGTTGTGGCTGAATGCCGTCAGTACGGAGACGTCGTCCGCTTCGAAGCCGTATTCTTCGGATTGCGAGACGGCCAAGGTGCCCAAACGCTCGCCATTGGCGAAAAGAGGAATCGCGATGAGGCTTTGTGCGAATTTCATCCCGAGCAGGGCAGGATAGTATTTGCGGTAATCCTTTATGGAATCGACATACAGCGGGCTGTCCACAGAGCGGATTAGTTCGGTGTAATCAAAGTTTTTGTGCAGGCTTTCAATATCTTCCTTCGCTATGTTGTGCACAGCCGAAACAGTGATTGATCCGTCTCCCTTGTAGATTTCTGTCCAGGCCGCAGAGGCGTCGCACGAATAGAATGCCAGCTGCGTAACCGTATCGATAAGGCTGTCGAAATCGATTGTTTCGGCCACAAGCCGGTTCAAATACGTCAGCGAGCTGACCTCGGAAGTCCTTCGTTCCACTATCCTCGTCGTGGGCAACGAGGCAATTGTCGAAAACGTTATCCGAAGGAAAAACACAATGGACAATATGGCCGGCCAAGAAATAATCGTCCCCGACGCATACATAACCATGAGCGAAGCAGTGAGGCGGCCCTCGCCTTTGTTTTGGAACGACATAACGGTTATTATCAACGAAAGCACCATGCCCGCAGCGGAAAGAGCGATCAACCTCAGCTTTTGGGGGCGGGGCAACACCTGTATCCACATGTTTTTCTTCGTCGTAAAGAACAAAAGCCCAACAACGAAAATCATTAGCAAGGACAAAGGAGTCGATATATACGCCATTTCGAGGATTTGATCCGTTGTGATTGATACGAAATGGAAAGGTATCTCGAGGATAATCATTACCAGAAGCGAGTATTTGAAAATCATCAAATGCTTTTTGGTCTTCTGATGCCGATGCACCCAAAGCCATTTATAAATGAATTGGGTGATGAACAGCCCAAGAATGGTAGCATAGAGCGAGAAAAACTGCAAATAGAGAAGAGATAGCAGGTTCGGCACGACGAATTTGCTGGTAAGCATCGGGGGCAGGAAGAAGAATCCTGTGATGAATATCACGCAGCCAATGATGATTTTAACCATGTCGGAATAGTATCTGTCGATACTGGTATTCTCTGGGCTTTCCGAGCGTACGTAGAAGTCCTTGAAAAATAGCTTGTACAGAGCAAAGACAATAACCGACGAGACTAAAACCCGAAAAATCGTTGCTGCTGAAGTATAGTATTGGTCCAGAACGAAAAAAAACGACTCGGCCGATATTTTTACCAACAAAAAGCCAAGTATGATACTGACCAAAAACGGAACAGTAAAGTTTATTCTAAATTTCAAATTCATAATTTTCAATTCAATACTTGAAGCAATCAAAGCCAAGAAATCAAAATTAAGTAAAAAGTGTGAATAAACAAAGTTACGTTTCTCGGAGCCGAACGGAGCTTTGCTAATTCATATCCAAGACAAAATGATTATTTAGAACAGACTCTCGGCTCCATTCCCCTTGCCGGCGAACGGATCGGCTGGCAGAAGGCAATCCGGCGAATCGTTTTCCACACGGTTGACCGCTGAGGAAACCTCGAAGGCTTCGAGCAAATGCGCATCGGGGTTGGAAAGCATTTCGGCAATTGCCTCGTCGGGCATAGGTTCGTCCGAGAGCCACATTTCGCGGTATTCGGCAGGAATAATCACGGGCATTCGCGGATGGATGTGCTCCAAATCCTCGCTCGCCGGGGCGGTTATGATTGCGCAGCTTTCCACGCCGGTGCCCGAGTCGCCGTGGTTTCGGTCCCACAGCGCGGCGAACGTGAACGGTTCGCAGCCGGGGAGCATGATTGCATAAGGAAACTTTTGCTTGATACCGGGGATCTTTTTCCACTCGTAATAAGCCGTAGCAAAGACTAAGGCCCTGCGGTTCCTGACGATTCGGCGGTACATTGGCTTCGAGAATAAAGACTCCGTCCGAGCGTTGACGATTGGCGGGATGCCGCGACCAGCGCCGGCCCACGATGGCACCAATCCCCAACGCAGATACGACAATTCGAATGCACCGTCATTCTTCGATGCGGCAATCGGCATCGACGGTGCCACGTTGTACCGCGGCGGTTCGGATTCGCTAACGGCAAAGCCGGGTTTAAGTTTTTCAATATCTTGTGTCCTGATCGAGAGGGCAAATCTTCCGCACATAGCTATGAATCTTTAGTTTCAAAAAACGCAATTTACAAAGATTCGGTGGATTATTCTCATTGGTATTGTTTGATAAGGGTTGATTGTATGGCATTGACAATTTTGAGACGCAATCTCAATCGCCAAAAAAAAGTAAAAAACATATGTAACAATTGTATGTATTTATTGTTATTGATTTCAGAACGGTATAAAGAACAAAGCGCAAAAACTTCGATTGATATGATCAAGAAGTGTTTATTAAAACATGGAGGGGTCGTAGTTGCTTCCTAATAAAACTAAAGAATAGATTGTAGGGTAGTAGAAAATTAGTTTTATTACAATTTGGAGGTACAATGAAAAAGTTTTACAAATCTGGGTTGATCGCCTTTGCGTTTG
>CAZSWR010000003.1:0-98798 GCA_964610885.1 uncultured Hyphomicrobiales bacterium | reverse complement strand
AATGGGGCAAGCCCCATTGTTGCTAATCTTTTACTATTTCAACAGGCTCTTAGCAGTCTGTTGAATAAGTATCTTTGAGCTAAGGGGCTGTCTCGGATGTCCGAACAAATGTTTTTGTTCATGTTGAACGAAGTGAAACATCCATATTTAACAAGGACATATGAAAGGCCATGGATTCTTCACTTCGCTTGAGAATGACACTTTTGAGACAGCCCCTTTGATTTATTCCAATTTGTGCGTTAGAAAAAACCCTCAATCCTATATCCCTTTCTCCCAAAGGGCGACGAGGAACTTCCAACAAAACACGTTTTCATTCTCACTTCTCCCGTCGGGAGAAGGGCCGGGGGATGAGGGTATAGCAAACATGTCAGATCTTTAACGAACAATTCGGGATTACCTACAAATCCCCCCAAAAAAAAGGATGCTGCCTTTTGGAGGGGCAGCATCCTTGGATGATTAATGCGAAACGCGAAATGCGCAGTTTAGAATTTGCCGAAATCGTCGTCGTCGAGGGCGATAATGTCCTCGGGGTCAACCTTGCTGGAGTGGTGCGGCGCATTCGATTCGGGGAGCGCATTGCGAGTGGGGCGCGAGCGGTGGATGGCTTTCGGCTTTGTGAAATCGCTGAAGTCGTCGTCCATCGAGGCGCCGAACATCTCGTCTTTTTGGCTGAGCTTGAACCGAGCAATCATCTTGCGCAATTGGTTTGCTTGGCCGGAGAGTTCTTCGGCTGCGGAGGCGGATTCCTCGGCGCTGGCCGTGTTCGTCTGCGTTACGCGGTCGATCTGCGTCAGGCCCTCGTTGATCTGGGCAATGCCCTGGGCCTGTTCGTTGGACGAAGTAGTGATTTCGCCAATGATGTCGGCCACTTTGATCGAGCTGTTCTTGATTTCTTCGAGCACTTCTGCTGTCTTGATCGTGAGCGCGGAGCCGCGTTCGACCGTTTTGATCGAGTTTTCGATCATCTCGGATGTTTCCTTTGCGGCCGTGGCGCTTCGGGCGGCCAGGTTCCGCACTTCCTCGGCGACCACAGCGAATCCCTTGCCGTGGCGTCCGGCGCGGGCGGCCTCGACGGCTGCGTTCAGAGCGAGCAGGTTCGTTTGGAATGCAATTTCATCGATCACTTTGATGATGCGCGAAATATTCTTGCTCGAATCCGAGATTTCGGACATAGCTTCGTTCAGCTGGCGCATTTCCGAGTTGCCCTTGTCTGCTGCTTCGCGGGCATCGGACGAAAGAGTGTTTGCTTGGTTGGCATTTTCTGCATTTGTTCGGGTTTGCCCGCCGATTTCGGTCATCGAACTGGTGATTTCCTCCAGCGAGGCTGCCTGCTCTGTGGCGCCTTGCGAAAGCGCAGTCGAAGCGTCCGAGACTTGCATTGCGCCGCGGTTCACTTCCTCTACCGTCGTGCGGACTTGGTTCATGAGTTGTGCAATTGATTGAATCGATTCGTTCGTGGCATTCTTGAGCCTCAGAGTGTCGCCTTTGTAGTTGCCAAGCATGTTTTTCGTAAGGTCTCCGTCGGCCATAGATTGCATAATACCAATTGTTTCGTTGATCGGTTCGATAACGATATCAAGAGTTCTATTAAAGCCTTCGATTATGGAGCGATAATCTCCTTTGTGTTTCGAAGCATCGGCACGCACATTGAGTTTGCCTTCCACGGCGGATTCGGCGAGCATATTGGCATCGCTGACAAGATCTTGTATTGTTTGCATTGTAGTAGTCATTGAAGGCAAAAGTTCATCATTTTCGGAGCGTCTGCCAATTTTTTTTATTTCTTCCAAACGAACCAGATTACCTTCGCTTACATCATTTAATAGCGAAATGACATTTGTAAGGCGCGCGATTGTTTCGTTAGCGGCCACTTTCAATTCGTTCCAAATGCCAGTGTATTCGGTGCGGATCGTCATTGTATAGTCGTTTACGGCTATCTTTACGAGCATAGTCTTCACTTCGTTGATCGGAGCGGCAACGGCGCCCATAAGGTTGTTGACGCCTTTGACCATATCGGCCCAATCGCCCTGATGCTTCGAGATGTCTGCTCGTGCGTTCAAATCTCCCTTGATTGTTGCATCAACACATTTGATAATGTCTGTATTCAAGAAGTTAAGGGCATCGATAAGAGTGTTGATATTGTTTTTAATCTCGTTGAAATCGCCTTTGTAATCATCAACAATTTTCTTCGGTATGTCGCCTTTGGCAATGCGATCGATATACTCTGCTGCAATATTTAATGGTCCAATAACCGCATCCAAGGTTTCATTTACACCTTCAACAATGGATCTAAAATCTCCATGATGTTGAGTTGCATCAGCCCTAGTATCTAATTTACCCTCAATTGCGGCATTAGATAGCATTTTGGCATCTTTTACTAATAGATTTACAGCATCAATACATGAATTTAAATTATTCTTGATTTCGTTGAAATCTCCTTTATAATCGTCTGTGATTTTCTTGGGAATATCACCTTTGGAAATGCGATCGACATATTCGGCGGTAATATTGAGCGGGCCGATAACAGCATCGAGCGTCGAGTTAATACCGTCAACCAAGACTTTATATTCGCCTTCGTAGCGTGTAGAATCGGCGCGAGCGTCCAATTTTCCGGCTATTGCACTGGAGGAAAGCTGATTGATATCGGAAACAAGTTTTTTGATAGTGTCTGCCATAGTCTTCATAGAAATCATCAATTGGCCGGTTTCGTCGCGTTTCGATGTATCCAGTTCAATATTCATTTCGCCAACGGAGAGGTTTTGGGCGGCATTCATCGAGTCTGAAATCGGTTTGGTGATGCTTCTGGAGATGTACAGAGCGATAGCAATACCGGCGAGAATGGCAATGATGCCGACGATGAGTATGAGCATGCGGGCAGAGCTAATCGAACCAATTGCACTGTCCGAAGACGTCTTCATTGCCTTTTCCAGGGCATTGATGAGTTCGGTCGCTTTGGCGGAGTATTCAAGCGTCTGCGGGTCTAACTCGTTCGAAAGAATAGCGTATGCTTCCTCATTCTTTTTCTGATCTACCAGTTCATAGACTTTGGGCAGAGTTGTATTGAAAGCTTTGCGCTTTTCTTGCAACTGTGCCAATATTTGTTTGTTAGCAGGGACGGCGATTGCCGAATCCAAGAACGCGAACAGTTTCGAGTTGGTTTTTGTGATTTCTTGGCGTTCGTCGTTGATTTTTTGCAACTTCGTTGCATCTTTCTCGAGTATGACGTCGCGAGAAAGTTTCAGCGTGCGGGTCAGGTTCAGTATAATAGTATTGCAAGCCCTTACCTTGGGGTTCTTGTCGTTCACAGTGTCGTCGAACGCTGTGCTGGCACTGGAGAAATTGACTAATGCAAGGACGACTATCACAGCCATAAGCCCAAGCACAATCAAAAATCCACTTAGAAGTTTTGTACCGATTTTCATTAAATTGCCCTCTTTTTTTTATATATATTATATTAAAATGTTCTAAAGTCTTATATTCTTAAGCAAATTCCGCCAAGCCTGCCATCTCCTCTTCGGAGAGCATGCGGTCCAGGCTGAGAATTATCTTTACGTTGTCGCCCACTTTGCCAATGCCCTTGATGTACCGGTTCTGCGAACGTCCTGTCTTGGGCGCGGGGTCCACCTTTTCGCTGGGGATGTCGAGCACTTCGGAGACTTCGTCAACGATAAGCCCGACCGAGGATTGGTCGATTGTAACGACAATGATACAAGTCCGCTCGTCGAATGGAATTTCTTCCATGCGGAAGCGGCGGCGCACGCTGATAATTGGGATGACATTGCCGCGAAGATTTATTACGCCCTTGATGAATTCGGGCATATCGGGCAATATCGTTATTTTCTGTAGGCCCACGATTTCCGTAACATACATTATTTCGATCGCATATTCTTCCTGTTCGAGCATAAACGTAATGTACTTATCCTTCTGCGAATCAAGTTCGTCTTCCAAGTATTCGTTTTCGTAGTCCTGTTTGTCGTCATAACTTGCCATAAAGCACCTTTCAAGAGATCTAAATATTAATTGTTAGTTTTTTTGCAACAATATGTGGAACGTTGTTCCTTTGTTAGTTTCCGATTCGAGCCGTATCTTCCCGCCGTTCTTTTCGATCAATTCTTTCATTAGTATAAGTCCAAGCCCTGTGCCAAGCTCGTTGGAAGTACCATTGCGAACGATTGTTTTGTCAAGTTTGAAAGCATCGGAGATCATGTCTTGACCCATGCCGATGCCGTCGTCGGAAAATAGTATTTCGACCATAAAATCTCGGTCTGAAGCCGAAATGTGAATATTTCCCCCTTCGTTGCAGAATTTTATCGCATTCGAGAAGAGGTTCCTCAGAATAGTGTCGAGCATATTCCTGTCTGCACGGACGAAAATACCAGCACTAATTTCATTAGTAATTGTAATACTTTTATTCCCTGCGTTCTCAGAGTAAAGTTGTTTGTTTAGGTTTACGATCTGATGCAAATCGATCCTTTCGGGCGAGAACTCGAAGCGCCCCAATTGGATGCGAGACCAAGATAGCAGGTTCTCGAGAAGGTTATATACCTTCATTGCTGAAATGTGCAGTGCGCCTGCCATTTCCTTTATGTCGCCCGCGCTAAGGCTGTCCAGCTCGCTAATCAGCACGTCCGTCAGCCCCATGAATCCTTGGAATGGGTTGCGCAGGTCGTGGGCGAGTATGGAAAAATATTTGTCCTTGCTGGCGTTGGTTTCGATTAGCTTTTGTTCGGCCAGATTCAATTCTTCGTTCTTGGCCTTCAGCTGTTCGATTATTCGATTGTTGCTTTCGATAACTCTTTTCAACTTGACGTGTGTGGCCACCCGGGCCACGACTTCGTGTATGTTGAACGGTTTGGCCACATAGTCCGAACCGCCCACGCTAAAGCCCTGGATGATGTCTTCGATTTCCACCTTGGCCGAGAGGAATATTATAGGTATATGGTTCAGTTCTGGATCGGATTTGAGCCGTGTGCAGACCTCGTATCCGTTCATGCCGGGCATGAGAATATCGAGAAGAATCAGGTCGGGACGGCGCGAAGCAGCCAACTGTATGGCGGTTTCGCCATTGGACGCCTGAATCACTTCGTAACCATAGATTAGAAGTGTTTCGCTAAGCACTTGGAGGTTCTCCGGTATGTCATCGACTATCAAAATCAACGGCTTATCGTCTCCGAGCTTTGCTATATCCGTGTTGTCCATTACCTCTCCCATAATAACTCCTATTCGGCAGGAGTCTAACCAATTCTTCAAAAATTCAATGTATCAATGATACCGATAAATTTATCGGCACGATTATGAAAAACTTTCTATTCTATAAAGAATATTCGCATTCCAAAGTTATTGTCAGAAATTTAACAGATGCCTTGGTAACTGCTTAATTATTTAATATTTCAAGTGTTTATCCCGGAATCGCTACTGCGCGATCATAGTATATTTCAAGACGCAATCTGGTAAATAAAATTTTAATAATATTTTTATTGTTAAAGTAATGACAATCGGACAAAAAAACTTGATTTATTCAGCATCAGCAAACATCATAAACGTATTTGGAACCCGCCCATACATTTTTATAGGAGTTGAAATTCATCGGATGAATGGTATGGAAACAGCCAAAAATTATGGACCGAAATATTTTTAAAATTTTTTTGTAACTTTTCGACAAACTTTTTACACTTTAACATCGTTATATGTTTGCAGGTTTTTTATAATTTTATATTATAATAACAAGTGAGGAAAATATGCAAAAACGGATCTCAAAAACAATCGGACTTACTTCACTCGGAGTATTGATCGGCGCTTTAATCACTTACGCTGCCGCGACAGGCTTTCTGCACAACCTGACAGCAGGCGATATTGGGGCGGCTCGGCCACCGGTGGTTTTGAACGAGAACATCAAGGCACTTAACCAAGCAATGGTCGCAGCCAGCGAAGCGGTTATTCCGACTGTGGTCAGCATCAGCGTGGAAATCGACCGAAAGAAATCAAACTCAGGCCAAATCCCTGACGAATTCCAGGAGTTTTTCCGCTTCTTCGGCAGCCCATACGGCGGCAATGACGATTCGGGGTCCCAACCCCAAACCGGAGCCGGATCGGGCGTCATTATCTCCTCCGACGGATACATCGTTACAAATAACCACGTCGTCGAGGACGCCAGCAAAATTACCGTTACCACCAACGACAAAAAAGAATATACTGCAAAGCTAATCGGCACCGACCCCACGACCGACCTGGCAGTGATCAAAATCGAAGCCGAAGGCCTCACAGTGGCTCATTTCGCCGATATGGAAACTGTTAAAGTCGGCGAATCCGTTATCGCCGTTGGCAACCCTCTGGGGCTGAATTCCACGGTTACCGCCGGCATCGTCAGCGCAATCGGACGCGGCGGATTGAACCTACCATCCAAGAAAAGCGGATTCAACATCGAAAACTTCATCCAAACCGATGCTGCAATCAACCCGGGCAATAGCGGCGGTGGTCTATACAACCTGGAGGGAAGCCTCGTAGGCATTAACTCCGCAATCGCTACTCGTACCGGTTCGTACATAGGCTATGGGTTCGCAATCCCTGTGGACATGGTCAAACAAGTCGCAATGGACCTGATCCAAAACGGCAAAGTGATGCGTGCATACGTCGGCATTAAAATGCAAAACGTGGACAAAACCGATGCAAAAGCCGAAGGCCTCAGCGAAGTCAAGGGCGTGAAAGTGGCCGAAGTGGTCAAGGATTCGCCCGCCGAAAAGGCCGGAATCGAAGCAGGAGACTATATATACGAGCTGAACGGCAAGACGATTAACTCGTCGAACGAATTCCAAGCCGCAATCGCGCTCAAACGCCCCGGCGAAACAGTTACGCTTACAATTTCGCGAGATAAGAAAGTCATCACAAAAGATGTCAAACTCGAAATGCGCCCCGAAGATGCCGAATTGGCCGGTTCGTCCAATGGCGGAGCCAAATCCGGCGGAGACGTGGACACAGACAAGCCCGTTTCGTTCGAGAAACTCGGATTCACAGTCGAACCACTGAAAAAAGACATAGGCGAGAAACTCGGAATCGAACGCGGAGCCTATATCTCGAAAGTAGATCGCTACGGCAATGCTGCCCGCCGTGGTATGAACCCCGGCGGAGTTATCACGAAAGCAGCCGGCGAAGATGTCGGTTCGGTGGCGGACCTGAACAGAATCATCAAATCGAAAAGCCCCGGCGATGCCTTCAAGATGACAATTAAATACAAAGAATTCACGAACGTCGTGGCAATCGAGGTACCGGAATAAACACTATATAAATCCAATTCTTCTCAAGCCCCTTTCCGCTCTCGGTTAGGGGTTTTTTATTATAATAATGATACGACGATTAGATGATGTGATGATGTGTTGATGTGATGATGAGATGATGTGGTGAAAATTGTTGCAAGTAGAAAGGTAAAAGTTGCAAGTAGGAAGATGTGCCACACTTCGGAAGTGTGGCACATCTGGTTAATACGTGGGTGGTATTTCCTTCTCGTAGCGCGACTTACGAGTAATCAGCACATTACCACATCAGCTCATCAACTCATCCGATGAATACCAACGTAACAAACTCAATTACGAATGAAAATCCAAAAGTCATCGGATGAGTCTTCCAAGCAAAATTATGCGTATATTTTATATAATACTTTATATAAATTGTTTTGTAATACAACAACCTTATCATCGAATCCAACCTTATTCACTCATACAGTACATAAGATAAAAAGGTCGTTTTTCAGGTTTGGATTTCCGTTGGCAATCAAGGTTAGGGAATTTTGATAAAGTTCTTAGTGGTATTGAGATCGTAGGGGCACGGCACGCCGTGCCCTCGGAATTGTTTTAAACTCGCCTGAAAATCTTATATTGTACTATATAAATCATATCCTCGGGCGGGTTATGAACCCGCCCCTACATCATATCATCACATCTGCTAATCAACCCATCCGATGACTACAAACGTAACAATCTCAATTATAGATGAAATTCCAAAAGTCATCGGAAGAGGATATCACGCAAAGATTTGCAGCCTAACCTGCCCAGCTCTAACTATATGCCGCGATTCCGGTTATGTCCTGCCCGACGATTAGCGTGTGTATCTCGTGAGTGCCTTCGTATGTCTTGACGGATTCCAAATTCGCTGCGTGGCGCATGATCGGGTACTCGTTCGAGATACCGTTCGCGCCCAAGATCTCGCGGGCTGTATGCGCGCAATTCAGGGCCATTTCCACGTTGTTCCTCTTGGCGAACGAGACCTGCTGGAAGCGCTCGCGGTGGTCGTCTTTGAGACGCCCGAGCCTGTAGGCAACGAGTTGGGCTTTCGTGATCTCGTTCAGCATTCGCACCAATTTGTCTTGCGTCAGTTGGAATCCGGCGATTGGCCGGCCGAACTGGATGCGGCTTTTCGCGTAGTCGAGAGCGGATTCGTAAACCGCAATGGCCGAGCCGATCACTCCCCAAGCGATGCCATACCTTGCGTTCGTCAGGCAGCTCAGCGGGCCGCGTAGTCCGCTGACGTTCAGGATATTCTCCTCGGGCACTTCGACGTCCTGAAGTATCAGTTCGGACGTTACCGATGCGCGGAGCGAGTGCTTGCCGTGCATTTCCGGCGCAGTGAAGCCCTTGGTGCCCTTCTCGACCAAAAAGCCGCGCACTTGGCCATCGAGTTTGGCCCATACCACAGCGACGTCGGCAATTGTGCCGTTCGTGATCCACATTTTCGCACCGTTCAGCAGGTATCCGCTGTCGGTCTTGCGGGCGGTCGTAGCCATGCCCGACGGGTTCGACCCGAAGTCCGGCTCCGTCAGCCCGAAGCAACCGATTGCGGTGCCCGCAGCCAAGCGTGGGAGCCATTTCCTCTTGATTTCTTCGGATCCATACTCAAAGATTGGGAACATGACGAGCGAATTCTGCACTGACGCGGCCGAACGAATCGCCGAGTCCCCGCGCTCCAGCTCTTGCATGGCCAGCCCATAGCATGTGTAGTTTGCTCCGGCGCCGCCGTATTCCTCCGGCAGGGTGATGCCGAACAGCCCAAGCTCGGCCATTTTCGGCAGAAGTTCTGTGGGCGGTGCGGCCCGCTCGAACCTGTCCTCGATGATGGGTAGCACTTCGTTGTCAACAAATTCGCGAACCGTGTCGCGCACTAATATTTCCTCCGGCGAGTATAGCTCATCTATCTGGAAATAATCAACATTTTGATAGCTCATTTGGCAACTCCTTCTAATCGAATGCAGTACAAACACACTTACTTTACTGCAAATAATAATATATAAGACGAACAAAACAATGCAGAATTTTAGCTGCGCCTAAAAAAAGAGCACTTGACTTCCGGCAAATGCTCTTTTTGTTCAAATATTTCACGTAAGAAACTGATTTACTTCTTCCCGAGTTTCAGGCCTTCGTCAAGCAGTTCGTTCACGTTTCCTGTGGTGTCTGCCTCGGCATAGAAGCGGACGAGCGGTTCGGTACCGGAGGCGCGAATCAGCAGCCAGCCTTTGTCGACGAAGAATTTGAAGCCGTCGCGGTGGTTAGTGCCGATGACTGTGTGGCGGCCGAGTTGCTTCGGAGTCTTTTCGCAGGCCGAGAGGATTTGTTTCTTCAGCTGGGGCGTAACGCGCACGTCGCGGCGGGCGTAGCGGTGCGGCCCGAATTCTTCGTCAAGCTCTTTGCAGAGTTCCTTGAGCGATTTCTTTTCGGTGGCCATGATTTCGAGTATCAGGAAAGCATTGAAAAGGCCGTCGCGTTCGGGGATGTGGAGTATAGTGCTGAGGCCGCCCGATTCCTCGCCGCCGACGATGATTTTCTCTTCGATCATCAGCTTGGCGATGTGTTTGAACCCGACAGGAGTCTCGTGCAGAGGAATTCCTTTTTTCTCGCAGTATGCGTCCACCATCGAGGTGAGCGAAACCGTTTTGGCAACGGCGCCGCGTTTTTTCTTCTTTTCGTAGAGGTGTTTGAGCAGGATCATAAAGATGCGGTGCGAATCCACGAATGTGCCTTCGTTATCGACCAAGCCGATGCGGTCTGCGTCGCCATCGGTTGCGATACCAATGTCGTAGCCGCCGTTGCGGACTTTGTTGATCAGCTCCGTGAGGCATTCGCCGATTGGTTCCGGGTGGCCCAGTTCGCCGAACGAAGGATTATGGATCCCGTGAATCTCATCGGCCGGGAGCAACATGCGCATGGTGTCGATTCCGGCGCCATACATCGGGTCGTAAAGGATTTTGAAATCGGCCTTTTTAATTGCTTCGATATCAATTTTCTTTTTGATATAACGGACATAAGGCTCTTTCGCGTCGAAGAGGCGTATCTTTTTGTTGTTCAGGTAGTGCTCCATCGGCTTGAAATTCATCTGCGGCGGGCGTGCCGAGACTTTCTTGAGTTCCATTTCGAGTTGTGCGATTTGCTCGGGCGCTGCCGGGCCGCCGAAATGGGCTTTGAGTTTGTAGCCGTTGTACTCTGGCGGATTGTGGCTGGCGGTTATAACGACGCCGAGCTGTGCATTTTTCTGTTTCGTATGGTACGATACCTGTGGCGTCGATGAAATATTGTCGCAGAGGTGCACCGTAACGCCCTGCCATGCGAGGATTTGCGCTGTTTCGTGAGCGAATTCCTTCGAGAGGAATCGTGTATCGTAGCCGACGACAATCGTCGGATTGTCTTTTTCGAGTTTCTTGACCAAACGGGCGGTCGCCAAGGCAACCAAGTGCAAGTTATCGAAGTTAAAATCGCGGGCTATCAAGCCTCTCCAGCCATCTGTACCAAATACTATCATATAGAAATCTCGTATATATTTAACAATGTAGTGCCGCTGTCGGTAAAACAATAATTATGGTATAATTTTCAAATCATACGAAATTAAAATAAAATGTTAATAAATAAAAACTAAATGTGGAAAAATATAAAAATATTTCTGCTGATTTGGCACGCATCGACTTTGGCAGCTGTATCGATAGGCCGGATCGAAGGAGTATTCCGCAAACCAATCGCCAAAGCAGCCTGAGTTTCGGGCCTGCACTAAGCGCTTTTGAATCGAGAAATTATGGCGGAATAATCGGGTGACCGCCACATCAACTGTTTACTTAATATCCTTCTTCACGATTTTCGATGCCAGTTCGATCATCGAATTGCGCAAGTCGCCCAGTTCTGTGGTGTGGCGCGTGCCGTCCTTTTCGACGCGCTGGAGCCTTTCGGCCACGGTGATAATCGTTTGGTTCAGAACGGTAAGCAATTCGTTGGTTTTCTTCTGCTCGATCAGCAGGTCCGTCATTAGGTCTGCAAATCTTATATCTCGTGCCATGCGAGTATCCCTCCCCGATTTATTATTGCAAATTGCGAACTACTACATGAAAATATGGTTCAATAAAGTTTTGTGTGGGTACTAACCCAAACTCAACAACGAATTTTGATATCAAAAACTCATCCGATCAAGAGAATCGTGGTTTTGCTCTATGTAGGGGGCTGTCTCAAAAGGGTCATTCTGAACGAAGTGAAGAATCCATGCCACTCATAAGTCCTTGCTAATAATGGATGTTTCACTTCGTTCAACATGACCAAAAACAGTTTTTCGGACTTTTGAGACAGCCCCTCACATTTTGTATCATTTCGAAAAAGAGAATTCTTTATAATTTAATATTATTCTGAATTATCCATCTCTCGAAAGTATTTCAAACCATTCCGGGCAAATCAATCGAAAAGCCCTTCGGGGCGCGCCCTGTCCAATCCGAAATGGCGGTAGCACTGTTCGGTGGCCATTCGCCCGCGGGGTGTGCGTTTCAGGAAGCCCTGCTGGATCAGGAAGGGTTCGTAAACCTCTTCGATTGTGCCGGGTTCCTCGCCCACGGCCACGGCGATTGTATTGACTCCGACCGGCCCGCCGTCGAATTTCTCCATTATGGCCAGCAGTATGCGTTTGTCCATTTCGTCAAGTCCGAATTCGTCCACGTCGAGCGCGGTCAGGGCCATCTTGGCAATCTCTTCGGTAATTGTACCGTTCCCTTTGACGGTGGCGAAGTCCCGAGTGCGGCGCAGCAATCGGTTCGCAATTCTGGGGGTGCCTCTGGAGCGGCCGGCAATCTCGGCAGCGCCGCCGTCGTCGATCGGAGCGCCGAGCAGCCCGGCGGAGCGCAGCACCACTTTGAAAAGCTCATCTTTGCTGTAGTAGTCCAAGCGGTTCAAGATGCCGAAGCGGGTCCGAAGCGGCGCGGTGAGCAATCCGGCGCGGGTGGTGGCGCCCACCAGAGTGAAGCGCGGCAGGCTGAGCTGAATCGTCCGAGCGGACGGGCCGGAATCGATCATAATGTCTAAACGGAACTCTTCCATTGCCGAGTATAGGTATTCCTCCACGACGGGCGAAAGCCGGTGTATCTCGTCGATGAATAGGACGTCGCCCTCGTCGAGGTTCGTCAGCAGGCCGGCCAAGTCTCCGGGTTTGTCCAGCACGGGGCCTGAAGTGATTTTGATATTCGATCCCATTTCGCGGGAGATAATATAGCTGAGCGTGGTCTTGCCCAGTCCCGGCGGTCCGGTCAGCAGGACGTGGTCCAAAGGCTCTTTGCGCGATTTGGCCGCGCTGATGAACACCTTCAGGTTCTCGACAATTTTCGGTTGGCCCGTGAAATCGTCGAAGTGCTTGGGCCGGAGCGCGGCTTCGATTTCGTCTTCTTTTATCTTTTCCCCGCCGACGGCGCGTTCGGGAGCGTTCGGTTTTTTCATAAGAGAGTAATTTATGTGGTTTCAAATAGAGCTAATTGGTTTTTAGTATTTCTGAAAACAGAACTGAGGTAACTATCCCAAAGAGTAATGTCGATGTCGGACAATTTCTCATGCTTTATTTGATTAAAGCTAATTTCCACTTCCGAAAAAGAGATAAGTGTGGCAATTGCAAACAGGTCAATGCGCATCAAAATATCTTTTGTGTATGGCCTTTTGGAATCCAGAAAAACAATCGAGTTCAAGAACTTTTTTGTGATACTGGAATTTAGCAGTATCATTGAAAAAACAGCATATTCCAATATATCGAAACCGATGAAATAACAGGTGTCATCAAGCATCGTAGGTTTCGATTGGAGGGGCATTATCAAAGAGAAATCCGGTTTTTTATACAAGCCAGAAATTGCAACTTTATATGGCTTGAAAGAGTAATCGCCAATACCGAAGATCGAAAAAGGTGCCTTGCCGGAGTAAATGGATGATTTGCGAGAATTGAATCTCGATCTGTTCGCATCGAGGTATTTGAATACTTTGGGATACTTCTTTTCTAAGTACTCCGTATCCTGGCCGATGAATGATTGAGTTACAATTGTGTATTTTCTTACAGAATCAACAACCCTATGTTTTAGGTCTGAACTCTTAATCAGTCCGTAAACCAAATCGGTTTCTAAGTCGAAAACATCTCCCTTCGAGTTCGTAAATCTATCGCCAAATATCTCGAAATCCATAATTTCTGAGCAGTCGTGCTTAATGCCTTGCCTCCATTCGATTTGGCATACTCCTTCGATATTGCTCGAGTATTCATCAATGTCTGAAATAAACTTATCCTCGGCCCAACCGAAGGACTTCAAGTATTGATTCGAATAAAGGTCATATTCTCTGCATTGCAAACTGTATTGATTGTCTATTTCGGCATATAGAAGAGATGCTCCAACGGACACATCGAATTCCTTTTTCGCATCGATATTGAATTTTTTAATATTGCGAATGGGATATTTCTTTTTGTGTTGGTAATACATCAAATTCTTTATTACGGAGTTTTTGACTAAAAGGCCAATCGTAGCATTTGAATCGCCAAACGCATCAATGAGCCGGAGCACTATGCTTTCGGCAATATCGAAATTCCCTTTTCCGGTAAGTGCTTCGATCCCACTTGTTTTATTAATATTAACCTTTTTCGGAAGGTTCGTTGACGCAATTTTGCCCAGCCCGGAATTCGTAACCCATGGCGGATTCCCGATTATCAGGAAATTCGAGGACTTGAATTCTTTTTTCAAACCGATGAAGCTATAATCGAAAACATTTGCATGAATGATTCTAATCGATGGTTTTCGGTTTCGATCATTCTTCAAAAAGTATTCAAGTATGTTAAGTTTTGCTTCCCACACATAGGGCTGATAGATTTCGATTCCGATTATCGAACAAATTGATTGGTAAGTATCTAATGCAGCAATGATAAAATGACCCTTGCCACATGTTGGCTCTACCAAGACAAGAGGCTCGTTGTTCTGGGGATTAATTTGACTGCATACGGAGCGGGCAAGGTTCAAATTCGTCTGAAAATCGCCATATTCAACCTTATTTCTATCATGAATCGTTTCCTGTCTGTTGCTAATTGTTTGGCGGAAAGCGTCAAGCTCGCCGCTGTTCGCGAAAAAATCACGAATTCCGCAAACGGTTTCAATTTCGGCATTCAACATGTCGATTGATGCTTCTGCATTTACCAAATTAAGCAGGAATTCTTTTGCTATATTATTAATGTTTGTGTCAGTTAGTATCATTTTTTGCAACTTTGTCAACAATTCTTATAACACCATCGATTTCATCGCTTAGCGATACCAACCTGCCATATTGCAATCTCCATTGCAAAGCGTTGGATATTGTAAGATAACCTTGGGACGGGGGACGTAACAGAATCTCCTCGGCTAAGTTCTGCAAAGTTATCTCGTCTGCCGGGATGTTTCTGTCTCTAAGATATGAAATAATATCATCCGAGTTGGCTTTGTCCGCAATCATCTGCCTGAGCCGATAAGTGGTTGTGTAGTCAGCAGTTCTATTCTTGGACAGGAATATGCAGCTTAAAAAATCTAGTTTAGCAGTTTTGGTAATGGTATTGTCAGATTTATTATAAACAAAAACTAATAAATTGTAATCCAAACCGAATATTTTCTGCCTTGCATCCTTGAATGGACACGATGACTGTGGCTGTTTGATTGATGTTACTTTTATATCCGTCATAATTTCATCAGAAGGCAGGTCAATTCCCGATGCTGATGAACCTATCTCAAGTTCATATTTGGATAGTAAATGATTTTGAAACTTTTGTTCGATATATGTCCCTACAGCTTTTCCGTCTGTGATACCAAAAAGCTCGCTGTTTTCGAGTAATGATTCCGAATTCGAGAATATTTTGGCTTCATTAATCAAGCTATCAATCGTTAACTTTTTTTTCATCTTTTATTGTAATATTATTTTTTTAACTAATGAATTACCATTTATCGTAAGTTTCAAAATATAAACACCAGGGGCGAGCGAGGAAAGGTCCAATGGGACGTTTGAGTATTCTTTGCCGAGTTGCAAGTCATTCTTCACGATAGCCGAATTCCCGAGCATGTCGATTACTTCGAGCCTTGCCGGCCCGCCCTCAGTGCCCGTAATCACGAGCGATGAATGCGCTTGCGCCGGTTGGGGCAGCACGGCAAAGTCCACTTGTGCGCTCGGGGCGTCCTCTCGCGCAGAAATATAAGTCCCGGACAAAATGCAATCCTGAAGTAAAGCCGCCAGTTCGGATTTGGTCGCAGCCGCTGCGAAACAAACCGCGCAGGTGCGCTGGCTGTCTTTCTCGATTGTGCCGGAGAACTCAACGCCGGCCGCTACTGCTACGTCGCGCCACAGTTCCGATTGGGTATTGCTGCCAGTGGCCACGATGTCGCACAATTGATCGATCGAGAAATTTGTGCGCCGGTCTATGCCGGCCGTGAATGCGCGGGCCGGATGTTCGTTGCCTGCAAATGCAGCCACGCCCACGAATGGCCAATCCGGATCGGATGATTCAATAAGCTCGGCCGAGGCGGGCATTGCAGCATACGATTCGGGAATGGCCTCGGGGAAAAGAGATGTGCGGTTGGAATCCACATTTGACATGTCGAAGTCCACATAGTACGACGCAGCAAGCAGGTTTCTGGTTATGCCTGTGTTTTGGATTTGATTAATAATCTTGACGTAGCCCTTGCCATCGCTGCCGATGCTAATGTCTTGGTGCACGCGCACGCCGATTGCGAATTCTTCGTAGGCATTGGCGTCTGTGAATATGGCTTGGTTCTCGTAAGGCTCCAGGAAAGGCTTTTCGATCGCGAAATCGTTGTTGTCGTCTCTTTCGCTGAAGAGTGACGAAACTGCTTGGGTATAATCGGCCGTTACGAATAGTCCGCCTTTGTCCAGCGTGGTTCCAATGTTTTTATACGAGAATCCTTCGCCCACGTATTCGTACAAATCAGGGCTGTAGCCGAAATTGCCACGGTCGCCGAACGAAGCCATTACCGTGCTGTTCGCAAGCGTCCGCATTTCGTTGTATGGATAAATCGACATCAAGAAGAAATCTTTGTAGCCGTTTTCGCCGTAAATATCCACTCGGATGAAAGCCTTGTCGCTGCTCCTGTTCTTGAGGACGAAGCTGAAATCGCCCAGATCGAACAAACTCGAAGCTGCAATACTCGGCACCACGACGGTGGATTCGACCGCTTGGAGCGACGATTTCGCGTCCTGAGCAAAAGAAAGCACGAAACGCACATTCTTGGCCGCGGCCAAATGGTTCTTCATCTGGAAGCGAAGCCTGACGGTGTCCCCGACGTCGTAGCGGACGACCGGATTGCCACTGCGCCCGATGAATTGCATGCTCTGTGGGCGAAGCCCAGGAATCGTGTTCGGGTCGGTCTGGAGGGCGCGCTGTGCGTTGATCCTGCCCGGGACAATGTCCGCATAGGGCACATTGACCGAGCGGATGTCGTCGGTTGCCTGGCGCACAATTTCCAAGGATTGAAGGGCATTGAGAGTCGGATTCTTGCCGCGGACGAGCGCAACCAATCCGGCCACGACCGGAGTCGCCACAGAAGTGCCGCCAATCGTTTCTTGCAAATATCCATTTTCGAAAGTTGTATAATAGTCCCCAATGCCGGGAGCCATAACGTTGATATGCGCTCCGAGTGTGGTGCTGCCGGAGATAATATCCGATTGGTCCACCTCGCCGACGGAGAGCAAGTCTGTGTATCCGGCCGGATAGTTAGTCTGAAGGATGACTGAGCGGACATTTCCGCCGGCGACCACAATAGCCACATCGTTTGCGGCCACGTAGCGCACGATTTCTTGGTTGAAACGCGAATACTTAAGCGGGAATCCCCAACTGCAGCTAACTACTTTGAAATGGCGAATCGCTGAATACAGAAGCGATTTGTATCCGTAAACGATGCGTTTCGGATAGTCGTATTCTGCTGTTTTCATCGGGAAAAATGAGCAGAAACAGCCTGTCCCGGCGATGCCTTTTGTGTTATTAGTCTTGGCGGCGGCGATTCCGGAGGTCATTGTGCCGTGGTCGTTCTCCACGTATGTATTGTTGTAGCCCTGATGGTCCACACTGTTGGCGAAATTGAAGCCGTTGTAGTCATCAATGAAGCCGTTGCCGTCGTTATCGATGCTGTCCACTGGGTCTGCCGTATTGATTGCAATATTTGGCGCAAGGTCTTCGTGCGATTGGTCAATGCCATTGTCGCTGATGCCAATGACGATAGACGGATCGCCTTTGTAGATGTCCCAAGCCTCGAAGAATTTGCAGTTGGCGAGCATAGCCTGGAAATCCACCAAGTTATCATTTGGCCTGTACTGAATTTCGGCCACATACCACGGCTCGGCATATTCGACGTCGGGGCAATCGGCCACGATTCTGTGGCAGAACTCATCAGGCGTTTCTTTGGGGTCGAATTCCACTACGAAGGTCCGAGTCAGCCGATCCTCAAGCATCGATAATTCGGATTGATTGGCAGCAAGGACAGCCGGGCGCAGCGTGCGCTTGGCCTCTGTGGCTTCCGTGGCCGAAAGCAGCGGCTCTACGATGGTAAAGTCCCACGAAGCGCTTTGGGCCGAACCGCCAGAAGGCATTTCTTTCAGACGCACCATTGCGTGGCCGGCTACCATCGAGGTGCCCTGTTTGGTTTCGATGATGCGAAAATCCTTGGCCGAAAGCACGGCAGAGCTTGCAATAACTAACGACAATACGAGTATAATAATCTTTTTCATTTTTCCCTCGAAAAACTGTTTTCCAACTTTACAAATCTAAAAGGTATTATTGAAAAAACTAAACTTTTTGTTTGATAGCAATAGATTATACTACTTGCCAGTAGCGGATTCGCCCGATTGTTCGCCGGCTTTGACTTGCGGCAGGTCGTCCCAGTCGGTGGTGTAGTGCGGGGATTTCTTTTCGCGCTTCATGCTCCAATTCCTGCGAGTGCCGGCGGCAGCGAAGAAAACCGTATTTGCGCCGAAATCTTTGTTGATTTTGTCCATTGTTTCGCTCACGACGGCCATGCGTGCCCTGTCCTCCGGTTCGAATATCTGAAGCTGCGATCGGTCGATCGGCACGAATCCGGCCAGCAGTACACCCACTTTGTGGTATTCGAAACCCTCGCGGAATATCTGTTCGACGCCCTGTTCGGCATATTTTATCAGTTCCGATGTCGAATCCGTCGGCACGGGGAGCTGCACGAGCGCGCCGTTGTGGTATTGCGGTGCGTCCCGGAACGGGTTTGTACGCAGGAAGACGGTCAGGAGCGTGGCGCCTGATTTCTGTTTGCGCAGTTTCTGTGCGGCAAGCGATGCGAAGTATGCAACAGCTTCTTTGATGTGTTGCTTGTCCGACGTAACCGCCCCGAAAGATCGCGAGCATACGATCGACTTTTTCGGCCTCGGTGCGTGGTCTATCGATATGCAAGGCCGGCCGAGCAGCTCCTGCTGGGTGCGCAGTCCCATGACGGTGCAGCGCTTTCGCACCCATTTGCTGTTCGCGTGGGCGAATTCGAGCGCATTGGTGATGCCCCGCGCCCACAGAGCCTTTGTGTATTGGCGGCCGATGCCCCAAATGTCCGCAGTATCGGTTTGCTCCAAATATGAATCGATATTCTCATAGTCGATCAAGTTCAAAACGCCACCGGTTTCGGGATGCTTTTTTGCGTATCGGTTGGCCAGTTTGGCCAGAGTTTTCGTTTCGGCGACACCGATAGAAACGGGAATCCCCGTCCACTGAAAGACTGTCTCGCGAATTTTGCGGCAATATTCGGTAAGCCCTTTGCGCTCCACGCCGTGGAAGTTCAGGAAGGCTTCGTCGATTGAATAGATCTCGACTTCGGGCGCGAACCGCTCGAGCGTCCGCATCACGCGCATGGACATATCGCCGTAGAGTGTGTAGTTCGAGCTAAAGACGAAAACGCCGTACTGATCGACGATTCTCTTCACTTTGAAGAGTGGCTCGCCCATTTTAATACCGAGAGCTTTGGCTTCGTTCGAGCGGGCAACGATCATTCCGTCGTTGTTCGAAAGCACAATAATTGGCTTGCCTGCGAGCTTTGGGTTGAAAACCCTTTCGCAAGAGGCATAGAAATTATTGCAATCGACTAACGCTATCGGTACCTTCATATATTATCCAAATCTGACAAACCAATCAACAAGCAATATACAAAAGAAAAAGTAAAAGGTGCCCAGAAGATTAGTTGATAAGCTGATGTGAAGATGTGATGATGTAGTGAAAATAGTTGCAGGTAAAAAGGTAAAAGTAGCAAGTAGAAAGAGGTGTAGGGGCGGGTTCCAAACCCGTTCGAGAATATGATTTATATAGGACATAATGAAATACACATGTGGGTATAATACAATCCCGTTCTATTCTAACCGGCTACCAGTGCACGGCGTGCCGTGCCCCTACGATTCGCAGAAGATGCTGAACGATATTTACTCTTTTCTAACTCTCATCGAATTCTATGGTTGATCCCGCATATCTGCTAAGTTAGATAAAATTTGCTCGCAATATTTTGCTTGGGGACTCATCCAATGACTCCGGTAAATTGTCATTCGAAATTTTCTCATAATTCTTTAACTATCGGATGAGTGTTTGGAAGAGGACTTGGGCTATAAAACCACCATAAAGCGTTATAGTGCGACAAGATAGAGCAGATTATTAAAGCCAATTGGCTCGGCGTTATTCGAAATTTCCTGGGCAGCCATATTCCAAAATTGCAAATCGGAGGCAAATGATGTGTCCTATGAAACATTTTTTTTGAGAAATAAATAATATAATTTATTATTTATTTTTTTTTTCAAATCATTTTACTATCTTTGTTTAAGTATATGAATTGGAAATCTAATCACTCGCGCCTCGCAGCAAAGAATCGAAAGGGTTTCCGGCCAAGAATTGAAATAGTGGATTTGCTCGCATCAGGCCCAAGAGTTCTACAGGCCATTGGCAAGCGCCCCCAAAGCACACTTCGGAAATCGTTCCGCAGAGGTTTCAATTTTTTGGTAATTCACAAAAAGGGTGTGTAAGATTAATTTGGAGTGCTTATTGAACAGGTTACCCGTTTATGGCTTGCTATTTGATGAATTGTCCGGCGCTGTCGAAAAGCTCGGATTGCCAAAATACCGTTCGCGGCAGATCCAAAAAGCAATCTTCGACAATAGAGTTAGTTGCCTTTCCGAAATTTCCACTTTGCCGCTCAACGTAAGGTCCAGCCTGGAGGAAAAGTTCCTCCTCAATTCGCTCAAACCTGTCTCGCGCCAAACGAGCAAGGACGGCACCACCAAATTGCTCTTGGAAACTGCCGACGGGCTGCATTTCGAGACCGTGATGATACCGGAGAATCGTTCGGACGAGGCCCGGCGCACTCTTTGCGTCTCGACGCAGGTCGGTTGCGGATTCGATTGTGCATTCTGCGCCACCGGAAAGCTGCAATTCAAAAGGAACCTCAGCACCGAAGAGATCATAAGCCAATTAATCACTGCCGAACGCGAGCTTGACTGCAAGATTACGAATATCGTGTTCATGGGCATGGGCGAACCGATGCTGAATCTGGACAACGTCATCAAATCCCTTCGCATCATCTGCGAAAACACAATAATGTCCAAGCGAAAAATCACGATCTCCACTTCGGGAGTCGTTTCGGGAGTGCTTCGTTTGGCCGAAGAATATCCTCATGTCAAATTGGCAATTTCGCTCCACGCCCCAACGGACGCTGTACGAAGGAAAATCATTCCTGCTTCGGAGAAATGGCCCATCAATGAATTAATCTCGTCTGCCGAAGTGTATTACAATGCTTCCGGGCTGCCGATCACCTACGAATACATACTCTTCGAGGGCCTTAATGATACCCACGAGGATGTGTCTCGGCTGGCGCGTATTTGCCGGCGTGTGCCCTCGAAAGTGAACCTTATCCATTACCACGACATCTCCTTCACCAATCCCGAAGGCGTCGCATCGGAATTGCGGCCCTCGACGAACGATTCGGTACGTAAATTCGCCGATGACCTTCGCGCGCTCGGCGTCAATGCCTTCGTTCGCGCCTCCGCCGGAGACGATATCAACGCCGCCTGCGGGCAATTGGCTGGTGGTGGGACGGCGCAACAACCAACCGATTGATTCTCTCCACGCTATCAAAAATACAAAAGGGATACAGCCACCAAGCCGTATCCCTTTTTTTCGAGTTATGCGATGAACGCCGGTGTTACCTTGCAATCACGAATTTTGTCGTTGTTGCATTGGGCTGGTTCATTATTCTTGCTGTGTAAACGCCTTGGGGCAGGCTGGCAACGTTCAGTTTGGCTTCGTTGCCCTCGATTGCGAATCTGACGTTTTGCTTTTCGCCCAAGGAATTGAAGACTTCGATTATTGCATCGCCGGCCGAAGCGCCGCCAAGCGAGATTGTAACCAATTCCGATGCCGGAACGGGGAAGGCCGAGACTTGCTCCCATGCGGGTTGCTCCTCGGCGGGAAGGACCGAATACGGAAATCTATAGATTTCGCCGCCGATTGTTGTTGCGTAAACGTATCCCTCGAAGAGGCAAAGCGAGGAAATAAATTTATCCGGCGCCGGATATGCGAACTTGGTTATTGATTTGTCCGGATGGATGATATATGTATCGTATGTGGTTGCATGGGCAAACATAATACTCTTGTCGGGCAATTGGAGCGGATAGAGGAAATTATACTCCTCGGAAATTTCTGTCCAGCTTTCGCCATCGTCTGTCGATTCGTAGAATTTACCTTGGGATGCCAACCATATGATTCCTTCGCCCATCGAGAACATGTCGGACACGGTGGAGAATACGGTGGACGGCGTACCGGTCCAATTTGAGCCCATATCAATCGATCTGAAGATTAATTGGTCAGTAACTACAACAACGGTGGACCCGAACAATTTTATAAATTGGAATTCCAAATTCTCCGGATAGTTAATTGTTGCGATTAGCTTTGGTGTGGTCGAACCGGACGCTATTGAATAGATTTTGTTGCCGGTTGCAGTTCCGACGACGAGACCAACGGGTTGGATTTCTGTAATATAATCAGCAACGTCGCCGGAAGGAAGGACAATCTCTTGCCAGTTTTGTCCGTCATTCGTGGAGCACATGAGTTTGCGTAACATTCTGTCGATAAGATAAATCTTACTGTCCGAGGTAACGACCATATCCCTGCCCGAAGGATTCTCCATATTGGACATAGCACCCGAAAGTTTCACTGCGCCCAATTGGTCGATGCTATACAAGCCAACCACCGACCTCATAAGCAATTTCCCTTTGTACGGAGTAAGGTACAAACCCATCGCCGCATTCAGCCCAGATTTGTCGATCACAGGTAGCGTAGCTAAATCATAGTATATAAAAACGCTGTTGCTTGTCCCAACGTACAAATCTTTGCCAACAATAGCCAAACCAACTAATCTGCCGTCGGTTAGTGGATCGAATTCTATTGTATCGATAGGCGTCTTCGAGGCGATATCGATGACAACGATGCTGTTTGAGTATTGAACAAGTAATTTGGAATCCCGGAAGGTTTCAATGGATTCCGGAGTCTCGTTCTGCAAGAATGGGAAATCTTCGATTTTGTTGCCGGAATTGTCAATCTTGGTAGCAACCCCTTCGAAGTAAGTGTATTGATTTCCAAGGTGGTCAACGAAAATATCGTTGGATACATTCGTGAATAAATCCGACCATGACTCGCCCAGATCGGTCGATTTCCGATGGTCGAACCCAAATTCGCCATATGAGTTCCTCCAAACGATACCGCCCTGGCTCACATATACATCGTAGTAATTATAGTCATAGGTTTTCGGTTCGGACCATGTCTTTGTGGAATAATCATAAATGTAGCGAATCGACGAAGCATCGCCCGCGCACCAAATGGCGCATTTCGCGCCCTTCGCTGCGATGCGTTTCACGTCGGAGGTCGAAACGCCCTGGGGCAAGTCAACGCTAACAGTCGCTTTTGTAAATAAACTGACCTGGTTCAATTTTTGTTCGAAGAGCGAATACATAAACCCATCTCCGACGTAAAAGTACGGTTTCCCTTCGTCGAGGTCAGCGTTGCCCGCAAAAGACCAGACGGCGTCCGTCGCGCTTTGGATAAAAGTTTTGGAGTACGTTACCACACCGAGTCCATTTGCGGCGTCACCCTGGATTCCCACTATTACCGCGCCCTCTGGCGACGAGCAATACTTCTCCCATACGTCTGCCTTCGCGTTGGAAAAGAAGAATCCAAGCACTAAACAAAGCAAAAAAGCTGAGTACAACCTGTTCATTTGAATGTCCTGATAGTTAGAAAATATTCCATTTAAAATTCATATCTATAATACGAATTAAAACCAAAATTGTTACTTTTTGGAGCTGGTTAAAAAGTATCTCTGTGCCATCCAACGGGTTAACCAGTGGATTTGTGCATGACACCATCTCTAATAATATCAGTGTTATACGTGATTATTTGGGTCTATAACGTTTAGTGTGGGATAGTAGGGGTTCAAAATTTTGAACCCCATTTTAACCACAGCATATGATGATGATGCATTTCTCTTTTGTAGGGTTCAATTTGTTTTTGTACGGGTTCAAAATTTTGAACCCCTACCCAGCCGCGCTCATCCTTTGGTCCTATTGTGGAGCATATAAATGAATATTGTAAGGGTAGGGCACGCCGTGCAAATGCACAACAGTAGAGAAATCTGCTAAAGATTGCATTTTTCTAACCCTTCCGAAGGTTTCAAAAAATACGTTATGAGAATAGATCAAGATTCAGTGGCATTAACCTTTGGAAACGTTCTGTATCAAGTGCTTTGTTAACCATACAAAACATCATAGAGCCATTTTCTTTAGCCCTGCTTTGGAACAGGGGGTTGGGGGATTTGTTGATCTACCACAGTGGGGCAAGCCCCACTGCCCAAGGAATACAATTTCGACACACTCAGATAAAGACATTGTACGTATATTTGTTAAAGCTGTTTTTTCGAATAAAAATCTTATCTCGAATTATTCTTTCTGGCTTCGATTAGCGCGTATGGCACGTCCATGCTGAGCCGTCCGCGAGCTATTGCGTAGTCGTCCATTTTTGCCGATACGTTGCGAAACAGATCATCCCGTTTGTCCTCTGGAATGCATTCCTCCCAGGCCGGTGCGAACGAAGTGGCTATGAGTGGATGGCGAAAAAAAGCTTCGCTCGTCGAGAAGTACATTCGCCATTCGAAGCGTTTTGCCTCAATTATTTTGAAACCGCATCGCTCGGCGAGCGCTGTCGTGAATTCCAGCGGTTTTCGCTTGTCCCGGATGTGCGCATCGATTGCGGCGGCCTCCTTCATCATACCCGAATTCCTGAGCACCGAGCGGAGAACGTCGTAGAAAAGCGAAAATGTGTCCGGCAGGTTGACCGTGATCAGTAGCTGGGCCATCAGCCGCGAGCAGCGGAAACACTCTCGCAGCGCGCGTTCGGGGTCCGCCACGTTGTTGATGCCATTGTTCGACGTAATCAAATCGAATGTGTCGTTGGCGAATGGCAGCTCTTCGGCAGTGGCTTCGGCCACTTCGATATTTTCCAAGCCGAAATATTCAATTTTATTTCTTAGCCTTTGGCAGGCTTCGGGCCAATTATCGAGAGCAAATACGCGCGAATTCCGGCCCAAACGGGTGGCCAATTCCAGTGCGGGGAAGCCGGTCCCGGAGCAGAGGTCCAGCGCAACCGTGTTCGAGCGATAATCGACAGCCTCCAGCAGCGCGATCCCGAAGGGCGCAGACCAAAGAGGCAATTCATCGAAAAATTCTGGAGCAGAGTAGCTATGCTTCATACTCGGCCACCTGTAGCGCATAATTGTGCCCGCAATTCCAGGCGTCTCCGATGTGTTCGCCAAGCGACCAATAGCGGTTGTCGTGCATTGAAAATGCCACCGGCTGAATCTTTTCGATGTCTGGCAGGCCGTTTGTGAGGTATTTCTTTTCGGAATAGACCTCGACGATTTCGCCGATGAATATTTCGTTCGTCCCGCCAAAATCCACTACTTGCACCAATTCGCACTCCATCGAGAGCGGGCTGGATGCGATCATCGGGGCATTGCCCAAGCGGCCGAAGTAGCTGTCGAACACTTCGCTTTTGTCCACGTGCGCGCCGGAGTACATACCGCAGAAGTCAACAGCATTAATCATTTCGACAGACGGAATATTGACGCTGAAAGCTTGGTTCTTTTTGATCCCGCGGTTCGTGTAGCGGTTCCTGCCCAATGTTATTGATATCATCGGTGGCTTGTGTTGAACGATTCCGCAGTAGCTGACGGGCATGTAGTTGCACATACCATCGACCACCGATCCGACCACCACGAGCGGCATCGGATACAGGAATGTTCCCGGTCTTAGACTTACTTTTTTCATAGCATTTAAAAATAAGTATATTAATACATCATAAGCACTTATGAATGCTTTTGAATAAAATTTGCGAATTCAATTATTATATTCTATAGATAGTCAGTATTCTTCTTTTTGTCCCCCATCCTTGAATACAAATTTAAACTTTTCTTGAAATGAATTATCAACAAAAATTACATTGGTGGAAAATTTTTTTTCCACTACTCATGTTCAACTACTTCGGAGTTGATGTGATGATGTGGTGATTGTCTGAAGTGTGATTAATATGATTCGTTTGATTAGTGTGATTCGTTTGTGGGGAAACTATGCTGCGATATAAAACCAACCCCGATGGGGTTGAATATGAATAACCCCGTCTCGCGAGGCGGAGCAACGGGAGACGGGAGAGAACAATGGAGAGCAAATATATATTTAGCCATGCCCCTACAACATTTGCTTGTGCGAGAGCGAATCTTCACATCTGCACATCATATAAAAAAACCCGCTTCTGAGGGCGGGTTTCGTTTTCTCTTTGCTTGTTGCTAATTGCTTGGGCTTTTTCGCAGTCGGCATTTTATCAGTTGCAGATTCGAAAATCGGTTCTCGGTGCCCTTGATTAGCCTTTGGATATTTGTGCGGTGCGTGAAGACGAGAAGCACAGTAAGCCCGAGCGCGAAGTATATCAATGTGCCGTATTCGGGAATGTTGTCGTTCAGGATATTGTACCTGAAAAACATCGAGAACGGGAATGCAATCGCGCCGGCGATCGACCCGAGCGAAATATAGCCCGAGAAAATTACCGCCAGAATGAAGATGCCGAAGGCAATGCCTATGTCCACAGGGAAAAGCCCGATAAGCATTCCGGCTGTGGTGTTGATGCCCTTGCCGCCGCGGAAGCCGACGAATACAGACCATATATGGCCACAAACCGCTGCCAAGCCCGCGATGAATTTCACGATTGTAATGTGTTCGAACATTGTTTGGCTGCCGAAAGTGATACCGTCGCCCATAAGCGCACCAATTCCCAAAACAGCGGCGATGCCCTTAAGGATGTCGATTACTTGCACGGCGAGGCCCCATTTCCAACCGAGAACGCGGAAGGCATTAGTGCTGCCCATATTGCCGGAGCCTTGCTTGCGGATGTCGAATCCGAAAAACTTCTTGCTGATGATGACAGCTGTCGGAATCGACCCGATGACGTAGCTCAGGATTATTATTATTGAGAGTTTGAACATTCCATCCATCTATTGAATCTTCTATATTGTTCGTAAATTGTTTCAAAAAAACGCATACAAAAATAACTAATTCTTTCTATTCTGCAAGAAAGAATATCATAATTATGACGAAATTGTCATTTTTTTGTTGCCGCAAAATCTGTGCTATTTTTTCTTGTTCTGGGACTTTGTGTAGTTTTCGATAATTTTCGTGGTGTGGCTGTATATCGATGAGTTGCCCTCAGGTCCGTGTCCGGGTACGATTATCGCGGGTTTCGGATACTTTGCCGCGAGCTTGGCCACCGAGGCAGGCCACGCGCTGACGTCTGCGTCCTCCACGTTGCCGATTGTATTCGAAGCGAGCGATTTGAGGAAACAGCCGGCAAAAAGTATATTCGAGTTCTTTACGAATACGGTGATATTATCCCGCGAATGCCCCGGCCCGGGATAGAAAACCTCGAAACTGTTGTCGCCAATGCGAATCGTCGTGTCGGTTTTGTCGAGGATTTTGGGCGACGGGAATCCGGCCTTTGTGGCGAATTGCGCTGTCATGGCGGAGGACACCGCCGTAATGTCGTGCTTGAGCAGTGTGCGAATGCCGCCGATGCGGTCGTCGTGCGAGTGAGTGATTATTGCATATACAATCCGAGAACCGAATTCAGATTCGATTTTCCCAAGCAAGAACTCGGTCTGCTCGTCGTTCCACGGCGTATCGAGCAGCACGAAACCTTCGGAAGTGCGCACCAAAAGGCCGTTGGACGAATAAAGATTCCCATCGACGTCTTGCTCGGAGACGTGTACGTACACATTTTCGGCGATCTGGCGAATCTCGACCAACCCCTTCGACGAGTCCTGAGCGAGCAAATTCGCAAGGCCCGACAGTATAATAATAGTAAATATAATGAACTTTTTCATTTTAATATTTTCAAGTTAAACCAAACCAACATTACAAGATAATTAATTATTTCTTAAAATTCAATTATTATTTGATGAATATTTTAAATAACATGGAATGCTAAGTAGTTGGAAAACATTCATATATGCATATTGGCAGAAAAAGATTTGTTTCCGAGCAGTTCATTATTTAAATTTGGCCTGAGATGTATTGCCTAAAAATGGAAATGAATTGATGAAGGCACCTATCAGAGTCAGGTTAGCATTTTGGTACACTGCAATAGTAGCATTTTCGCTTCTGGCTTTCGGTATATTCACGTACTATTTGGCCGAAAACGAACTTCATTCCAATTTGGACGCATCGCTGGTGAAGGTAGCCAATTCCTTGGACGACATCATTAAAGATAGCCAGTCCGAGGCGGACAAGATTTCGACAGAGCGCAAACAATTGAAAAAAGAAAAAATCGGCGACAAATTCTCGCTCTTCAGGAAAAGCAACCTCCGCGAATTTGTCGGGCCGCTGCGCCCTGCGCCCGATTCGATGGCCCGCAAGGAAGAAAAAGACATCGTTTGGTCCGCCGTTTACGAACACATACTGCTGAACCCGAGGAATTATTTCATTCAAATTGCCGATACTGACCAGAAAATCATCTGGCGTTCGAAGAATTTGCAATTCGATTCGCTCGGCATCCCGGACAACATTTTCATCCTTGCCGCAAAGGATTCGCTGCCCGAGGCGAGCAGGTCCGTTTTCGATAGATTCTTTTCGTCCAAGAAACAACCCACCGGCAAGGCGCCCGATTCGGTTTACCTCAACATCCAAGTGCAGGGCCAGCAGGTGCGGCTTCTGGTGAAGCGGACGGAAAATGCAATTATTTCTGTCGGGTATTCGCTCGTGGACATACAGAGCACTCTCAACCAACTCTTCTCGATCTTCGTGGTCGGATTGCCCCTGCTACTCGCAATTTCAACGCTCGGCGGGCTGTTCCTCTCCAAGTTCTCGCTGCGGCCAGTTGAAGAGATTTCGCGGCTCGCGCAGGAGATCACCGCCCGGAACCTGAGCCGGCGGCTGAAAGAACCGAACACAAACGACGAAATCGGGCATCTGACGAAAACGATCAACAACATGATCGAAAGGCTCGACGCTTCGTTTTCGCAGATCAAGCAATTCACGTCGGACGCCTCGCACGAACTGCGGACGCCGCTGACGATTCTGCGTGGCGAGCTGGAAATCGCCCTGAACTCGAAGAAAACAATTTCTGAATACGAATTAGTGATCGCCAGCGCCCTCGAGGAAGTGGTGCGCCTCTCGAACGTAGTGGAAACGCTGCTCGAGCTGTCGCGCGCGGACGCCGGCCAGGTCAAAATGACCAGTACCAAGAGCAATATCTCGAAATTGCTCGCCGATATTTCCGAAGATGCCGAAATCCTTGCCTCCGCCAAAGACATCGAGGTGAATACAGACATCGACCGCGACGTCATTGTCGATTGCGACCCGTCGAGGCTGCACCAGGCCTTCCTTAACGTCATCGACAACGCAATCAAGTACTCGCCGCACGGCAGGAGCATCACGGTTTCGCTGAAGCGCGACGAAAACTTTGCGTTCGTGCGCGTTTCCGATACAGGCATAGGCATCCCCGAGGAGCAATTGCCGTACATATTCGACCGTTTCTATCGCGTGGACCGCGCTCGCTCGAAAGAGATTCAGGGCACAGGCCTTGGGCTTTCCATCGTGAAATGGATCATCGAGGCCCATGACGGCGTGATTACGGCCGAAAGCCAATTGAACAAAGGCACCACGTTCGTCATCAAGCTCCCGATTGTCCGCGAGGATGTTGTGGCGTAACGGAGCCGGTCCCGCACTTGCCCCGGAGTCGCAAAACGCCGATGAATAGCGCAAAGGGCACTGCCGAGCAATGCGACTGTGAAAAATATTACAATAAATAAACTTGTGCTGCATTGCTATTGTGTGAAATATTTAGTAACTTTGTAGGTTTTGAAAACTGATTTTGATTTATATATATCCGGAGGAATAATGGATGCAGTTGAATCAAAGAAAACAATTTTAATTGTTGACGATGATGTTGATCTGCTAACTCAATACGAGATTAACCTTAAAGCAGAAGGTTTCGATGTGCTCAGAGCAGAGTCGCAGGAAGAAGCCGAAAATATCCTTAAAGACCACAAACCCGATCTGGTGATCACAGACCTTATGATGGAATCGTTAGACGGTGGTTTCTCTCTTTCGTATTATGTCAAGAAAATTGACCCGCTTTTGCCGGTTATTATCATCACCGGCGTTACGCACGAACTCGGTTTCCGTTTCTTTACCGACAAGGAAGAGGAACGCAACTGGATCAAAGCGGATGCAATACTGAACAAACCGATTCGTTTTGAACAGTTAATGAAAGAAATAAACAAACATTTGAAGTAATATGCTCGAAATGAAGGTGCTCGCCGTCGATGACGAAGCTGGAATGCGATCAGGCATCGAAAGGATTCTCTCGGGATACAAATTATCTGTCCCGGACGTCGACGACGAAGTGATTTTCGAGGTGGATACGGCGGAAAGCGCCGAGGAAGCCCTCGAAAAGATTAACACCAAAGTACCGGATTTGCTGCTTCTCGATTACAAAATGCCCGGAATGACCGGTTTGGAATTGCTCGAGAGAATCGAGACGATCGAGAACAAAGACGACATGCTAACGATAATGATAACAGCTTACGCATCGCTCGATACGGCCGTCAGCGCCATAAAGAGCGGTGCGTTCGATTTTCTGTCGAAACCATTCACACCCAAAGAACTCAAGAACAAAGTGGACAAAGCGGCCCATAGCCTCATCCTCTCCAAGCAAGTCAGGAAACTGAACGAGGAGAGGAAACAGGTGCGATTTCAGTTCATCTCCGTGCTCGGGCACGAACTGAAATCGCCTCTGAGCGCCGTCGAGGGCTATATCAATATGATCAAGGCACGCACCCTGGGCGACGACCTTGCGGCCTACGACACAATGATCGACCGCTGCTTAGTGCGTTCGGAGCAGATGAACAAACTAATCATGGACATTCTCGAGCTTACGAAAATCGAATCGGGACGCCGCAAGCGCGAATTCGTGCCGCTACGCCTGGCCGACGAAGCCCGGATGAGCATGGACAGCGCGCTGCCGGATGCCGAAAAACGGAACATCGCGATGCGCCTCGAGTGCGACCCCGATCTCGTCGCCTGCTTCGACCGCGACGAAGTGCAGATGCTGCTGAACAACCTGATCACGAACGCCGTCAAATACAACCGCGAGGGCGGCAGAGTGGACGTGCGCATCCGCCGTGATGCAACGGAAATTGTTTTCCAGGTGCAGGACACGGGCATAGGGCTGAGCAAAGAGGAAACTGCCCGCTTGTTTGGCGAATTTGTACGAATTAAAAACAAAAAGACCACCGGCATACTCGGCTCGGGCATCGGCCTGTCGACCGTGAAGAAAATCGCTCAGATGAACGGCGGCGATGCCACAGTGGAAAGCACACCCGACGTCGGCTCCACGTTCACGGTTAGGATGGCCGAACAACACCCGGCCACGCCAGACGAACCGACCCAGTAAAACTTCATTTCTCCAATTCAATCCGATAATCCTATGAAGAAATCAATAATTGCACTGCTTGCATTCCTAATTATTTTTGGCGCCCAACCATCATTTGCTCGCCAATTCCCCGACCTGCACTCCAAAGTCGAACATTACAAAAAGCAATACGGCGCAAAGTGCCTCTCCGAGAAAATCACGGATAACCACGGCAACGGCTTCGATGCGCTCTACGGCACTCGGAACATGCGCACAATCCTCTACGGCATCGCATACCGCGGCGGAGCCAACAACGCTTTCCACAAGACGAATAAAAGGGACAACCACAACCCGCTGCCCGAGGACGGCGTGAGTAATTTGCTGAGCGAAGGCTTCTCGACGGCCATTTACCTCTATTCGACTAATTTCGAAGGCAGCCAATCGCTCGTTTCGCTTGAGGAACACGGCGGCAAGGTTTACAGGGCGGATACAATTGATTACATACAGAACTCGGGCAATAGCACGAAAGATATGAAAAAAATCCTCCGCTTGGTCTATAATGCAATAAAAGACCCAAACAAAGGCCCGATCTACCTGCACTGCTGGAACGGCTGGCACCAGTCGGGATACGTTTCCTCGGCGATTCTGAAGCAGTTCTGCAAGTTCTCGGACGACGAAGCCTACCAATACTGGCTGAAGAATACCGACGGCGTGAACAAAGGCTACGACCGAGTCAAGAAGCAAGTGCGCGACTTCCGCCCCTTCCCCGAATTCGAGATCGACGACGCAACCCGCCGCGAAATCTGCCCCTGCAACGACTCGAAGAAGTAGGGTGGGGATTCTGTTGTTTAAGCGTTTTTTCGTTTTAACTTGAAATATCTGCTTTTGTCATTCCCGCGAAGGCGGGAATCTCATCTTCATGCAATTAACTTCTCGAATATATGTTACCCCAAAACTAATCTGTTTGCTGCTAAAGTGGCCCTCCAAAAAAGTAATAATTGCGAACTGATACCGCGTAGTGGTTATTGTATTGTAGGTGTAATTTTTGATTTGCAAGTAATACCGCAAGCGGTTGTTTTATTATACCCTGTATAATTCAACCAATTATATAAAACATTCGCTAACGCGAAATCACATACAAAAATTCAACAATTTGCTACAAAAGAACAACCGCTCGTGCGGTAATATATAATTTGACCTTTAGCTATATTACCTCATCCCCGGCCCTTCTCCCGACAGGAGAACGGTGTAATATAATTTCTTTGATGAAAAAGGAATAATTATTCGCTTTGAGAAATAAGTAACTAACAGTAAAAAGAGTAGCTTCCCGCATTCGCGGGATTGACAAAAACACCCGAGTTGAAATAGTTTATGACATAAAATCACCAAACAAAAATGGCCACCCCAACTCGAGAGGTAGCCATCTTTATATAAGATAATAAGTAAAGTTATATCCTGCGGCGGAAGCCCTTGCCCATGACCTCGTGTACGTTGCTTATGATGATGAACGCATTCGGGTCGATCGCGCGGATTTCTTCCGTGAGCGTGCTTACTTCCTTGACGGAGCAGACGACCATGAGCACTTCGCGGTCTTGGTTTGTGTAGAGTCCACGAGTCTTGTACGCTGTGGCGCCGCGGCCCATGTCGTGGAGGATCAGATTGCCAATGTCGTCGCTTTTTTCGCTAATGATATACGCCACGCGGGCATAGTCGAAGCCGTCGATGATGACATCGATAATTTTGCTCGACAGGTACAACGAAAGGAAAGCGTAGAAAGTCAGCGTCATTGCCGAACGTTCCGGCGAAATATCGTTCATGCCGATGACGATGCCGGCGAACGTGATAACGAAGAAGTCGATGATCATGATTGCCTGGCCGGGCTTGAAGCCGGCGCGTTTCTGCATGATCGAGGCCACAATATCCGATCCGGCGGTCGTACCGCGGAATTTAAATATGATTCCAAGGCCAACGCCCAGCAGCACGGCACCGATCAGGACGAAGAACAAGAAATCGTGCTGTAGCAATTCCTGAACTGCGGTCATGTCCTGAAGCCTGATGAATCTAAACCCGGGGATGTCGCCACGGAACAAATCGATAAAGACCGAGTTGAGTGTGAACGCATAGAATGTCCGAACTCCAAAAGTCTTACCGAGTTCTTTCAATCCCCATATATATAGAGGTATGTTCATTACCCACATCAGCATACCGACGGGCAGATTTCCGCCAGTCAGGTAGTGCACGGCAATCGAGAGGCCGCTAACCCCTCCAGGGACCACTTTTGCATCGACCATGAATACGCCGATTCCCAACGCCATGATCGCGGAACCGATGGCGATAAAGAAGTATTGCCCGAAGCGGGAATCCATAAATTTCTCTTTGCTCATAAATCATTTTTCCTGTATGTTACTAATCAATCGTTACAAAATTAAGAAATATCCGTGCGCCAAAAAAATGCGGGCTGCCGTAAGTGCAAAGTATTAAATAAATTTAATGATAAATTTACACTTCGCGCCCTGATTCATTTCGCTCCAAGTGCGCCCAGAATCCACACTAATAACGGATTACTCTTAGATTATTTTATTTTAAGGATGCAAATCGGACAAGAAGTATGAATTTAAATATTATGAATAATCTGCTTCACTTCGCCGATCAGTTTCAGCGAATCGGATGTTTTCAACTCGTACGGTGGATATTTCGGGTTCTCGGACTTCAGTAGCAACGAAGAATTGCCGCAGGAGCAGAGCCTTTTGACGAACGACACTCCGCACACCTCGGCGACCACAATTTTCCCGTCAAAGCTATTGATAGAAAGCTCGGGGCTGGCAAGCTCGACTACGACGCTGTCCCCGTCCGAAATTCCCGCGCCGATCATCGAATCGCCACTTATGCGATAGACCACGTAATCCTTCGGTACCGGGCCATGGTGCTCGACGGCCGCAATGCCAGGAGCGCCCGTATTGCCCGGCCTCGCGGATGCTCGGCGAGAAAACGCAGCGGCGTCCAGTCCGCCGATTTCCTTCACGGCGTCGTTAATTGCGCTATCGAAAATCGAAATGGTTCCCGAATACGACCTTTCGAGCCGCCGCGAACTCTCGGACAATAATTCGGCGAGCGCCGAGGCGCGGTCCCGCAGCCCGTAGTGCTCGTCCATGTAGTAACGCTTGATTTTCCTCCGCAGCTCTGTGTCCGTCATTTCGTAATAGTTCATTTTCTGCCCTTGCTCTTGATTTCATCCTCGATGGAACCGGCAGCCGCCGTCCCGATACCTTCGGGCCGAGCGGGCGATTCGATCCGATAGACAGACTGCGCATTGTTCAATTTGTTCTCAATTGTCCTCGACCCGAGCGCAGCGCCGGCAGCGTTTGGCGCGTGGACTTCACCCTCGCCAGAAAGCAAGTATATCGGATTAATTCCTTTGTGGTACAGAGCCAACAATACACGATTGGGAATGCCGGCCTTTCCGCATTCGTAGTTCCGAATATTTGCCACGGATTCGCCAATCTCGGCGGCCAACTGTTCGGCAGAGCAACGGTAGCCGTTGTTGTAGATCCTGCGCACATCCTGCAATCGCTTGCCGATGGCCTTGTTGATTTCTTCCATTTGGAATTCCCTTCGTGTTAGTAACATTGTGCCGGTATAGTTTGAGTTTGGTGCCTTCCCAAAAGCCAGCCATACATCAAAAAATATATTTTCGATATTCGTAAATATTACTTGACATTGTCGTATTATTTACTTATATTAGAGTAAATATTACTTTTCAATATTGTAATATTTACCATTTCCAATATAACAAATGTTCAGCTTTTTGTCAAGTAACTTTTTTTCGAACAAATAAGGGAATTTGCAAAATGTCAGTTAATATTAGGAATCGGATTGGGGCCGGAGGCCTTGCGGAGCAGTCGCAATTGGCCCGGAGGCGGGCGTTGGCCATTGGCAGGTGCCAGGAGGCATTGCAATCGGCTGTCGAGGCGATCGCGGATGTCGATTCGCTCGTGAGGGCTGTCGATTGTGTGCTGGCGCTCGGCGCCGCTCAGAGCATTATTTCCGAGGATGACCACGCGGACTTGGCGTTCATAGTCGGAGAGTTTTCCGAAAGGAATTGGTCGGCCCTCGAGCCGTATTGTATGCCTGACTTCGCAGAGGAGGGCGCTGGGCGATGAAAAATGTATTCGAGGCCTTGAGGCCGGACGAGCTGACGGAGGACCTGCGTATGGTGGCCGACGCGCTCGGCATGGAGGTGGTCCGCGGGCTGCTACGCGAATTTGCGGGCGTAAGCATTTATTTCCCGCGGATTTCCCGATTCGACAAATTTGTGGAACGCTACCTGCGCGAAAATCGGGACACATCCGTCAGTCAAATTGCGGCCAATCTGAATGTTTCGGCACAGTATTTGAGACGCATAAAGCGAGAAAGAAAGATTTATTGACATACAATAATTCGATGGAAGAAAATAATGCCGCCGATTTTGCACCTTTTCGGCGGCATTTATATTAAAATGGTGACTTATGGCATTGAATAATATATCGCAATTGGTAACGATCGGCCGCCACCTGGCCGAAGAGCAAGCCGTGCACCCCGAGGCAACAGGCGAATTCACACTCATCCTGGCAGACCTGGCCTTCGCAATCCGTTTGATAGCAAAGGAAGTGCGCCGAGCCGGACTGAACGACATACTCGGCATGACCGACAGCTTTAACTATTCGGGGGACAGACTGCGCCGGCTGGACGAATACGCCAACGAAGCCATTATCCGAACCATGAGCTATGGCGGGCACTTCTGCGCTATGGCCTCCGAGGAGAGCACCGATATAATTCGCATACCCAAAAAATACACACTCGGGAAATATGTCCTGCTATTCGACCCGGTGGACGGCTCCACGAATATCGACGTGAACATCACCATCGGCAGCATTTTCTCGATCTACGAACGGCTGGATCCGTCGGCTAACAACGACGGCACCCGCGAAGACGTGCTACAGCCCGGATACAAACAGTTGGCCGCCGGATACGCCCTCTATGGCAGCAGCACCCTTTTTGCTTACACCACGGGGAACGGCGTCAACGTTTTCACTTTCGACCCCACAATCGGCGAATTTCTTCTTACCAAAAAGAACCTTATCATGCCCATCTGGGGAAATCATTATTCGTGCAACGAAGGCAACGTACTCAACTGGAGCGAACGAGTCCGCAACTACCTTAATTGGATCAAAACACCTTCGGAGGACAAAACCAGGCCGTATTATATGCGATATATCGCAACAGCCGTTGGCGACGTGCACCGTATTCTCCATTACGGTGGAATATATCTCTATCCGGCGGACGAAGCGCAACCTGACGGAAAAATTCGGCTTATTTACGAAGCGAATCCCCTTTCGTTCATCATCGAGCAGGCCGGAGGCAGGGCCACGACCGGCAAGCAGAGAATTCTCGAAATCAAGCCCGATTCAATTCACCAGAAGACCCCATTTTTCGTGGGCAGCGAAAGAAACATCACAGAATTCCTCCGATTCTACAACGGGGAATACGAAAGATAAATGTTTCAATAGTATCATTTACTATTTGAATTCGGGTGTTTCTGTCGTTCACGCGAATGAGGAATCTCCTCTTGTGTCAATATATTACATGTCTTATGAAACTCGAAGTGCAACCGATCAGAATCAACTTTTTCAATAGATAACTCTATTATATCCCCTTTGGTCGGGTTTGGAATCTGACCCAACCTATTCAATCCGCAATTGAACCATATAAATATTAATACTACCTCAAATTAGTAGCTTATTGGGTAATTTCCCGCAGGCGTAAGTCGTTGATAATAAACGACGAAAAAAATATTTTCAAAAAGATGAATCAAAATGCAATCTCGATTGTTGTACTAATATCAATGAATGCAATTCACGAAAAAGTGTTTTGCCGATGGGCTTATCCAGAAGCGAGAGCCTGACCCCCGAAGCCACGAACCAAAACTGGCCACCGCCGCCGTTTGCTGTATTCATAAGTATATGATAAATATAATAGTTGATATAATTTTTCTATTTGTTTTATTCGGGATTGTTTTGTAGATTTGTATAAAATGATTTTACGAAAGGAATAGAAAGGAAATTGCTATGACATGAATATAAAAAAGAGTATCCGAATAGTTTTCGAAGACTTTTGTTTCGGATACCCCTTCGCACGGCATTTCTGCCGCACTTGTTCGCCCTTGCAGGCATTGCAAATATAGTCAATGCTTGTGTGAAAAAATTATTTATTTTTGTAACACAAATGAAAAAAGAAAATTACATGAAAATGACTATCAAATCCGCACTCGCAGTGCTTTTCGTTCTCTTCGCTGCAAACGTAGTTGCAGAAGCTCAAGTAGTAACATTCCCGCCTACAGGGTTATTCCCAGGGACATTTGATTATGTTGAGGAAGTTCTAGATAATGAAAGAATGAGACCTTATATCGAAGACTATATTGTAGTAGGTCCAAATTGTTTTGTCGAGGATACTAACTGTCGTTACGGCCCGTGGCATCCTATTGGTTTTCAATATCATGCTGTAAATCCAACTACATCAGATGGTTCTTATTCAGGTAATGAAATAGATAACAATTGTGTTGTCCTTGCAAAATTGTGGATTAGAGAAAGGAAACATGCGAATGAAGTTGTTATTGAAGTTAATTTTTAGAATTTGATCTATATTATCTAAATCAGAACGGATCACATGGCACAAAATCTAATTGCGATATTTGTGCACAGAGATTTCTTCAAGATATGTCTTCGATTAGATTTAATATTAGAAGGGCTGTTGATTTGCTTACTTTGTCAGCATATTCTTTTATTCGTTATCCTTGGAATATTGGTGCTACTTATAGTTATGAAATTGCTACACCTAGCTGTGTCGGATACAATTCTTCAAATGATTTGAGACTGACATATTATTTTTATCAAAGGTTGGATAATGATAACAATACGATTACCGAAAGATACAACGATGTCAGCGATGGAATGATAACATCAAATATACAGAGTTGTTGGCTAAAATGTTGTAAACACAGAATTAAAGTTAGAAAACAATTAAACAAAAGTAGAAGTGCATTTACTTTACAAGATGATATTGCTATTTCAAGTGATAACAGGCCCTGTCAGGAACAATGCCTTGATATGGCCTGTGGCCCAGTGGCCGATTCTGAAGCACCAATGTACGTTGGCAATGGCACAACAGATAATCCTATGACCATAGACTTTAATGAACCACCCCATTATCATGATATTATCTCACCAACAACAGGTGGAATTATTTATAACGCCGGAACTTTAACAAGAGAAGTCACAACACTTTCGGCAATGGAGGCCGCTAGTGGTGGAAATAATCCGAATCCTATCCCTCAGGATTCAACAACTCTTAATGCAAATACTGTTCGTATCTCACCAAATCCAGCATCAGAAACAATTAATTTCAACATCTTTTCATCGTACGAAGGTACGTGTGTTCTAGAAATTTACAATACATATAATGTGCTTTTAATTTCAAATTCTTTCAGCATTTCTTCATTAAACAGTACTTAAAACGCGAATATCTCTGAATTACCCAATGGAGTCTATACTTATAGAATTAGATTGGGAGTATCTCCGAACTATTCATTCCTAACAGGTTCTTTCACTGTTGTTAAATAATTATCAATGGGGTTGTTGGAGTAATTCCAACAGCCCCGTTTAGATTGGAAGTTATTATGAAAAAAACATTCCTCCCTTTGATTCTGCTCGCTATTTCGGCTACTTGCTTTGCCAAGACAAACCCATACCTGAAGTTCATTAACTTCTTCAATAATGATGATAGTTTTCAGAACTCAATTCAATACAATTGCTTCGTTTTTCATAATAATGCATCCCATGCAATTGTCCTAAACAAGGCAAATGGGTTTCCCGTATTGATAAGCGACACTGTGCAATTATCCCTTTTGTTCGACGAATCGGATTCGACTTTCATCACCGAATACTTCATGGATGGAGTGCGAAGCGTGGAGAAAAAGGACAAGCACGGCAATGTTATGAGCACTTTGGCCATCCCCGACACATTCCCGGTAGGCTCATCCTTTTGCCAATACCTCTACGATTCTAAGCCCATCAAAGCGCTCTACAGCCTTGATAAGCGCGTGCTGAAATGCTACGACCTCGAGAACAAAGAGCGATTGGCCACCTTCAGCTTCCCCACCCAAGAGGCTTGGGACGAAGTGCAGGGCGCTTCAGCATCCAAGGATCGGTCACGCCTGCGAGTTGCCTATACGTATTTCGACGTTTACTACGACATGAAAACGGGCGATTCGCTTTTTACTCGATTCCACGACAATTCGAGTTTCAGAGGCTTTTCCCAAGATGGGAAATGCTTCTTCACGGCGGACAGTGTGTTTTTTATTAAGCACAGTTCCGATAACGGAGCCGAGTTGTGCCGTTGGGAGGACAGCTTGTTTCTCCATGGCGGTGCATATCTATTCGACAAGGCGAATAACGCACTGATTTTTCAAACAGGCGATACTCTATTCTATATGGAACCTGATAAGCCATTCACTCGCCACAACAAGCCATTCTATGGCCAGATGTTTAGGTCGGGTGACAAGTTTTTGTACTTTGATGACTTCAGTTTATTTGGTTTCAATTTCAATGGGGACACACTATATTCCCTCAATAATTACTATGCTTTTCCATTGCGATATTCGCAAAACGAAGAAGTAATTGCCGGTGTTTCAATTTCTGTTGGCCCATTGCATTATTGGGCCTCTTCTTTTGGCAATAAAATTGAAAATGAAAATTATGCCGGTTCGTATTCTTATAATTTGAATGAATACCCATTCATAGGTCCTCGGTTTACTCTAGACCCATCCCTCGAGAGCGTGTGGTACGTCCGCGCAGGCAGGATTGAGAAACGAACTTTGGGCGAAGAGGCATTATTGGATTCAATTCCTATTCCTAAATTGGGTGCGAGTCGTGCTTGCTCCAATCAAGACGTTACAAGTGTAGTCGTACAGGACACTTCAGGCAAAGCCTTCGTGGTGGACCTGCGCACGAAAGAAGTTGGCGCGTCCTTCGATTGCCCCGCCGGGATTGTGAAGCTCTCGCCCGACGGCAATACTTGCCTCGCCATCAAAAACTATTTAATCGATTGGAAAGAACCATACGCGGGATACAGCATATACAACACACGGACAGGCGGGAAAGTGTTTGATGCCCTTGGATTCAACAATGCCTATATTGGCTATGGCTCGGCCGCCTTCGCGCCGGACAGCCGCAGCATTGCCATTGCGGACTCCACAGACACTCTGCGCATTTTTTCCACCGCGGACGGTTCCGTCCTTAAGACTTTTAAACTCAAATGGGTCGCTCCGTTCACTCTGAACTACACGCCGGACGGGAAACACATTGTGTATTCATCTTCGATGGGCGAAATAGCAACCCTGGACGCCGAGTCGGGCCGCACCCAGTTCGTTTACAATGACCTGTTCGGCACTCCGATATGCAAAGTCATTATTTCTCCGTCGGGCAAATACTTGCTTGCAATGACCTATCGCTCCGACCTGGCCGAATGGGCGCCCGATTGGAACTTCACGCCGGCCGAGGGCGACGGATCCGTCCCGCCGATGAATTCGATCGTGGCCGTGCCGAATCCGGCCCACGCGCAAACAATCCTCACTATCGGTGGCGATGAAGTTGGAAGCGGTACTGTCGAAGTATCCTCATCTCTCGGCGAGCGGTGTTACGTGGCCGCGTTCCAGAAATCCACAGCCACAGCCGAAATCAGCATCGATTGCAGCGCCTTCGCGAAGGGTGCGTACTTTGCCCGCGCAAGCGTTGGCGGCCGGACAGTGGCCGTCGGAAAATTTATGGTAGAGTAGGGGGCTGTCTCAAAAGCCCGAAAAACTGTTTTATTGTCATGTTGAGCGAAGTGAAACATCCATTATTAGCAAGTACTTATGAATGGCATGGATTCTTCACTACGTTCAGAATGACACATTTGAGACAGTCCCTTCGTTTTCCCTCGCCAATCAAACAAAACGCAATTATCGCACCGCCGCACAGAACAAAAATTCTTTTTTTTCGTCTTGAACTGTTAAATTGCAGTCATGTTGAAATTGGAATTTTGCCCTTGTATGAAAAAGAACATTCTAACGCTCTGCATAACTATTGCCATCATGGCGGCGTGCGCCTGCCCGACACTTGCCGAAAAGCAGCGCCTTCCGCAATCAGTCAATAGTTACCAGCCGGCCATCGTGCCCGTGCTTTCGATCGATGGCAAAGTGCTATATTTCGACAGGAAATGGAGCATCGAAAACGTGGGCGGCACCAAAGACGAAGACGATATTTGGTACTCGATCCGCAGCTTCGATTCGATCTGGTCGTATCCATACCGCATGGCGCCGGGCGACAACACCCGGTTCTCCGACGTCGTTTTTTCGCTTTCGCCGGACATGAGCCATGCGCTTATCTACGGCATATACGATTCCGTTACCAACCGCAAAATCGATGGGTATTCGATCGCCGAAATCCAGAATTTCAAATTTCAGAACGCTGTCCCGCTCTTGATCGAAAGCTACAGGAACTATTCGAATTCGTTCTATGCCACCCTGTCGCCGGACATGCGGACGCTGATTCTCTGCTTCAAAGGCGATTCTACCTTGGGCGGCCACGACCTGTATTTCTCGCAATTGGACGAATCGAAGGGCATTTGGTCGGCCCCGAAGAACCTCGGCAGCCGTATAAACAGCCCGCAAGCCGAAGGCTCTCCGTACATCGCCCCGGACGGCCGCACTCTCTATTTTTCGTCCGAAAGGCCCGGCGGCTCGGGGAAATTCGATTTGTACATGTCCCGCCGCACGGACGACACGTGGCTCAATTGGACCGAGCCGGTTTCGTTCGGCCCAATCAATTCAATAGAGAATGACAATGGGATTTGCCTGTTTCCGCTTGGCGACACGGCAATAATCAACTCCTACGATACAACGGAGAAACGTTCCGGATTCTACCGCGTGGCTCTTCCGGCCGAGCTTCAACCGCTGCCCTACGTCGTGCTTCGCGGCTCGATCGAGGCGGATTCCGCCGGCGCTCCCACCGAACTGCGCAGCAAAGTGGAATTCACCGCCAGCTACAAACAGAAACGTGGTTTCGACCGCTTCCTCTCCTCGTCGGGCAATAAGGAATTCTACTTCGTGCTGCCCGCCGGAGAGACGGCCCACATCCGCGCGCTCGTCCCGGGATTCGATCCGAAAGAATTTTCGATCAATACCGAAGGAATCGCCCGCACTCAATACATTGACTACAAACTGAAACTGTCGCGAACAATTTCTAAATCGGCGATTGCCGCGACTGTGTATTTCGATTTCGCCTCGTCCGAGATTTCGGCAGCAACCGCGGCGGCCCTTACCGAAGGCATGAAGAAAGCCGATTGCATCGAATGCAAAATCACAGTGCGCGGGTATGCTGATTCGTCCGGTACAGACGAATTCAACGAAAAGCTCTCCGAGGAGAGAGCAAGGAAAGTGTCTCGGTACATTCAAAAAATCCTGCCCTTGGCAAAAATTGAAGTTCTTTGGTACGGCAAACGCATCCAAACCGAGGGCGACGATGAAAAAAATCGGCGCGTCGAAGTAATAATTAGTAAACCGGAATAAACCTATTTATATATATTTGAATCAAAAAAACGAAACCTCCCAGGCGGGTTCGTCGTTCTTGTTGTATTGATAACTTTTTGGAGACAATGATGAAAAAGATACTTGTACTTTTGTTGTTTGTGCTTTGCTTCGTTGCAGCGAGAGCCGGTGCGCCCCAAACTATTAATTTCCAAGGGAAGTTCACGCTCCAGTCCGGCGCGCCACTCGTGGGGAACAAAAGTATTATCTACAGGCTGTTTTCCACCGAAACCGGCGGCACTCCGCTTTGGGTCGAAAACCAAAGTGCATATATCGAAGATGGACTGATTAGCAGCATATTGGGCCGCATTACTCCGCTTTCATTCGTCAATTTCTCCCAACAGTTGTACCTCGAGGTGGAGAACTCAACTGATTTCATTATCTATCCGCGCATAGCTCTTTCGTCCGTCCCCTCGGCGATAATGTCGCAATCAATTTCGCTACCGTATGCGGATTCGGCGGCCACTCCATCGACAGTGTTCCAAATTAAAAACCTAATCGAAGGCGACGCCATCACAGGCAAATCGATGGGCAATACAGGAGTGCTCGGCGGATTCGACGTCGGTGTTTTTGGTTCGTCCTTTGCGGGCAATTCCGGAACCCTGGGGGCCTACGATGCCGGCGCAACAGGCACCAATGGCGAATATCCGGGCTTCAAAGGATACTTGGGCACAACGACAGCCGGCGTGGTCGGTATCTACGGAGACAGTATCCCGACAGCACCCACTTTCGGCTACCTCGGCAACGACAACTATGCCGTGGGCGGAGAACACATCAATGGCAACTGGGGATTCATCGGCGGAGCGGACAAAGCAGCCTATTTCGAGGGCCGCGTGGTGGTAACTGGTACCTTGGAGAAATTGGGCGGCAGCTTCAAGATCGACCATCCTCTGGACCCCGAAAACAAATACCTTGCGCACTCATTTGTCGAATCGCCCGACATGAAAAACCTCTACGACGGCATCGCAGTGCTCGGCGACGACGGTTCGGCAACTGTTGTACTGCCCGATTGGTTCGCCGCTTTGAACAAGGACTATCGCTACCAACTCACTTCTATTGGCGCGTGGGCGCCTGTCTATGTGGCCGAGGAAATCGCAAACAACCGCTTCACAATTTCCGGCGGCAAACCAGGCCAGAAGGTATCCTGGCAGGTAACGGGCACGAGGCGCGACGCTTGGGCCGAGCAGAACAGAATCGTCGTCGAATCCGAGAAGCCACAATCAGAAAAAGGCAAATACCTGGCCCCGAAGGCATACGGCAAATCAGTAGAAAAGGCGATCATGCGCCCCAAAATGCTCAACATACAACCCAAGAGATAATTCACGTGATGATTGGCTGATGAGTTGTTTGTCTGAACTGTGATTCGTGTGATTTCTGTGATTGGTTTGATTGAATAATGTGAAAAGAATGTAGGGGCGGGTTCCAAACCCGCCCGAGAATATGATTCATATAGAACAATATTAGATATTCATGTGAATTCAATATAATTCGGTTATTTCAAATACTCTGCATTGAGTAGAGGCATGTCATACCGTGCCCCTACAACATTTTCCTATACGAGAGTCAATCATCACATCATCACATCATCACATCATCACATCAGCACATCATCACATCAGCACATCATCACATCAGCACATCATCACATCAAAGGGCGGGTTCCAAACACGCCATTATACTATTTCTTCAGCTCGTCGGCCAGAATTTCATTCATTCGGCTGACGAAATCCGATGGCGAGCGCAGCTGCCCGTCCAGAAGCAATGCGCTTTCGAAAAGCTGGAGCGCCGAGCGGCCAATCCTTGGATCCGACGGATCCGAAAGTGATATTTTTGCTAAGCTCTTGATAATTTCGTGGCCCATGTTGACCTCGAGGACTTTCTTCGATGCCGTGAAGTCCTTGTCGAGTATTTGCATCATTTTTTCCATCTGCGCGTCCGGTGCGTTCTTCGAGCCGACGAGCGTAACCGGCGAACTGACCAAACGTTGCGATTCGACCACGTCCTCCACTCGGTCGCCCAGTGCGGACTTGAATGCATCGATGATCGACCGAGACATCTCCGGCGCCAAGCTGTCCGTGGGTGCGCTGTCCTTCGGGATGTCGATATCCGATTTGTCGATGGACTTCAGTTGTTTGCCTTCGTATTCGTGGACGTAAGGAATCGTGAAGACGTCCACAGGGTCGGTCAGGAAGATTACTTCGATATTCTGCTTTTTGAAGTATTCCAGGTTGGGATTGCGTTCCAACTTCTCGCGGCTGTCGCCCAGGATGTAGTATATTTCCTTCTGCTCGGGTTGCATGAGCGAGACGTAGTCCTTCAGCGATGTGTATTTGCCGGGTTCGGTGCGCGAGCTTTCGAACCGGAGCAACTCGAGAATGCGTTGTTTGTGCGTGAAATCCGAATTTATACCGATTTTGAACATAGTGCCGAAATTTGTGAAAAATGTATTATACTTTTCGGCGTCATTCGCGGCCCATTCCTCGAGCAGCGAAAGGATTTTCCCGGTAACCACGTTCCTGATTTTGCCCATGAGGGGCGAATTCTGCGTTACCTCGCGCGAGACGTTCAGCGGAAGATCTTCGGTATCGACCACGCCTTTGACGAATTTCAAGTAGTCCGGCAGCAGTTCTTTGGCGTCGTCTTGGATGAAAACCTTGTTCGAGTACAGGTGCAATGTCTTTTCGTGCGATTCGCGGAACATCATCGGCGGTGCGGATTTCGGGATAAAAAGCAGGCCTTTGAAATTGAGGTTCCCCTCGATGTTCAGCTGCACGTGGCCCATCGGTTCGGAAAAATCGTTCGTAAGGAATTTATAGAACTCGTTCAGCTCTTCGTCCGTGATGTCCTCTTTCTTGCGGTGCCATAGTGCCGTAACTTTATTGACTTCCTCTCCGCCCACGAAAACCGGGAAATCGACGAAATTGGAGTATTTCTTGATCGTGCTTTTGATGCGATAGTCTTCGTAGAACTCTTGGTATTCGTCCTTGAGCTTGAACGAAATGCGAGTGCCGCGGGGGCGCGCATCGATTTCCTCGATGGTGAAGCTGTCCTCGCCGCGCGAATTCCACCGCCAGGACTTCGAGTCCGGGTCTGCCGCCCTGGTTTCGATTGTAACCTCGTCGGTAACCATGAAGACGGAGTAGAACCCGACGCCGAACTGGCCGATAAGGTTGCCGTCCAGTGATTTTTGTTCTTCTTTCAGCTTCGAGAGGAATTGTAGCGTACCGCTCTGCGCGATAGTCCCGATTTGGTTCACCAAGTCCTCGCGAGTCATGCCGCAGCCGGAGTCTTCGATTGCGAAGATGCCCTGCTCTTTGTCGGCAGTAATTTTAATGTTAAGCTCAAGCTCGGGGTCGGCGATGTTCGGGTCGGTCAGCCGGCGGAATCGGACTTTGTTTAGCGCATCGGAAGAGTTGGAAACCAATTCGCGAAGGAACACCTCGGGGTGCGTATAAAGCGAATGGATGATCAGGTTAAGCAATTGTTTCATTTCTGCTCTGAATTCGAAACTTGTTTTTTCGCTCATGTCTTGCCTTGTATTTGATTGTCCAACATAAAATTTTTACCAAACAAATTTGACGCACTCAGAATGGAAATATTTTTATCTCTATAACGCTTTCCGTAAGTACCGTCCAACAACAAAGATGTTGCAACTATTCTTTTTAAACTCCGCGTGTATGTCTCATTGTGCTACACACCCCCTAACCCCTGCTTTTTAGAGGGGGATAAGAATCCACCTAAATATAAATTTAGTGTCATAATAATTGTTTTTTAAGCCCCCTTTGACAAAGCAGGGTTGGGGGATTTGCTGGTATATCAATAACTTACTGCGATACAGGCAATGGATAGAAACCAATTATTCACTCGCTCTCTCACTCAATTCCTGCAAATCGGAAAGGTACGGCAGGAACCATGCGGCTCTCGGCGCTGCCGGAAATCCGCTCCTTGCCCGTTAAGACGAGCTTCAATGCCTTGCCGGGAGCAAACTCGAGCTTCTTCAGATCGACCCACAGGAGATTCAGCCCGAACGACGACTCGAAGTAGTAAGTCTTGTTCTTATGGTCGGCCACCGTCCTCCAGATTGTAGTAGAAATATTGGGCTGCCCCTCGGTGAGCATGCTGAAAGGCACCGAACAATTGCGAATTATGCTGAAAACGATGGCCAGGGCCGAATCGATGTCGTCTGTTTTTTTGATACTGTCGTTGTAGAACGAAGCCCTGGCGAACCTGTCGGCGGCGCGATTGGTGCCGGGCAGCATTTTGGAACCGACCTGCGACCAATACTCGTTAATAGCAATTTGTTTGTCGAAGATTGGCGAGTTGGTCATCACCTTGAACTGCTCGGAGTGGTGTATCGTCAGTTTGCCGTCGATATACTCGAAAATTGCATTGTCTCCCGTGGCGTCGGAAATCGACAAATGAAGCGTAGCCAACCTTGTTTCCTGGGGCAGGTTTGCCGTAACGACCACGAAGCGCTCTTGGGCAAGATCTCGGGCAGCCTCATCGACAGTCGCAAAATTGTCCAACACGTATTGCGCCCAAGCTGCTATGCTCAAGCTCGGTTTTTTGCTGTCCCATTCCGGGAATTTGGATTCGGCCAACCAAAGCAAATTCGCGACCAAACCCATTTCGTTGATGCCGTCGGTGGTGCAGACGTCGTATGCTGTGGCGATTACGTTGCTGTATTTCGATTTCCATTTAATTGTGTTCGGCCCTGTGGCGCCATTCCTTTCGATTCCTTTCGGGAATGCCCATATATTTGTCCTTAAGTCGGACTTCCAATCCATCGAACGGGCGGTGAGTACGGTCTTGTTCGGGCCGGTGTAGGTAACTTTGGTGCAAGCCTCCAATCGCTCGGCCACATTCGCAATAATCAAAGACAGAATCAGAAACAGCACTGTTTTTTTCATAGATACTCCAAAAATAATGATGGAAAATCACAAATAAAAGATAGCGGCACAGCTTGCAACGCTACTTGCTGCGCACAATCTATTTTGCATTCACTCCTGCACGTCAGGAGGCAAAAAATGATTTTTTTCTTGCTCCTCCTGCCCTGCCCAAGTATCAATTTTGCTCAGCTCAATTATCCCCCCCAATAATTCACAGCTAAATAATACTAATGATGTATGTGCCGTAAATCTATTTTATGCTCGTGAATATTAGAGAGTTGGCAAGGAATTGGGCAGTGGGAAAGGATGGCACAATTCAGGTGGCATCTGCCACTTGTTTTTCATGAGCAGCGCAATGGCGAAATGGAAGATGAGCATGAATTCATTTCCGATCATATTTGATAAGCACATATTCGCCTTAGTATTACGATTCATGGCTTCGATGCTCCATCCTGAATTGCGAAATTCGCGTAATCGCGCGCTGCTGGTCGTCTCGCATCCATATTACATAAGGCCGGGTTTGTCGATTTTTTTGTATTTTTGTAATTGCTTTATCGGAAGCATTATTTACGTTTATTATTTTGACTTAATTATAAATATCCACGCGAGACACAATGGCTTATCCATTCAAACAAATTGAGAAAAAGTGGCACAAATACTGGGACGAAAACGCCACCAACCGCACGGGCGAAGACCCAACCAAACCGAAATACTTCATACTTGATATGTTCCCCTATCCGAGCGGCGCAGGGCTGCACATAGGCCACCCCGAGGGCTATACGGCCACAGATATCATCGGGCGCTACAAACGCATGAAAGGTTTCAACGTGCTGCATCCCATGGGCTTCGATGCCTTTGGATTGCCAACCGAAAGATATTGCATGACGAAAGGTATCCACCCCGTGGACGCCACCAATATCAATATCGGAGTGTTTCGCTACCAACTGAAAATGCTCGGCCTTGGCTACGATTGGGAGCGGGAAATCAACACAACCGAGCCGGAATACTACAAGTGGACTCAGTGGATGTTCCTCAAGATCTATAACTCGTGGTACGACGAAACGCTTCGCCGCGCCCGCCCAATCGACGAATTGCCGATTCCGGCCGAGATTACCGACGCCAAGGAAATCGAAGAATATCGCGACAGCCAACGCCTCTCGTATATCGCCATGATTCCCGTCAACTGGTGCGAAGAGCTTGGCACCGTGCTGGCCAACGAAGAGGTGGACGAGTGGCGCGAAAAGGGTTACACCGTGGAGCGCCGCCCAATGCGTCAATGGATGATTCGCATCACTAAATATGCCGAAAGGCTATTGGAGGATCTGGAATTGGTCGAATGGCCCCACTCCACCAAGGAAATGCAGAAAAATTGGATCGGGAAAAGTATTGGCGCAGAGATTCGCTTCGATGTGGCCGCTTCCAACGAAAAAATTACAGTATTCACGACCCGTGCCGATACGCTCTTCGGCGCAACGTACATGGTCTTGGCTCCCGAACACCCCGCAGTAGCCGTTATCACCACGCCCGACGCCCGCGCCGCAGTGGACGAATATATTAAAACGGCCTCGCTGAAAAGCGATTTGGAACGCACCGAACTCTCGAAAGAAAAAACCGGCGTCCATACCGGCGCCTTCGCGATTAATCCCGCCACAGGCCAACCCATTCCGATAATGATCGCCGATTACGTGCTGGCGCACTACGGAACTGGCGCCATTATGGCCGTCCCCGCCCACGACACTCGCGACCACGAATTTGCCCGCGCTTTCTCGCTGCCGATCGTCCAAGTGGTGGCCACGCCGGACGGCTCCGAGTTCGACATCCAGGCCCAAGCCTTCACTGCGGACGGCATAGCCATCAATTCGGCAAATGATGAGGTCTCGTGGAACGGCATGGACACTGACGCTGCCATCGCAACCGCTATTGAATGGATCGAAAAGAAAGGCATAGGCAAAGGCAAAGTGCAGTTCAAACTTCGCGATTGGCTGTTCTCTCGCCAGCGCTACTGGGGCGAACCCATGCCGATCATGTTCTTCGAGGACGGCACGCGCCGCGCCCTGGACGAAGACGAATTGCCGCTACGCCTGCCCGACGTGGTGGAGTTCCGCCCGGCCGGCACAGGCGAATCGCCACTGGCACGCATCGAAAGCTGGATTAATTTCATCGACCCGAAAACGGGCAAAAAGGCACGCTACGAAACCAATACGATGCCCCAATGGGCCGGTTCGTGCTGGTACTATTTGCGCTATATCGATCCGCAAAATAACGAAATGTTTGTCGGATCGGACAAAGAAAAATACTGGATGGGCGAAAAAGGAGTCGATCTCTACGTGGGCGGCGCCGAACACGCCGTGCTGCACTTGCTCTACGCCCGTTTCTGGCACAAAGTGCTCTACGATTACGGCCTTGTTTCCACGCTCGAACCCTTCGCCAAACTGTTCCATCAGGGATTGATTCTGGGCGAGGACGGCCGCAAAATGAGCAAATCGCTCGGAAACGTGGTCAATCCGGACGACGTGGTGGAGGAATACGGAGCCGATTCGCTTCGCATTTTCGAGATGTTCATGGGCCCGCTCGAGGACCACAAACCCTGGGTGGCAACGGGAATCGAAGGCGTATCGCGCTTCCTGAACCGCGCCTGGCGCATGATCGCCACCGAAGAGGGTACGCTTTCGCCCAAGGTGCAGGACGCCCCAATCGCGCCCGAACAGGAATACGTGTTGCACTCGACAATCAAGAAAATCGGTGAAGACATCGACTCGCTCGGCTTCAATACGGCAATTTCGCAGATGATGATATTCGTCAATGAGTTCACGCCGCTCGAAGTGCGCCCCAAATCGGCAATGATGGACTTCGTGAAGCTGCTCGCGCCGTTCGCGCCGCACATCGCCGAAGAGCTTTGGCACCTGCTTGTGGGCGCCGATTCCCAGTCGATTTTCCACGAAGACTGGCCCCAATTCGACGAAGCGAAAACCAAAAAGAACACGATTGAAATCGTCGTGCAGGTGAACTCGAAAATCAAATCGAAAATCGCGCTCGCCCCGGATTTGGAGCAATCAGACGTGGACGCGCTCGCCCGCCGCGAAGAGAAAGTGGCCAAAGCCATCGAAGGCCTCTCGGTGCGGAAAGTGATTTTCGTTAAGAACAAACTGATTAATTTCATCGTCGGATAGGTGGCGCCTGCCAGTTTGTTCATAATTGCATTGCAAAGACGAAGAGATTGAATAAAAAGGGAGAATGGTCAACATCGTTCTTCCTTTTTTCAAAAATACGCATCCGATGAATATAGGCATTCATTCGTAATTGACATTGCAGAATCTGTAGTCATCGGACGAGTTACGAATAGAACCACTTGCGCGGGGCTGGCGCCGCCACTGACGCCGGAGAATACATTTTCCGGCAGCCCCCAAACATTCCTGCCCGCCGGTTAGAGAAAAATTTGATATATTTGCAATTGCGTTCATTTAATTTTCATTTTTCGCGTTACCTTTTTAAATTTTTATCGTTGTATATTATGGAAGATAGAGACTTTGAAAAAGTAGTTCTCCCGATGAAAAACAAGATGTTTCGACTCGCCAAACGACTTTTATCAAGCCACGAAGACGCCGAAGAAATTGTGCAGGAAGCACTGATAAAGCTTTGGAACAAAAGAGCCTCGTTCGAGGCAGACCCGCCACCGATCAGCTTCGCAATGGTCGTTACGCGGAACTTGTGCCTCGACATGCTTCGCTCCAAACACAAGAAGTACAAAAAGGTCAATTACGACGATTTGGAATACGAAATCAAAAGTAATGACTACGACATTGACAAATGGACCGAACACAAAGACGCCTACGACGCCGTGCGCGCCATAATCGACGCTTTCCCCGAGAAATGGAAAACTATGGTTCAACTCAGGGACGTGGAGGGAATGAGCTACAAGGAAATCAAAGACGTTACCGGCTACGAAGAAACCGTGATCAAAGCGACGCTATCGAGGGCTCGGACAAGGATTAAAGAAATTATGTTGAAGAAATACAATTATAAATACAATGACAACAAATGACGATATAAGGCTTCTTGCGGAGAAATTCTACTCCGGCGAGGCCACCGAAGCCGAAGAAGCCGAGCTGCGCAAGCTGACTTCGGCAGCGGAGATCGGCAGCGAACACTACGAAACCCGTCTTTTCTTCGAATGCTGCTCGGCCGACGTGCTGGACGAACCGCTCGGAGCCGATTTCGATAATCAATTCCGCTCGCGCCTCAAGGTGTCGCGCATCCGCACGTTCCGCCGGAAAATGCTCTATAGCTCTGCCGCTGCCGTGCTTGTCGCCTGTTCGGCCCTGTTTATTCTCTTGTCGGACATGAACCCATTCGGCGCTCCGAAGGGCTTGGTTATCGACAATTCCAATGCGGCCCAATACGAAGACGAAAGCGTTGCGGCCACGCTCGACGCTCTCGAGATACTTTCGTCGAGCCTCTACACAGCCGACGAACAACTGCAAACCCTTGATTTTATTGAAACTGGAATCGAAGCCGCCGAAGACATTAACCTGATCGCTTCGACCGACACCTATTAATGAAAGGAAATCTCTGATATGAAAAAACTTGCTACTATATTGCTTTCTCTGTTCATTGTTCCATTAGTCGCCCTGGCCCAACCCGCCGAAGTGCAAAACATCATCAGCAAATACTCCGGCAAGGACGGTATCACCAGCGTTTCCTTCACAGACCCGACGTCAGTCTTCTCGCTTATCGATTCGCCCGAATTGGAACAGGCCCTGAAGGACGTGAAGCTGATCAAGATACTGAATTGCCACCACTTGGAATCGAATACGGAGGGCCAATCGCTCACCGCAGACCTCAAATCGCTTTCGACCCCGTCCGGCTTCAAGGAGTGGATGTCCGTTAGCGAAAAGGGTTCAGACGTCAGGATTATGATCAAAAAGAATGGCGCAAAAGTCGAAGAATTGCTTATGAAAGCCTTCAATAAGACCGGGACAACGATGATCTGGATCTCCGGCGATATCGATTTGAACAAAGTGAAATCGCTCAAAGACCTTATCAGCGGCCCGAAGAGAAACAAAATCAAGCCCAAAGTAAAGAAATAGTTTTACACCTCGAGAAACGAAGAAACTCTATTGCAAACGAAATGCGCGCAATAGAGTTTTTTTTATACCAAATTGTTCATTAAGGATTTGACATTTTTGTTATACCCTCATCCCCGGCCCTTCTCCCGGCGGGAGAAGGGAGTAAGAAAACGTGATTTGTTGGAAGTCCCTCATCGCCCTTTGGGAGAAAGGGATTTAGGGATTGAGGGTTTTCAAACGAACAATTTGGGTTTATGGGCGAAGATATCACCTACGCATTTTCTGCTTGTGGCGTAGCGATTTCTCGAATCCGGCAAAGCTCACGACGAACCATGCAAGCCGGAGGTACTTAAGGCCGCGCGTGGTCCTCTTGAGGTTTCGGACGACGTAGTAGGCGCGCATCAACGCTCTTTGGAATGGATTGAAGTGCTTGGAAAAGTAATAGAACAAAGAGATGAAATACTCCCTGTCGATATCGAAATTGCTGGCCGTGCTCTGGCCGCCGTAATGAACCAATTCCGGCGTGGGGACATAGAAAACAGAATAGCCGGCGCGAGTGAACCTCATCGCCAGGTCTTCCTCTTCGCAGTAAAGAAAGTGGACAGTGTCGAATCCGCCGATTTGCGCAAAGTGTTCCGCCCGGACGAACATCGACGCGCCCGAGACCATCCCAACGCGCAGCGGAGAGTCGTAATCCGGCGTTATCTTGGGATATTTCTCCGGTTTCAGCTTCTCGAGTATTCGTTTCCCCAGTATGGTTTGCGTTACCGTCGGCAGATGCGAGAAACTATTGAACGGCCTCATTTCCGCATCGTAAATCCTGCCGGTGGCCAGCGCTGCCTTTTTCTCCGATTTGAAGAATTTGACGAACTCCGTAATGTTGTCGTTCAGCAGCACTGTATCGTTGTTCAGGAACCAGAGGAACTCGCCGTCGGCGTATTGCGCGCCAAGCATATTCCCGCCGGAAAAGCCCAGATTGATAACGCTCTCGACAAGGCGCACGCCAGACCGCCCAGCGCAAAACTCTTCGAGTGCGGCGCGGTCTTCGGCCCGAGAGTTGTTGTCCACCACTACGATGGAAAAGCGGAAGTCTCTGGGCGCAAATTTTTCTAACGATTCAATACAATTGCGCGTGAATCCAACTGAATTGTAGTTGATTAGTATTACGGTTACGTCGCACTTATTTTCGTTCATCGGAGAATTCATTGTTTGGCTTGGAATCAATTCTTGGAAATCTCTTCTTTTCTAAAGCAAGGAAAATTAAAGTGGCAGTCGCCACCCGCTCGCCCTTCGCGCATCGGCCGCAGCGCAGTCAGGGCGAGCAAGTTTTATTCTGTTGGTGCAGTTTAGAGTCCGCAGCGATTGAAGATATAGTCCACGCTCCGCAGGATTACGTCGTAATTGAAGAGCGATTCAATTTCTTCCTTCGTGGTGTGCTGCATCAGTTCTTCGTTTTCGAGCAGAGTCTGCATGAACGGGATCCGTTCGGACCACGTACGCATTGCCGACCTCTGCACGAGGACGTAAGCCTCTTGGCGTTTGAGGCCTTTTTTCGCCAGCGCGAGCAATACGGATTGCGAGTGAATCAGCCCGTTCGTGATATTCAGGTTCCGCATCATATTGTCCGGATAGACCAGCAATTTGTCCAAGAGGTTGATAGCTCTGTGGAGTATGTAATCGAGCGTAACGGTCGAATCGGGGAAAATGATACGTTCGACGCTGGAATGCGAGATGTCGCGTTCGTGCCAGAGTGCATTGTTCTCGATAGCTGCTTGCAAATTTGCGCGGATCATCCTTGCCTGGCCGCAGATGTTTTCGCTGGCGATCGGGTTGCGTTTGTGGGGCATTGCCGAGCTGCCTTTCTGGCCTTTCGAGAAATATTCCTCTGCCTCGAGCACTTCGGTTTTCTGCAGGTGGCGGATTTCCGTGGCAATTTTCTCGAGCATGCTGGCCGCCAGAGCCATTGCGCCCATGTATTCGGCGTGGATGTCGCGTTGGACCACTTGCGTTCCGACCGGCGCGGGCTTCAGTCCGAGTTTCTCGCAGACGTATTCCTCCACCTGCGGGCTGAGGTGCTCGAACGTGCCGACTGCACCGCTGATCTTGCCTACGGCCACTTCGGCCACGGCGCGGCGCATACGCTCGATGTTGCGTTTGCACTCTTCGTACCAGAGGGCGAATTTCAATCCGAAAGTAACCGGTTCGGCATGGATTCCGTGCGTGCGGCCCACGCAAATTGTGTATTTGAACTCGCGGGCGCGGCGGGCCAGGACTTCCTTCAGCCGCTCGAGACCCTCCACGAGCAGTTCGCCACTTTGCTTGCACTGCATCCCGAAGCAAGTGTCCAAAACGTCGCTGGAGGTCATGCCCAGGTGAATGTATCGGGACGGCTCGCCGACGTATTCCTCCACGTTTGTCAGGAATGCGATAACGTCGTGTTTGGTGGTCTCTTCGATTTCGTTGATTCGGCCGACGTCGAACCGAGCCTTTTCGCGAATGGTATCGATGGCAGATTGCGGGACTATGCCCTGAATCGCTTGGGCTTCGGTGGCGAGGACTTCGATATCGAGCCAGATTTTATACTTGTTTTCGTCGCTCCAGATTTTTCCCATTTCGGGCCGAGTGTAGCGTGGTATCATTGCTTAGTACTTTGATTATTAATATAAAAAGTTAAATTTCATTCTAACATAAGGAATAATGAATCTTGTTCACCATTCATTTCATCATTGCGCTGCCCTTGATAATATAGTGGCAGTCGCCACATGAATTGGTTTGTGCCGATTGCACGCTCAAACTCCGTACAAAAATAAGGAAATTAACTCGTTTCGCCGAAGGAAAATCGAAGAAAAACAGCGGCACAAACAAAAAAAGCGCCGCAAGTTCGTTACGGCGCATTTCAAGTGAAAGTATTATACTCGTGTTATTATTGGTTCTATATCGTGTTAGGTGGGCGAGCTATTTAAATCATTAAACCTCCCCTTTGGTCCCCTCCTTGCCAAGGATGGGATGAGAAATCCGTTGCGCAGCAATGGGTTTCTGGGGTGGTTAGAAATTATTCTCGAGAAGAGGATTTCAAGATATGCATGCCTCGGTTTTTTGGCGTATTGTATCTACCCATACTAACAGTCTGTTGAAAAAGTAGCTCTGTGCCATCCCACGGGTTAACCCGTGGGTTCGATACAAACCATAACTACTATATTATCAATGTATTAGCCCATACCATTCTTTAGCCCCCTTAGAAAAAGGGGGTTGGGGGATTTGTCGATATTTCAATGAGTTACAGCAATACATGCAATAGGTTGAAACCCATTGTTGCAAATCTTTTACTTTTTCAACAGCCTCCTAAGCGATATAAACCTGGATTATTCATTAAAAATATGAAATATATTCTATACCCTCGTCCCCAGCCCTTCTCCCGACGGTAGAAGGGACTTAAGAAAACGTTTTTTTATGGAAGTCTCAGCCATTCGGAATGGTACAGTTCCCAACTCCGGTGCTCCAAACAAAACTCCCTTCCCGGCAGCCGGAAAGGGAGTTCGTTTTGGTAATAACTCTATTGGTTGCAGTCGGTTTACCTGACGACTGAAATTTTCTGCGTCAGAGTGGCTTTGCCTGCCCTAAGCGTTACGTAATAGATGCCGCTCGCCAGGTTCAGGCTTTCTGCATTGATGTACGCAATGCCTGCGCCCTGTTCGGAAGCGGATTTAAGCGTTGCAACCTTGTTGCCAAACATGTCGCTAAGCTCGATGCGAACCTGATCGGCAGCGGGCAGCGAGTAGCGAACTGCTGCGATGGTCGTAACAGGATTCGGCGAGATGGCTTCGAGTGTGTAGCCATTAACCGAAACGTCTCCGGCCGATGTCGGATTGTAGAGAGCCGTAACGTTCACCGTGGGCGAAGTGAAATCGCCGCAGGCCGTGGTGGCTGTGCAGTGGTATGCTCCGCAATCGGTGAAGTTGAATCCGGGTTTCTCGAATGTGGCATTGTTTGCCCCTTCGATTGCCTTGCCATTGAAGTACCATTGGAATGCTGTAGCGTCAACGTTCGATTCGGCGCGGACGATCATCGTTTCGCCGATGTTGAGCGAAAGTTCGGCAGGCATTGCGAATGCAATTTCCGGCTGGACCGATACTCTGGCGGACGATGTAAGGATTTCCGTCCCGTTTTCTTGGTTAACGATCGACAGGCGATAGTATCCGTTTGCGGCTTCGTTTGCGTTAGCAATTGTAAGCACTTTGGAATTGGTACCCGAATACAGATCGTTGTCTTGAATTGCCGATCCGTCTTTGAACCATTGGAACGTGGGGCGTGCCGTTGCTTTGATTTCGATTCCTGTGGAAAGCGAAACCGACGAGCCAAGGCATGTCCGTTGGTCGCGAGGTTGCTCTGAAACGACGATTCCGCCGTCGATGACAGTGATTTTGGCGCGCTCGGATGCAGATGCACCGCAGAGGCCTCTTGCAACGCAATGGTATTGAGTTCCGTTGTCGTCTGCTGTGATGTTTGCCACGACGAGGACGTCTGTTTGCGAGCCGATGTATTTGTCATTGTCAGTGATTCTCATGCCATTGCGGTACCATTGGTACGATGTTACGTACTCCGGCGGAGCGCCATTGATGTGGGCTTCGATGAAGAAGCGAGCATAAGAACCTTCGGTAACGGATTGATTCTCGGGTTGGCGAGTAACGAGAGTCGGGCCGGCCACATAGACCAGAATCGGATCCGACGTAACCACACCGCAGGGGCCTGCCGAAGTAAGTTTGCAGGTATAGATACCGGAATTTATGTATTCTGCGCTTGGGATCGTGTACGTCGGCAGAGTGGCGCCGATGATTTCTTTGTTGTCTTTGCACCATTGGTATCCCACGCCCGAACCGCTTGCATTGGCTTGCAACGAAAGTTCTTCGCCTTGGCAAATGATTTGATTCGCTGTGAGGCCTTCCACTTTGGCTCCGTCGAAGACGGTAAGTTGGCCGCTTGTGTAGGAAATGTAGCTGTGTTCGACCGGTGTTACGCGGATGCGTACTGCACGGTTTGTGTATGTGTTCCGGGGCATATCCCACAGGTAGCTTCCATAGGAATAATCGCCAACGGAGTATGCAACTGCCGGAGCGGATGCCGCCACGGTTGTCCAGGTAGCGCCGTCGTCGCCGGAGGCTTCGATTTTGACGTTAGAGATGCCTCGCGATTGCCATGTGATGGCAAAAGGTTCGCTATTGCAGATAGTCTGTGCGTCGTGTTGCAAAGGATTGACCAAAGTGATTTCCGGTGTCTCGAAATAGAGAGGTGCCGTCATGCCGCCGGACAGGTTAAGCGTGCTGACGCCTTTCCAAATGCCGTCGTCTTTGATCCATGTGTGGAGAAGCACGCCATTGGGCGAGTATTCTTCGAGTCTCTTGAGCGAAACGTCTTGGTAGATCGGCTGGCCGAGTTCGTCTTGGCCGGTTTTGATTCCGTTCGGGATCACGGTCGCCCACGAATTCGGAACGAGTTCCAAAAGCCTGTAGAATGGAGCGGCTTGGCTCTTGCCGTTGTAGCGGAGTTCTGCTCCGTTTTGCATAACGATAGCTGTGGTCATCGGCTGGGTGCCGGTGGCAGTTTCGTTGTAGAGGCAGACGAAGTTCTTCACGTCGAGGTCGCTCTTGCGGTCTGCGATGCCGGTTGCATTCTTTCTGCCCACGCCGAAATCGAGCGATGTCGTGAGGTTGGTGGTTTGCATGCGGTTGATAAGGCCTTTTTCGTTGCCAAGCGTTACGATCCAATAGAATTGGTTGTCCTCGGCGAAGATAGCGTTGGCAGTCGGCACCAAGTTGATCCAAATCGTCTTGCTGGTTTCGGCAGCGCCTGTCATAAATGTCGAATAAGGCGTTGTGTCCGTCATGGTCGTATTTCTGAATGTCGAATAGACGTATGTGTCCATTATGTGGTTGTGGTGGAAGTTGTTGCCAGCTCCGCCGTCAGTGGCTTTCGAGCCTGTGTAGCCAGATTTTTGGCCGCCGGTTACGTATTTGTAAACCGTATTCGGGTGCAAGTTGTTAATAGTAACAAGTGCATAAGTGGGGACTCGTGTGCTGTTGTTTTCATCGACTTCATCGACGTTCCCGACGCCCTTAGCGAAGCGCGGAATGATAATCTCGCCCAGCGTAGGAGCTGCGTTGATAACGATTTCCTGATCCGGTGCGTCGCCAATGAATTGTGCGCTTGCGCGAATAACGTACGAGCCGGCTGCGCTGAACACCAAGCCATCGAACGAAGCAACGCCGTTCTGGGCTTTCTTGGTCATCACGCCCGTGATATTGCCTGGGCCGGAGACTTTCGTGATAGTAACGTCGTAGTTCGAGTAATTTGTTTCGATTTCTGCATTTGCCTTGCGAGCTTCGACCGTGAAGGTGGGCAATGCGATTCCGACGTGGCCCTTCGGATAGATGTTGAGAGCAACAGTCGGTTTGGCAAGTACGGTGATTTGTTTGGTGGCGAATCCGAGCACGTCGCCAAGCGATGCGTCTGCGCGCACTGTAATTGCCTGGGCGGTTTCGTAGGTCAGATTGTTAAACACCACGTAGTTAAGCCCGGCGGGGATTGTTCCTGTGAGCGTGCCCATCAGGTTGCCTGTGCCGATAGTTTTCGAGAGGGTTACCGTGGTGGCCTGCGAAACATTTTTCGGTGCGCCGGTGGCGTCCGTACTTCTCACAGTAATCGAGAAAGGAAGGCCCGTCATTGGTTTCTCGGGCGTAACGGCTGTGATTGTGAGCTTGGTGGGCGTCCCAACTGTGGATTGGCGAGTGATGTTGATATCATCGATTCTCATTCGTGGGCGTGCGCCGCCTGCTATTGACGATTTTTGGTAGAATTTCCAGCGAACAACGACGTAGGGCTGGTTCTCTGCGTCGAAGGGCAAAGTGCCGGCGAGCTGTTTCGAGTCGCGCGGTAGCGAAGCCCAGTTGTTGTTGTTAATATATGTGTCGTAGCTATATTCGACGGGTTGGCCGTTTGCGTCCATCACGTCGTTGTACGTGCCGGTTGTTCCGACTTTGTATTGCAGACGGATTCGCCAGTCGCGTGTCGATGAGCTGCTAAGGTCCATGAAGCCGCCCACCCAATTAACCACGATATTGGCGCAATTGGTAGTGTTCAGCGAAAGTTCTGCTGTGCCGAGCCAGCCGCCGCCCGCGTTCGAGCTGCCTGTATTGACAAAGCAAAAACCGCTATCGAGCAAGCCGTTGATTCTTGTACCGGTTTTCAGATTATATCCGAGAGTCCAGTCCTTGTTCATTTCGTTGGCAAGTCCCGGATCCACAGCTGTGGTGCAGCGGAAGATCATCGATGGCGGATACGATCCGGCCAGGGCAAGGCTGTCCCAATAAACCATGTTGTATTCCGATGCGAAGAGGTCGTACGCGCCAACAGCCGTTTTCACGGTGATTTCGCTACCGTAGGATGTGCCGGAGGCGCTCGTTGCATAAGCGCGAATGTAATACGTAGTTACCGGACTCAATCCGCTGATTGTGCTTGTGAACACGCCGGCTCCGGTGCCGTCTGTCGTGTGGTTGCCTGCGATCGTCGGGCCGGTGGCCGTGCCCCAGCAGACGCCACGAGCCGAAACGGGAGTAGTACCCTCGTTGGTAACGTTGCCGCCTGTAACGATCGTTGTTGCCGTGGGGACTCCGGCAGTGGTAGTAACCGTCGGGGGTTGCGGGGCAAGTGTGGCAATTGTGTATTCAAAACCGTAAGCGGTTCCGTCGGCAGATGTAGCATAGGCGCGTACATAGTATGTTGTCGAGGGAGTTAGGCCGGTGATTGTCGAGAAATAGTTGCCTAAACCTGCGCCGTCAGTTGTGTGATTCCCGGAAATTGTCGGGGCGGTGGCAGTGCCCCAGCAGACGCCGCGGGCCGTTACAGCCGACGAGCCGATTGCGGTAACGTTGCCGCCGGTTTCAATTGTTGTCGCTGTTGCTGTAGGCTGTGCCGTTATGACGCTCGGCGGAATTGCTCCGCCGGTGCTTGTGGTAACGTCGCTACCGTACGAAGTGCCAACTGAATTGGTTGCGTACGCGCGGACGTGATAAACTGTATTGGGCGTAAGGCCAGAGATCGTACTCGTGAATTCGCCAGTGCCTGCGCCGTCAGTTGTGTGGTCTCCGGTGATTTCGGGGTTAACAGCAGTTCCCCAGCAGACGCCGCGAGCGGTAACGGGGGCAGAGCCGCCATTTGTAACGTTTCCGCCGGTAGTGATTTGAGTCGCTGTACCCGTGGCGGTTGAAGTCGTAACGACAGGAGCCGAAGCGACAGTGGCCGAAACGGTGATGTCATCGACACCAATGCGCGGACGGCTGCCTGATCCAGTTGCGGCATTCTGATAATAGTGCCAACGAACTTCGACATAAGCTTGGTTCTCGGCAGATGCGGGAAGGGTAACCGTGGGCATAACTGTAAAGTCACCAAGTATGCCTGTTGCGGCATACATAGAGGTCGTGGGCATGTCCAACCAATCGGCGGTTGTATCGACGCGGTATTCCAAACGCACCACGTAGGGGCGGCCCGTTCCGATGGCTACTGTCCTGCCGGTCCAGCCGATTTGGATGTTCGTGCAGCCTGTCGTATTCAGCGCAAGGACTGCGGCGCCAAGGTATGGGCCTGTGGCATTGGTACCGGAGTTAATAAACGAAAAGCCATTGTCGCCATCGCCATAGATACGGCCATAGGACGCTTCGGCATATCCGCGAGTGTAGTCGGCGACCATTGCCGTTGTAACTACCGGGTCGGTAGTTCCGCCTGTTCTGTGGAACATCATATTGGGTGGGTAGGTTCCGGAAAGGTTCGTGCCCAGCCAGCTATTGAAATTATAGCTGCCGCCGCTCAGGTTATATGCTGTAGGGTGCGTCTGGCCAAAGGCCGAAACGGCTGCGAGCACTATAATACTGAGCATGAAAAATAGTTTCTTAAAGTGCATTTGCACTCCTGTTGTATAGTTTAACAAATGAAATAATGCGTTTCCAAAATTTATGAAATCCTATACAGAATTAATTCAAATTTTTCATTTATTCAAACATCCAAATTACGTTATAAATAAGTATATATGCAAAAGATATTATTAAGTTTTAGAAAATTTTTTCCGATAATTTACCTCTTGATTAATATCATATTTGAACTTTGTCTGGTGGCCACGCCCGTAGGCCTTGGCAGTACTGACTTTCAAGGCATTTAATTGGTATTGGATGGTAATATGTTGCAAAACTCAGCTGCTCTGTGTGGGCGCAGTCTTCATAGTGCTTGTAAACTCATCCGATGACCACAGAAGTAAGGAGTCAAATACGAATGAATAACCCCGGGAGCCATCGGATGAGTAATAGAAGGGCCTGAACAATTTTCACACACAAAGCGTTACAGAACCAATTTTTTCTTCCAATCTCTTTGCCCATATTCACCAAATTTTTGAGTATCTTTGCGTAGTTATTTCAAATTATTGTGTGGTTGATTATGCTGTTTTCTGGCTTTACTCCCAATTCAATTAAATTCTTCGAGAATCTCTCCGCCAACAACAACAAAGACTGGTTCGAGACGCACAAGGGCGAATACGAAACGCACGTGCTCGGGCCTCTGCGCGGGCTGGCCACGGCGCTCGGGCCACAAGCCAAGGCAATCGACGAACTTGTCGAGACCGCTCCGGCAGTCAACAAAACAATCTCTCGAATCTATCGCGACATACGATTCTCGCGCGACAAGACGCCCTACCGCACCAATGCCTGGGTTTCGTTCCGCCGCCCGAAAAAGCAATGGGCCATGGTGCCGGAGTTCTATTTCTACTTCACGCCCGAGGAATACCAATTCGGAATGGGCTTCTACGCCGCAACGCCTGATTTCATGGAACGCTACCGCTACAGCATCGATACGCACCCCGAAGAGTTCGCCTCGATCGTCGCCCCATTCGAAAACCACAGCGAATACAAAGTCTTTGGCGAGGAATACAAGAAGAAAATGCCCAACCGCCACGGCGATAAGCTCGCGCCCTGGCTCCAGAAAAAGAATCTTTACACTGGCACTTCCGGCCGTATCGATGCCAGCTTCTTCTCGCCCGACCTCGCCAACCGAATCGCCGACTCGATGCAATTCAACGCAAAGCTCTACCACTTCCTGATGAAATGCGCCGAACTCTGAGAAAAAGCGAAAGACATGTAAATCGATATTGCATTATACCGCGTAGCGGTTGTTATATTGTAGCTAAATCTTGATTTTTTAGTAGTGATTTCGCGTAGCGAATGTTCTATTTGTTTGGTTGATTCAATCGGAGTTTTATAAAACAACCGCTACGCTGTATGACTTGCACGGGGAAACTAATTTCTACAACACAACAACCGCTAACGCGGTATCAATTCGTAAGCAACTCATCCGATGACTACCAAATTATCGAGTCAATGTCGAATGGATATTCCAAGAGTCATCGGATGAGTCTAATCGCCACATCTGCTAATCATCACATTATCAAAAACATTGCGTTTTGCTCGTGTTTCCATGTCTGCCTTTTGCCTTGTTTCATAACGATATTGAAGCTCATAAGATTAAGTGGCGCCGGCCGAGAGCGCCCTATTGCTTTTTTTTTTATATTTGAAGTTGGTTTAATTTCAACTTTGGTACAGTTTCCAAGCTGGAATTAATTCGCAAAAAGCTTGTGGGCGGCGGGTTCGGCCCATCAAAATATTGGTTTGAAAATCCGCACCGGAGCTGTATTTCAAAAGAAGCGGCAGGGCTTCGTTTGAAAACGTTATAATGTTTCCATTTAATTGAAAAGTCCATTTACAAAAAGCAAAATGAGTATTTTAAGAAATATTGTCGCCACATTGGCTTTCGCCCTTCTCGCGTGGCTGTCCTCGGGATGCAACGACGAAACGCTGCAAACTCCCGGCGGATTGGAAATTTATGGATTGGGCGCAGACACATTGGTCCGTGGCGATGAATTAGTCATATATGGAACTGGTTTCGGGCTTCGTTCCGATTCGAGCTTCGTTTTGGTTGGTTCGGTTCCGATTCCTTCGGCGCAGTGCCGCACTTGGACGGACGCAATCGTCCGCGTCGCTCTTGCGGACACAATCGCATCAGACAGCGTCTGCATCGTTATCGGGCGCGACACCACGAAGAAACGCTTCCTCGAAATAATCCCTTTGCCTCCGTTCGCGATGGTCGAAATCCCCGCTGGCAGCTTCCAGATGGGCAGCAAAGCAGGGCTGGCCGGCGAAATGCCCGTCCATAGCGTATCGATCAGCAAGCCATTTTTCGCGAGCGCGCTCGAAGTGCCCCAAGGACTGTGGTGGCGCGTGATGCGCACCAAACCCGTGGCGCAATACGACGAATCGCTCCCCGTTGCTTCCATTGCTTGGGCGGACGCGATCAGGTTCTGCAATGCCATCTCGAAGATATACGGTTACGACACTTGCTACGAAATAAATGGGTCGAAAGTTGAATTCATCGACACGGCCAACGGATTCCGGCTGCCCACAGAGGCCGAATGGGAATACGTCGCCAGAGCTGGTTCCGCCGAGGATTTCGCCGGCTCGGGCTTGCTTGCCGATATGGGCTGGTATTCGGGCAATTCGGGCGGATTGCTGAAGCGCGGCGGCCAGAAAGCGGCAAACGCATTCGGTTTGTACGACGTGCACGGGAATGTGCGCGAGTATTGCTGGGATTGGTATTCGGAGACTTACTATGCGGCCTCGCCCGCCACGGACCCGCAAGGCCCGGCCACTGGCGGCCGCAGGGTTAGCCGCGGAGGCTCGTATTCCGAAGGGATGCTCGCTTGCCGGCTGCCCGCCAGGCTGGCCGAGGACACTTCGAGCGCATTTTGCGGCCTTCGGCTGTTCCGCAACAAATAATCAGGCTACAGCTGGCGGACAAAATGGCCCCAATTAATTGAAAATTGACAAGAAAAGTTTTATTCGCAATTGGAATTTGTTAAACAATTGAACCAAGCAATGTTACTATGAAAAAATATACTTACATTATTGCTGCCTTCCTTTGCATGGCCCTCGTTTCGTCTTGCGGGAATTCGCGCATGGATTTCCATGGTAACACAGACGGCGGAGCCACACGCGAGAACAATTACGAATCCTGTGGCACCTTCTATTGCTACAAACTCTTTCCGTACCAATTCGCAACCACCGACGTAAGCGGTGCGCAGATTCCGCCCTTGGTCGTCTGCGACACGATGATCGCCTTCGCGACCGAGCGCGCTTCGATTGTGGCAATTGGCAAGCTATACGAAACCAATTGGGAAATACGGCTCGATACTGCTGCCTTCCCGATTGGGAAAATGTGTTCGGACGACAACAATAATATCTATGTCGTACTATCGAACGGATACCTTTATTCGGTCAGCCCAATCGGCAAACTCAATTGGAAATACAAGCTCTGCGACCCGTCGCCGATGACTCTCTTTGGGAACTTGCTGAAGACCGAGGACGGCATCGTCGTGGGAAACACCGACGGATTGCTCCAGAAGGTGTCTTTCGCCGGATCGAACGTCTGGACGCTCTCGCTCGGCAAAGAGATTTCCGAAAGCTTCCCGGCCGACGAGAAGGGGAATCTCTACGTGGGCTATACATGCAACGACTTTTCTCAATCCGATACGATCGCGAAGGTGTCCCCCGCCGGCCAAATTCTCCAGAAATGGGCCACCGACGGCCTTCGGTTGCTCAGCGGCGCGATACTATCGGAGGACAGGCTCTTTGTGTGCGGTTCGCAATTGGACGCCCAACGCGAGAAACGCAGCTTCGTGGCCTCGTATTCCACGGACGGCCGCCAGCTGTGGCGCTCCTCGATCGACGTGATGCCCAAATTCGTCTCGGCGGACTCCAAGCAAAACGTTTATTGCGTCGGCGTCAGCACCACCACTGCCAATCCACTTTCGGGAGTGTTTTCCTTCGATAAGGATGGGAAAGAAAACTGGAAATTGTATCTGGAAATGACGGCGCACTCGCCGCTCTACATCAGCAAAAAGAAGCTCGCGCTCGTTGCCTCCAAAGGTGGCGTCGCCGGCCTTTATACCGTCAAGCGGGACGGGACGCTTGGGAACACAGTAACGCTGACCTCCGGCGATGCTTTGCTGCTCAGTCCGCAAGTGGACGTGGACGGATCGTTCGTCTTCGGCGGCTCCGAGAAGCTATTCATGGCCAAGGTGGACGACACATTCCTGAACAAACTTCTGCCATGGTAGGTGGCGGCTACGACAAGGAACATTTGATAAATTGATGATATTGATTAAGGACGTTTGAAATGAAAAGATACCTTTTCTTATATTTAATGCTGGCGCTCGCCATTGTTTCGTGTTCGAAGAAGCAGGACGTGGACCTGTCTCAATTCGCCAAACCGGAAGATTTCGTTTCGGCCGAGAAGCCCACAGAGGAAGTTGCCATGAAGCTGTTTTTCGGCACTTTCGGCAAGAAAGAATCGACCGAATGGCAAGCCGATTTCCTCAAGGACGAAAAGGAAGTTGCCAAATTCGCCGGGAAAAGCAAACTCTACACTTCGATTGAATTGTTCGAGACAATAAAATCGGCCGGCACAGAGAAGCTCGTTCTCGTTACGGCATCGAACACGAAGGAAAGCGATTGCGCGCCTTTCGTCTCGTGCTTCGTCTTTGCTAAAACCGACGGGAAATGGCGATTGGAATCCAAGGACTACTACCTTAGCGAAATCGGCTCGGAGGGCACATGCGATCCGGTCAAGACGATCGAACTTGGGACAAATGGCGAATTCGGTATCATTTTCACCGGCGTGGACGAAACAAATGCCGAGTACGCCTTGGTGTACACGTACTACAAAAATGCCTTCACCGAAGCGATTCACTTCATCACGGCAAACGACGACGGCGGCACAGACGACCAGGAATGGGAGTTCAAATCCGATTACAAATTCGAACGCACGCAGGACGGTTGGTACGACCTTGTGATTAAAACCACCGGAAACCAATACGACAGCGAATCACAAAAATTGATCGATATGAACAAGACCGAACATTACTCGTTTTCGGCCGGAAAATATGTGAAGAAATAATTTGCAATTATTTCGAAAAGTTAGTGTTTTTTTAACGATTGGCTTTGGAAAAGAAGTATGAATACTCAAGAAATTAGGTGCGAAACCGGAAACGGCGCATCGATACTGGCATATAAAGGCATCATGCCCAAGATACATCCATCGGCATTCCTTTGCGAGGGAGTGCGAATCATCGGCGATGTGGAAATCGGCGAACAAGTTTCCGTTTGGTACAACACGGTTATCCGCGGGGACGTGCATTATATCAAAATCGGCGACAGGTCGAATATCCAAGACCTTTCGATGCTCCACGTAACCAACGGCAAGTACCCGCTCGTGATCGAGAACGACGTCTCGATTGCGCATTCGGTCTCGCTGCACGGCGCCACGATCAAGCAATTCTCGCTGATCGGCATCGGCGCCAGCGTACTGGACGGGGCGATCGTCAATCCATACTGCTTGATTGCGGCCGGCGCTGTCGTCCGCGAGGGCTTCGAGGTGCCGGAGCGTTCGCTCGTCGCCGGGGTGCCCGGGAAGGTGATTCGCGAACTGACGGACAAGGAAATCGAACGAATCGTGAATACGCCTCCCAATTACATCAAATACGCTGCCGAATACCGCAAACAATACGAGCAGTTCTTGGCTGGCAAGAAATAATAACCTTTTTCATGGATACAGTTCAAGTCAACCATGAATCAATTTATATTTGACACACCACCTAACCTCTCTTGTTAGTAGGGGTTAGTAGTATTTTTAGTATTGATATTAGCCCCAAACTCATAAAAATTATCGAATTTCCTTGGGAACCCTCGCCCTTAGCGGTCACTGAGTTTTCAGAAGTGTCTCCCAGAGGGCAATTGGCGAAAAAGACCTTGCCCCGCAGAAGAGGATTCGATGTGAGTTTTACGCGGTACTAATTGAAGATGGCAACAATACCCTACAATGGAAAACTATGGAGAGGTAATACTAGGGAGTTGTTGAAATATTGAGAATTTCATTACGATGATTAATCTCGTGATTGGAGTAATTAATTCGAACTCCCACAGTGTCCGATATAGAACCACTTTTTTTGTTCAAAAAACAGCTACTGTAAATAGCGATTGATATTATTCCTTGCGAAAATAATCCATAATATCTTATATTTGCATACGGTTGTTTTGCATCATTTCCTGAGCCTTTCGGAGGAGTCGCTATAGTAAATCGACTCAGAGAAACAGAAAACTTCTTGCATGGCAACAATCGAAATAACAGTATTGTGGATGTTGCATAATTCAAACAATAAACATGAAATTGTGGATACTGAAAGCCATTGTGCAAAAAATTACTTCGTTTATGCCCTTTAAGCATAAAATCAACTATTTATTTCAAAAGTTTATTACTAAGGCTGTATATCTTGACGATCAGTATTTCTATGATCGATTGAATAGCGGGGCAATGCATCTGAAATCGTATAGTGAGTTTACCAATCTTGATTTTCCAGATGTATGTTTAGAAATCGGTACTGGTTGGTATCCGGTTGTGCCGATAGCTAACTTCCTTTCGGGAGCGAATGTGATTTATTCGGTTGATATTTCTTTTCTGACCTCGAAAGATAGGATTAGAATTGCTTTGGAAAAGTTTTTTATTGCAGAAAAAACTGGTAAGTTGAAAGAACTTATTAGAATCAAAGAAGAAAGAATGGATGAGCTACATGCCATCTATGAAGAATTCGATACACTTTCGCTCGATGGAATACTCGAAAGGCTCAGGATAGTTTACAAGGTGGAGGATGCCCGATCACTCTCTTTGCCTGATGATTCCATCGATTTAGTGCATTCGAATAATACATTCGAACATATCTATCCCGATATTTTAGTGCCTATACTTGCCGAATTCAAGCGAGTTGTGAAAAAGAAAAATGGAATTATGTCCCACGGTATCGATATGACTGACCACTTTGCGAATTTGGACAAATCTATCACTTGCTTTAACTTTCTGAGGTTTTCCGATTCGAAATGGCGTTTCATCGACAATTCCATCCAACCGCAAAGCAGGCTGCGCTACAACGAATACGTAGATATATATGAGCGATTGAGTATTCCTATCTCGAAACATGAATGCGTAAAAGGAAAAATTGAGGACTTGCAGTCTATTTCGCTAAACTCAAAATATGCCGGCTTGACTCAGGATCAACTGCTGATCGTGGGGTGCCGCTTCATTTCCTGGTTCAACTAAGCCGGATTTATCCTGTTAATATTTCTTACATTTACCAATACACACTCCTGGAATCTCCTCCTTGGTAACTTCCAATTATACACATCTTTGTTCTAATATAAGGAAAAATGAATTCATGTTCATCTTTCCTTTCGTCATTGCGCTGCCCTTGAAAAACAAAGTGGCAGTCGCCACCTTTTTCATGAAATCGTACATGAAGACATAATCGGCCAGCTTAGATAGACCAAGCCAAAGAGTTTTTAAGCCAGGCGGTCCATCGTTGGTGCGGTTAATGTAACCACCGTTATCGTAACTTTACAAGCCCTTACAGACAGTTCTATTGGGCTTAGATCCTTATTCTCTGTTTTAGACAAAACTAATGTCTTCGTGCCTAATTCTTTCGATGATTCAGCTGCTGCCCATAGCCTTATGGTTTCTTTATCAGCAACTCTCCTGTTCTGTGCTGCTCTGAGCAGTAATTGAGCTTTACTGGATTCTTCCATAGCCAAGATAAATAGCTCAAAAGTATCGCTCTCTCGGTCGCCGACGCTTACAATCGTTTTTTCAGGATGTTCTTGAGCCACTTCGTCGGCTGTTCTGCTTCCAGTCAAATCGATCGGTGTGGTATCTTTACCCTCGGTCGAATCTATATATATCCCAGACAATACATTTAACCCGGTTTCATATCGATTCCGGGTTTTTATATTGTGCCGGATTATTATTTGTTTTTTTATATAAACTTTTTTCTTAAATTTGCTAATCATTTTCAATGAACTTTGAACGGCTTTGGCCCCTTAATCAGATCATTATCTTTAATAGTATTCTTACATTTTTCAGGCTAAACATGAAAAAATTAGTTTTACTTTTTTGGGTAGCAATAATTATTAGTATTGTCGGATGCGGCTCTCCGAAGGTCCAAAGGATACGCATCGATACCGGCGGATCCAATGTCAGATTTTGCATTGACACCGTCAAGCTTGGCGGATACGACACAATGTACGTAACGTTCGCTAACGACGGCGTTCCTCGGCAAATAACTGCCTTCAAGGACGGATACGATACGGTTTATACCACTTGGTACCCGGATCCAAATTACGGCGATTGCTTCCGCCCTGAGTACAAGATCCCCCGACTGAAGCCGATTGTTTATCGTCAAAGCAATCAGAAAATGATGCACCTCAGGCCGAATAAACCGGGCAAGGACTGGAAGTATATTTCGACGCATTATTTCTATAATCTAAGCAATTATCTGGACAATTCAAGCTATAAAGATAAGCAAATCGATACAATCGAATCAGAGGACCACATACCCGAAATAAGATTATACAAATACATCGCAACAAAAGGGTTCATCGATACAACAAAGTTGATATTCCACGACAACGCCAACAACCTAATTCTCAGGTCAGTTACTCTTAGCGATGAGCACAAGCATATTTACACGAATTGGAGAATGGTCTTCCCCAATATGACTGAATATTCGGCTAAAGTTCAATGGCGAATCGAAAACGTGTTCGGCGATACGCTGCTAATGGATACGACCAACTCGAAATCGGGACTATTCTGCTTGGACGTGCACATGAATAGTAATCGTTTCTATTATACTAATGTTACTATCAAAACAGATTTCAACAGAGTAGCATTTGACGCAATACGGAATGGTTTCAATGAATTCATGGAAAGACCGGCGACGCTCGCCATTCTGGCCAAGGATACGGCGATCAGCCCAAACAAAGAATGGATGAAAATTGCGAAACCCGCGAAAGTGCCGAAATCGCTCGACGAAGCTATTGCAACTACCGTAACGGTTAAATGCGACAAAGGCCACGGCAGCGGTTTCGTCATCAGCAACGATGGCTATATCGTTACGAATTACCACGTCATCGCAGACAAAAAAGAAAAATATAAAATCCTTACGCATTCCGGCGCCGAACTGCCGGTGAGCGTTGTCCGATACAACCAAAGGATAGACCTGGCGCTTCTGAAGGTCGATACCACGTTCGACATGGCATTTGCGCTACCGGACGAAAAGAACTTCTCAACGGCGAGCGACGTCTTGGCCATTGGCACTCCGCAAAGCCTCGAATTGGTGCAGACAGTATCGAAAGGCGTAATTTCGTCGTTCCGTACGAACGAAGACATTCCATCGATACAAATGGATGCCCGAATCAATGGCGGCAATAGCGGCGGCCCAGTGGTCAATGATAAAAACGAGATGATTGGTGTCTCCGTGGCGAAATTGGTCGATATCGGCGTCGAAGGTATTTCGTTCGCCATACCGGCTTTCCTAATCAAAAAAGCTCTATCAATTAATTACTAAACGAAAATGAAGACAAAACTTTTCATCTCGCTGCTGCTTCTGTGTGCATTGTTTTCTTGCGGGCCGTATTCAGTCAAATTCACGGTTATTTCGCCTGATACTTCATATACGATCACTTTGGACACCACGAAATTTACCGGCAAGGATACGATTATCTATACAGTTAATGACAATTCCAAGCCGACGCAAATAATCGTTAAGAAGGACGGCTACAAGTCCTATTGCGAAGCCATTTTCACTAAATTAGACTCGTCCAATTGCTACAAGAAAAAATACTATGTAAAGAAATTGGAGCCGTTCCCCCAATGGACGAACGATTACAAACATTTCTTTATCAAGAATGAAAAAATAAATAATTCCATTTCGGAGAACTCCGTTGAGTACTATTCATTTGAAAAATTCTTCCGAGGTGGCGACCCGTTTTTTAAGGATAAGAAAGTCAAAGAATCGTCGTACTCGTTCCTGAAAGGGGTCCGGCTGAACGAACTGCTCGAGAAGCGCGGGTTCATCGACACGAACAGAGTTCTTCTGTTGGACAATTTGAATACTGTGGTTATTAACTGCGCGATTGCAAATAGCAATTTGAAGCTTATCTACAAAGTATTTTTGAATTCATATCTGCCCGATTTGCTCTGCGATTCGATCGGAATTGACTGGTCCATGGAAAACGTTTTTGGCGACACATTGATGACTAAGAGGATATACACCCAGTCCTCATTGCACAAGGGCGGCAATATGATATTTCATTCGACCTTCAACCTGATCAACGAAGTAACCGAGAAATCATTCTTGCAATTGCTCCAATCCAAGGATATGGAATCTATTCTGAAAAAAGACACTTCGGCCGAAGAATTGCTCGGGCCGATAAAGATACAGAAACCAACTCGAACGCCAAAAGACGCCGACGAAGCCGTCCAAGCCTGCGTAACGGTTAAGACGAAATCGGGCGAGGGCAGCGGATTCGTCATCAGCCACGACGGATTTATCATTACTAACTACAATGTTATTGCCTCCAAAGGCGACCAATTCACTATCGTTACGAGCGACGGCCGGCAGTACAACGCGGATTTGATTCGAGTCAGCAGGAAATCGGCCCTCGCGCTTCTGAAAGTGCGATCGCTGTTCGATATCGCATTTCTTTTCCCGCCCGACCTGGCCTGCAAGCCGGGCGAAGAGGTCTTGGCCATTTCGACGCAAACCGGCGGCCAGTTTTCGCAATCGATAACGAAGGGCGTGGTATCGGCTTTCCGCGAGGTCGATGGCTCTCAATACTTGCAAATCGATGCCTCGATGAGCAAGACAAGTTCCGGCGCGCCAATATTCATGAAGAATATGAACTTGGTCGGAATAGCTAATTTCAAACTTAGCGGAGTGGGCCTCGAAGGACTTTCGTTTGCCATTCCGTCAGACAAGATTTCGAAGGAATTGAAACTGATATATTCGGCCGAATAAGTGGCGATTGCCACTTTGTTTTTCAAGGTCAGTGCAAAGATGAAATGAATGATGGAAATAAATTCATTCTTACTTGTATTAGTTTGAAGCGGCAATCGATTTGATGCCCGCAAGAGTATTTAGGAGTGTGTTGAATAAGTAACAAATTAGCAATAATGTGTTTCAACCCATTGCATAAGTCGCGGCAAGTTATTGAAATATCGACAATTCCCCCAACCCCGTTTTTCAAAGTGGGCTAAAGAAAAGATTAGTGTAAGGTACTGACAATATTAGAGATAGGGTGATGCTCGAACCACGGGTTAACCCGTGGGATGGCTGATCAATACTATTTCAGCAGGCTCTTAGGAAATTCACACAGATGCCCAACACTTAAGAAGAGTGCTGGGCATCTTAGCAATTGCGATGGCGCTAATTTGCGATGGGCACTCGCCAAACACTTAAGACAGATAGAGGAGTGAGCTTTTCGGCAGCTTCCTTCGCGAGAGTTGACACATTACGAAAAAATAGCTTGATTTTTGTATTCAATTCTGTTTATTTTTGTCAAAAGATTTGACTTCCATTTTTTCAAATATTTTCTTGCTATTTGTTCACTTAGTCAAATCCACATATTTTGAATTACTTCTTTGGACTTCGACTCTGGGCAAGCGATTGGAACAAATATCGACTTGCATGCGTATAGAATTGAGAGCATAATTCTAAAAGGCTTTTATAATAAACCGTTAAAAGCGAATAATCATTCAGAGAAAGGCAAGACTATGTTTCGAAAAATTTCAGATTTCAAAGCAGATTGGCTCTACGAAAGCGAATCGACACTAAACCTATTCCGCCACCTGACGAACACATCGCTCGGGACAAAGGTCTGGAGCGAAGGCAGGACGCTCGGATTCCTCGCATGGCACATCGTTATCACCCTACCGGAAATGATGTCGAAATCCGGATTGAGCTTCGCGGGACTGGCCGAAGACACGCCCAATCCAAACTCCGTCGAGAAATTCATCGGCCACTACCAGGAGGAAAGCAATAAAGTATCCCAAGCCATTTCGGAACAATGGACCGATGAAATGCTCGGGCAGGAAATCGAACTCTATGGGCAGAAATTCGCTCGCGGCGCCATACTGAGTATGCTCGTCAAACACCAAGCCCACCATCGCGCGCAAATGACCGTCCTCATGCGCCAGGCCGGACTGAACGTCCCGGGTATCTACGGTCCGTCGAAAGAGGAATGGGCGCAAATGGGCATGCCCCCGATGGAATAGGAACAAGCCACGACAATATTATTGGCGGCCAATATGCCAATTCATCGAAGCCATCTTTGCATTTATGCAACGGATGGCTTTTTTCATTTTTCACAATGAACTTCCTAACACCAATATAAACATGACCTTTGCTTAATTACCATACAGTAATATAGTTTACAAATTCACAATTCGGAAAAAATTATACTCAATAATGTTAGATTTCGTTCGATTATATAACAATGTGAACCAATCAGTTCTTTTCGCAGCAGTATTATGGAGTATTTATGAAATTCTTTTCCTCGCTCAAAATTGGGCCAAAGATCATTCTTTCTGTGTTTGTTTTCGTCGTTGTTTTGGTTTCAATAATCATTTATACATCGTCCGACCAGATTATGTCTTTAGTAAAAAAAGAGACATCTGTTACTGTCAAGGGCGCTGTGGCCAGCCTCGTGGCCGATATTGAGTCTTTGAAATTGCAATCGTCATTGGTAGCAAACGCAATAGCGATGAGCGAACCGGTGAGGAAAGCAATGAAGGACAAAAACAGGAATGAATTAAAAAAAGCCCTCAACGATCTAAAAGTCTTCAGCTCGGAGTTCACGACAATTGTTGACGAAAAGGGCGACGTCGTGCTTCGGACGCACGAGCCGGACAAATTCGGGGACAATATAAAGAACCAAAAGAACATCTCGACGGCTCTCGGCGGGGCTGCCGGCACATTCGTCGAGCCTGGGACTGCCGTCAAGCTATCGGCCCGAACCGGCGCGCCAATCTTCGATGAAAACAAAAAAGTAATCGGAGTGGTTTCCACCGGCTATAGGCTGGACAATCCAAAGATTTTGGAAACTTTGAAATCAATAAATCTCTGCGACTATTCTGTTTGCCTCGGCGATACAAGAATCTCTACCACGCTGAAGGACGAGCAAGGCAAATATAAAATCGATACAAAAATCGATCCTGTCGTAGCCGATCGCGTACTGAACAAAGGCGAACAATTCCAAGGCGAAGCGAACGTGGTTGGAGTTACTTTCATCGGCGAATACCTGCCAATCAAGGACGAACAGGGCAAACCATTCGGCGTGATAACCAGCGCGAAATCGCTCGAAGTGGTGCAGAAAGAAAAGAATGATATTCTAATGATCATACTCGCCGTCGCAATCGTTGTCTTCGTCGTGATGACGTTCAGCATGATTTTCGTCATTCGCAAGATAGTTACAAAACCGCTCGGCGATGTCTTAGCAATCTCTCAGAAGATTGCCCGCGGCGACTTAAACGTGTAGGAGCTTAGCACCCAACCATCCCACCTATCAGTCATTCGTTGTAGGGGCACAGCGTGCCGTGCCCCTACAGGAATAAAATCAATCATCACATTATCAAACATCGCATCAGCTAATCCCCGGACGGGTTCCGAACCCGTCCCTACATTGCTCACCAAATGATTCAACCACAATAATCAATCGAATCATATAAATCACAGTTCAGACAATCAACTCATCAACAAATCTTCAGACCAAGTGTGCCCACAAAAACAAAACCCCTAATGCTGCTGGCATATAGGGGCTTTGCCTGATGGTCCGCGCTTTTCGCCACTGCTCCAAGGCTTATCGGTTTCATTATCAGTTCGATTACATCATATATTTTATTTGAAATAATAGGCGAAACGAATCGAGGGCGATATGTAGCTTTGGGCTGCGAAATCCTTATCGAATTTGTCTTCGTCCTTCGGGAAGAACATGTTGTAGTCCACTCCCAGGCCAATCTCGAAATTCTTCGTTACGAGGTAGTTCGCGCCGATCCCGACGTTGAATCCGAAACTTGTACCTTTGAATTCTTCGTCTTTATTTGTTTTGAGCACGTCCCCGCCGATGCCGTCGTCCAAGTGGTTCCACATATACATGCCCACGCCTGCTTTGGCCCATGGAGCAATCGGAGATTTGGGCATCATCGAGCGGAAATCGTATTTGCCGTAAACTCCCACGTTGAATATCGAGCGTACAGGGTCTTTGCCTTCTGTCTTGTAATCGTCCTTGTTCGGATTCCAGAGGAAGTTCCCTTCCAGCCCGACGCCAATCGCATCGGTTAAATAGTATTCGCATCCGAGGCCAAACGTTGGGCCGGCGTTGAACACATCTGTGGCTTTGGTATCGGCGTCATAATCCCCCGACACAGGAAGTGCCAAACCGCCATTCAGGTGCAAGCCGATTGCGCCTTTCAGTCCGACGTTGCCGGCCGATGTTTGGGCGTTTGCCGCGTATCCGGCGAAAATAATAGCAATTGCTGCGATAATGAAGTGCTTCTTCATAACATACTCCTATCAATGATGATTTATTGCGCCGGACAGTGCCGGCATTTTTATTATCTGATTCTATAGCGGTATCCGATTCGATTCCCGCGTGTATTTTTTTTTCAATCCCAAAGAGCTTTGCCAGGGCTGCGATCTTGCTTGCTTCGCCGTGGCCTATGATCGTAATACGCAGCAAGTTTCAAAAGGTTTCGTTATAACCGAACAAAAAAAACAAATAATGCGAAACGAACTTTTTTTTCTGTATAATCTTTGATTAGTGATAGTATTATGGTTATAATTTTTTATGTTGGGGCGCGTTCCAAACCCGCCCGAGGGATTAGCCGATGTGATGATTGATCTCGATCGATGAATTGCATCCTTAACTCGTAGGACGACTGAAAGTCGTACTACGAGAAGAAATTACCAGTTACATATAAAAAGGCGTGCCACACTTCCGAAGAGTGACGCGCCTATGTAAACCCATTTTATCTTAGTCTGTTTTTATCTTTCCAACTTGCAACTTGTTCCTTGCTACTTGTTCCTTGCTACTTGTTCCTTGCAACTTGTTCCTTGCTACTTGTTCCTTGCTACTTGTTCCTTGCTACTCCATATCCACCGCCACGCCCTTGGCGAAGCCTCTTTCGGTGCGGACCACTTTGCAGGCGCGTGTGTAGGCGTCGTGCTCGAAGGCGATTGTCCAGTCCTCGTCCACTGCGCGAGAGAGCAATTCTCGCTTCTCGGAGATTGAAAGCACCGGATTGTTGTCGAATGCTGTGTTGAACGGCAACGGGATATGCGCCGAGGTGGGCATCAGGTCTCCGGCGTAGAATACGGTTTCTTTGCCGTCCGTAACCGAGACGGTTTGCAGCCCGGCCGTGTGCCCATTGAAAACGTGGATGCGGACGCCCTCGAACAGCTCGAGCTCGCCCTCGATGATGTTCAGTCGGCCGGATTGGACGACGGGCATGAAATTTTCCGGGAAATACGAAGCCCTGTCCTTGTCCGTCGGGTTCATAGCCCATTCCAACTGCTGTTTCTGCACGTAGTACTTTGCTTTTGCGAACGATGGCTTCAGTTCGCCATTTACGTACGTCGTGGCGCCGCCCGCGTGGTCGAAATGCAGGTGGGTCAGGACCACGTCTGTAATGTCTTCCGGGGCGATGCCGAACGGGGCGAGCGCGTTCTGAGGCTCGGCCTTCTCGCGGTCGATGCCATAGATGCGTATTAATTTTTCGTTCAGTTTGGTGCCACTGCCGCAATCCACCAGCACGGCCTTCGCGTCGAAGCGGATGAGCAAGATATTTGCCACCAGCTCCACGCGGTTTGTCTCGTCGGTGGGGCCGTAGGACTTCTCCCAAAGCGGCTTTGGCGCCACTCCAAACATAGAGCCGCCGTCCAACATTAGCGGGCCGGTACCCACCAGGTCGATACGAAATTTTCCTATTTGCATAAAAGATTTCCGAGTTAAATTCATCAATCGGCCAAATACACAGCCTTGCCATTGGTAAACGTTGCCAGCACGGAAGTATTTTGAATTTCGTCGGCCGGGCAATTCAGAATATCGTTATCGATTATGGCAATATCGGCTTCGGCGCCGACCCTGATTCTGCCCCGCTGCTTGTCCGTCCCGGTGGCGATGCGCGGATTCGCCGTGAAGGCTTCGATGGCGGTTTTCCTGTCGATTAATTCGCCTGTGTTCCAATCCCTTCGGACGAATGCAGCGATACCGTCGAAAGGCGAATGCGATTCGATTGGGGCATCGCTTCCGCCGATGATTTTCTGCACTCTTTCGGAGATGGAACGCATCTTGTACGCTTCGCCGAGCCTTTCAGTGCCGAGCAAACGGCGGCACATGGCCTCGTCGGAAATTGCGTGTATCGGTTGGAGGGAGGCCACGAGCGGGAATCCCATGAAAAGCCCTAAGTCTGCGGCATCTGTCGATTGGGCATGCTCGATGCGGAACGGCAACGCGGGGAGCCGTGGCTGCTCGTCGTAAACTTCGTGATATACCTCCAAAAGCTCTTTGACTGCCATGTCGCCAATGGCGTGCACTGCCGGTTGGAGCGAACGCGAAACGGATTCGGTGATTAATTCCTTGAATTCGTCGCGGCTTTTCCATGTCAGCAGTCCGTTTTGCCCGGACTCGAAAGGCGATTTCATCGCGGCGGAGGCCGAACCAAACGAACCATCGAGGAAAAACTTGATCCCGCGCAACGAGAAGTTCCCGTCGGTGAAGGGCACGATGCGGCGCGAGCGGATTTCTTCGGCCGTAGCCACCAAGTACGCCGTTACCTTCAGGCCCGAAAGCGAGCCGTACTGGGCAGCGTTCATGTACATCGGAATCTGCGGGATTTCGAGCTTCATTTCGTGAATTTCAGTGATTCCGAACTTGACGATTTCGCGTTCGGCAGCCTTGAGTTTGTTATGGAATTCGGCTTCGCATTCCGCGGGCAACTTCGTGTAAACATAGCTGAGAGCGTCGTCCCGGACAATGCCGGCGGGCGCGCCCGTAACGAGCCGAGGCAGGAATATTTCCTCGAAATTGGATCCGATATTGATGCCGCAGCGTTCCATTCCGGCGGAATTGATCAGCGCGGAGTGCTCATCCTTTCGAATAAACAGCACCGGCCGCGTGGGAAATGCGGCGTCCAAACGGCTGAGCGAGGGCATGTCGGACTCGCTCCAAGACTCTTCGATCCAGCCGCGCCCAACGAGCCATTCGGCCGAAGATTTGTGGGCAAGGGCTATCGAAAGCATCTCGCCGAATCCGCCGGCCGGCGCCAAGTCCAGTCCGGTGAGTTTGTCGCCCAGCCAGGGCAGGTGGAAGTGCGAATCGCAGAAGCCCGCGCAGGCGTATCCGCGCTCGAAGTGCCATTCGCCGGTTTCGTTTTTGATAGTTATTCCATTGGCGGCCGGCCGGATGGCAGCAATTTTGCCATTATTAATCTCGATTTCTTTCGATGTCAGTATCATACTGTTTCCTTGCGCAAGATAGTATTTGAAAAATTGCGAGGAGCAATAATTCATTTATATACTTTTATTTGATCAAATTATTTCAATTTAACCTTGATATTTATTTAAATGACAGATGAATTTCTGCTCGGCCTGCATTTCGTCCGGAATGGATTGGCAAAGCGGAGGCTTGGATTAAATGTCTTTACTGCATAATTTTAAGAAATTCATCGTGTTTTGATTCTCTAACCACCCCAGAAACCCATTGCTACGCAAAGGTTATCTCATGGGGCTGTCTAAAAAGCCAGAAAAACTGTTTATTTGTCATGTTGAACGAAGTGAAACATCCATATTATCCAATGACTTATGAATGTCAATGGATTCTTCACTTCGTTCAGAATGACACTTTTGAGACAGTCCCATAAAAAGGGAGGTTTTTCCAACATATAATTACTTGGACATCCATAATGATATGTAGCCATATTACAATCAAGTAAATTCATTCAAGTACTTTTTCTTCAAGTGCTCATAGAGTCCGTTTTTATCGACGATGATAGAAACGAAACTCGAAACCATTCCGGCGAGTATCAAATGAAATATCAGGCTGTGCCTGTCTGTCATTTCCAGAACCAGAATGGCAGAAGTGAACGGCGAACGTGTAACGCCCGTCAGGAATGCCACCATGCCGCCAAGGATTAGGATATTTGTGTCCGAAGCAGAGAAACCGAGCCAGCTCGACACTAACGAACCTACAGTCGCTCCGGCGCTGAGGGCAGGAGCAAAAATTCCTGTGGCCGCACCCGTCGTGAACGAGAACAGCGGCCCAACAAATCTTAGCAGCGGGACGTACCATTCATTGTACTTGTTCTCGGTGAATAGAAGTTCGGTCATAAGCTCGCGCCCCGAACCCATCACGGTACTACTGACGCCAATTGCCAGTCCGGCAATCATCAAAGCACAAAAAACAACATAACCTGCCTGTTGCCAATTCGATTTCAGTTTGGACTTCCATTCCATTATGCCCAAAATGCACTTCGAAAGCAGGCTTCCGCCCAGGCCGGCAATTGCGCCGACCGCCAGTATCCCCAGATACGACATAAAAGAGATTTGATCGATTGCGGGGAAACCCAAGTACAGATATGTTCCGGCCAGCCCTTGGGCAGTCAGTCCGGCAATAATAACCGCGGCGAACACAGGCGTCTTGAAAAAGCTGATATGCGTCTTCGACAGTTCTTCCAGAGAAAAAACGATACCTCCGAGCGGCGTATTGAATGCAGCAGCAAGCCCTGCCGCCGCCCCGGCCGTTATCATATTTCTCCGCGACACCTTCGGCCACCAAGCCGGCAGCAGTTCATTAACTTTCTTGAATATCGATCCGGCTATCTGTATCGTTGGGCCTTCCCTGCCGATTGCCCCGCCACCGAAAACGATTACGATGCTCGAAAGCACCTTGATTACGATAATCCTCAAGCTCAGCAATTTGCCGATGAATTTATAAGTCTTCGGGTGGGCAAGCTCGATCGATGCCATTACCTGAGGAATGCCGCTCCCTTGGGCATACGGCGCAAATCGCTTGACCAATAACCACGCAACGACAAAGCACGCCGGAGTAATCGCGAAGAATACCCAGTGAACTTCGTTGAATAGCTGCTTGGAAAAATGCTCGGCAAGGCTGAAAAGTCGCGCGTAAGCAACCGCCACCACGCCGACCAGCGCCGAGGCCACGAAGAAAGGAATTGCCTGCAATGCGCTTTGCTTCAAGTTTTCATTTTTGATACGGTCCACCGAGTTCTTTATCCTGGTGAATAAAAAACTTCGTTTAACCTTTGCAGTTGCATCTGGCATCAAGTAGCTCCATATCAAAACTTTCTAAATCAATCGCCATCAAAGCAGTCCATTTCCCCCAAGCTCACGGTTCGTCCAACTATGCGCTGCCCATAAAAAACGGCAGTCGCCAACTATATCAAAGCCTTGATTTCGCTCATTGTGAATAATGGAATGAGTTCGATGCCGACGGCTGCGAGGGCTTCTTTGCCGCCTGCCTCGCGGTCGATGACGCAAAGAGCCGTTTTAATGCTCGCGCCGCGTTCGCGTAGTTCTTGGGTGCTGATCACGACTTGGCCACCGCTCGTTACCACGTCTTCGATGATCACGAGTTCTTTGCCCGAGATTTCGATACCTTCGGCGATCTGGCAAGTGCCATAGGCTTTGGCTTTCTTGCGGACGAAAACGGTCGGTTTGCCCGAATTAAATGAAATACCCGTTGCTATCGGAATTCCGCCCATTTCCAATCCGGCCTGTGCGTCGAATTGTTTCGGTAGCAATTCGGACATTTGGCGCGAAATTTCGGCCAAGAGTACCGGATCGGACTCGAAGCGGTATTTGTCGAAATATTCGCTGCTGGTTACGCCCGAGCGCAGAAGGAAAGTCCCTGTCAGGTGGGCTGTTTCGAAGATTTTGCGAGCTAATTCTTGTCTTGTCATCATTTTAGAAACCTAATTCATTTATAAATATACTAATTGATTCCGGAATCATTGCCACCGTGAGGATCACTCCGGCGACGGCCCCCCAAAAGTGGGCTTCGTGGTTTGTCATGTCGTAATTCTTCTTCGATGCGTAGTAACTGAATGCCAAATATAACAGTGCGAACACATAAGCGGGCATGGGCACGGGCACGAAAAGCATACTCAGTCCGGCAGTCGGCGCGAAGAGTATTACGCTGAAAATCACGCCCGAAACGGCACCGCTGGCGCCCAGCGAACGGTATTCGGGGTCTTGGTAGTTCTTGATAATACAAGTTACGTCCGCCAGCACCATCGAACCGAAGTAAACAATGAAGAATTTCGTGCTGCCGATAATTTCTTCGAGCGGAAACGCAAAGAAATAAAAGGTCATCATGTTGAAAATAAGGTGCATGAAATCCGCGTGGAGGAACCCACTCGTGATGGGCATGTACCATTTGCCGCGATGCACCACGCTCCACGGATGCAGCAGGAAGCGCCCCACGAAACGCCGGTTATACATCAGCCCATAGAGGCTGGCCGCGATCGTTACGATGAAGATCACTGCCGATACCGGCGACGCTTGAATATCTATGTCCATAGTTTATATTTTTAGTTAACTGTTGTTTACAAAACTCTAATGAAAAATCTCGGTTTATTTGGAGTTTATCCATAAAACACCGGCTCTATAACACTTTGTGTGGGTAAGGCCACCAGATACAATTTTGATCGAGTCATCAAAATCTTAATAATAATATACCGCGTAGCGGTTGTTATATTGTAGTGAGTTTTCTATCCTGTGCAGGCCATACCGCGTAGCGGTTGTTGAATAATAATTCTACATAAATCAATATATATATAACATTCGCTACGCGAAATCTACCCAAAAAAATCAAACGATATGCTACAATACAACAACCGCTACGCGGTAAAATATCATTCTGATTTACAACTCGCTCTAAATGGTATTTTGGTACAATACCCATACATAACGATACAGGACCTTATTCTCCTGATTTGGCAAAGGGGGCCAGGGGGATTTTCCCGATATACTCTATTAACTACCTCTTTAAATGAATTCTTTCAAAGAACAAAAATCAAACCAACTTGTGGCCTCGGGCGTTTCTGCCGATCACTTGCAGAATCCGTCGAGCATCATGGCAAGCGAACGGGCAGATTCGCGGCGTTCGTATTTTTCGATTCCGGCACCCGTGGCGGCGAATTGTTCGCCTTTATCCCAGACTTTGTAGAGTTCGAGCACGATGTCGGCAATTTTTTCCAATTCGGATTGGTGCGCCACTCGGCCTGCTCCGGTCTCGCGGATCAGTTCGGCGATCGCGCTTTCCTGCGGCGCAATAGCGAGGATGGGCTTGCGGCAGCCGATGTATTCGTACACCTTGCCCGGGACGATTTCTTCGCTCTCTTTGGATTCGTCCACCACGAGCAGCAGGGCATCGGATTGCATCAGGCGGACAATACTGTCGTTATGCGCCATGTACCCGACGACGTCGATGCTACCGGCAAACGAAGCCGAGCGAAACATATCCTCCACCTCCGCGCCGAATCGGCCCACGAAACGGAAACAGAACTTGGCCGGGTCGATAAGCCCGCGCGTGATGAGCATTTCCACCGCTGCGAACAGGCTCGACGGGTTCCTGCGGCCATACATCGAACCGGTGTAGGTCAGTGTGAATCGGTCATTTCGCGTGGCCTCGACGGTGGGATAGTCTGCCGAATCGAAGCCATTTGGTACGTGATGGAATTTCTTGCTGTCCAGCGTGGGATATTTGCCCAAAGCATCCTTAATAATACCTTTCCAAGCGCACTCCACTGCGTCAGCTTGTGAGAAAACGGAATGCTCCATCGAGCGGTCGATCGCGCGCGGCAGCGCCCAACGCTTCGGGCTGGAGATGAAACCCGTCCACGGATCACGGAATCCGGCCACCCACGGCAGATTATATTTCTTTTTGGCCCAGCGGGCAATCATGGAACATGTGTAGGGCGGCGATGAACTGTAAATCGCTGATATATCGTGCTGTTGCATAATCTCTTCGATGGCTCGCTTCGCGCTGAAGTACCAGAACATGCGCGCGTCGGGTATGAAAAACGTGGCGCGGATAAACTCTGCGAGAGATTCTCGCCAGCCGGATTTCTGTCCATCTTTTTTGATCACGTTCACGTCGATCGCAGTGCCTTTGCCCTTGCCGGTCAGCTTGCGGTAGATGTCGTACGGCTCGAATATGTGGGATTTGACAACCTCGGTCCCGGCAGGGATTTGGGCCACGAGCGACTCATCGATTGCCGGGTATTGGCCGTTCGAAACTGTAAGGACTATCGGGTTCCAGCCGAATTCGGGCAGATACTTGACGTGTTTGAGCACTCTTTGCACCCCTGGTCCGCCCGAGGGCGGGAAATAGTACGCTACGATAAGACAGTTTTTCATACGAATATCTTACAATTTCAAAAAACCAAAATTACGGAAAAATCCGCTATCTTGCTAATATGTGATTAAGCTAAGAATTGTCTTATTTGTTCTTGGTTCAAAGGCATTGGATAGTCGAGTTTTCAGAATTTTCTTTGAAATAATAGAATTATTCATTATTTTATGTTTTTGATTCTTCTCTGTTCGCAATTTGTATTTGAAAATTTTAAATACCTAAGGCTTCGGGGCAAACTGCATTCCGATGCACTGCATAGCTATCATTGATAAGTTGTTAGTTGCTGTTTCTCCAAACCCACCTTTTCATCGAGAGGACTTTCGAATAGGAGAGATTTTGTGAATTGCTTCTTGAGTATTAATTCAAATGCAATGCAAAAGCTCCTTTGAAAAGACAGGGGAAAGGGTATGGTCGGCAGCCTTCATAAAGACTTTAGATTCTTGCTTTGTAGATACTACCCAAACAGTCAAGAGAAGAACTTTATTACGAACTAATATTTTAGGCTAACGATGAAGTATTTAACAACTGCTGTTCTTTTCTTTCTATTTGCGTCGGTTCTTTTTGCCGGCAACTATGAAAAACTGATCGACGAAGGCATTAGCCTGCACGATGCGGGAAAATATTCCGAAGCGATCAAGAAGTACCGCGAAGCCGTTTCGCTCGATGCGCAAACGCCAACGGCATATTTCGAAATGGCATATTCATTCAGCGAGCTTAAACAATACGATTCGGCAATTGCTTATGGCAATATTATGTTGAAGTTCGAAGGGATCGATCAGGGCTTGAAATCAGCATCATACATGCTGATCGGCAACTGCTACGATATGGATAATAAGTACGAAAAAGCTGTCGAATCCTACAAAAAAGGTATCGCTGCCGATCCTGATTTCCAGATGCTTCATTTCAACCTTGCTGTTGCATATTTCACTCACAACCAGCCGAAGGAAGCATGCGTAGAGATTCGAAAGTCTTTGGAATTAAAGAGAATCCACCCAGGAAGCAATTATTATTATGCTTTTTGGCTGATGAGCGAAGAAAAACGGGTTCCGTACCTTTTCGCATCGCTTACGGCCATAGCGCTGGAGAATTACACGGAACGCGCTCGGCGCGAATTTTCGAATGTCTCGAAAATCTTCAAGAGCTTTGCCATAAGGGAACCGGACAAAAAAATTACAATATCCGTATCAAATGATTCTGTCTATTCCGTGGCCGAGACAATGATTGGAATGTATGCTGCGAAAGAAATGATCGATACGAATTCCTCAACTTCAAGTTTTGCTCAATTCAAAAATCAAATTGATGCCCTTATAAGTAGCCTTTCGTTGCTTAGCCAAAAAACTGATGACTTTATGAGTCGAACCTACATCGAACCATTCATGAAAGTGAAGAAATTAGAACAAACAGAAGTTTTTGCTCGGTGGATCCACATGGCCAGCGGCAATACTGAATCGGCAGATTGGTGCAAAAACAACACAGAAAAAGTTAAAAATTGCATTATGATATTCGCCGGATTGCGTTGATTTTGCTACGCATCCTAACTGGCTGTTGAAATACTATTTCAACAGGTTCCTAAACCTTCCGAAGGTTTCATAACGTACGTCTTGAGAAAAAGCCTCAGTGGTATTAACCTTCGGAAGGTTCCTGCGACCAGGCGCATGGCGACTCATCCGATAACTGCCGGATTGTCAAATCAATAACGTATGATTATCCCTGAAGAGTCGTCGGTTGCGTCTTGGGTCAGTAAATGTCGCTATGCGAAGAGTTTGATTGGCGGCGAATATAGAAAAATCATCATTAACTCGTAATATTTCTTTAGTTATATCAATATTTCTTTTTATATTTGTAGTCTATATGTATTGGAGTTTCGTGTGAAATTTCAAAATTATTCATAATTATTGGTGTGCTAATATGAGCAACGTAGAATCGACCCCCGAACAACAAGTTGAATTAACCGCGCAGGAAACTGCCCAACCCGAAGTAACATCGGCGCCAGAGGCCTCGGCACCTGTCGAAGCAGCCCCTGTGGCAGCGGCTGAGGAGACAGTTGCCGGCACGCCCGTAATCGCGCAGGAACAGGCAGAGCCTGCAGCCGAAGCGGCCCCCGAAGAACCCAAAGAGGACACTCGGGCGCTTCGCCAGCAGCACTACGAAAAAGTTTACAATATGCTTAAAACCAAAAAAGAAGCAAACGAAACTATCACAGTCGAAGTGAAAGCCAGAATCCGCGGTGGTTTGCGGGTAATTTACGACGAAATGCCGCTGTTTTTGCCGGCTTCGCACTTCGGACTGAAGAAGAATCCAGGAGAGGAAGAACTTCAGGACGCTATCGGAAAATCTTTCGAGGTTTATATCCATGAAATGCAAGAAACAGAAGACGGCAGACGTACAGTTATCGTTTCGCGTAGAAATATTTTAAATAAAGAAATCTGGTCGAAAATCAGCGTCGGCGACGTGGTCGAAGGCCGCGTTTCCTCTGTTGCAACATTCGGCGTATTTGTGGACATAGGCGGCCTGGAAGGGCTTATCCACGTTTCGCGCCTTTCGCAGTTCCGTCTGGATCCGATGACGGCTTTCAAACGCGGCGACGAAATCAAAGCAACAATCGTCGACATCGACAAAGAAAAAGGCAAAATCGCGCTTAGCCGCAAAGAACTCGAGGAATCGCCTTGGAAGGGCGCAACCGAACTCTTCCCCGTGGATTCAATCCAAAAGGGTATCGTTCGCCGCTTGACCGACTTCGGCGCATACGTCGAACTCAAACCCGGCGTGGACGGCCTGCTCCGCGCAACCGAACTCCAATGGGCCACCCGCGTCAAACGCCCGGCAGACGTGCTCACAGCCGGCCAGGAAATCGACGTTTACATCATGGCCATCAGCGAAGAGAATCATACAGTCTCGCTCAGCGTCCGCCGCACGAAACCCAATCCCTGGGAAGAATTGGCAACGCGCTACACAGCCGGAACTGAATTCAAAGGTATCATCACACAGATCATCCAACAGGGCGCAATCGTCCGTTTGAACGAAGAAATCGACGGATTCGTGCCCCGCAGCAAGATGAGAAACCACCTTCAGGGCAAACATATCAATTTGAACGTGGGCGATGAACTCGAAGTCGTTGTCTCCGATATCGTGCCAGCCGAAGAATCGCTCATCCTCGTGGCCAAAGGCGACGAAAACTACCAAGGCGAAGAACACGACTTCTCCGGCGATCGCGAAGAACGCCGTGGTGGAGACCGTCGCGATGACCGCCGTGGTGGAGACAGACGCGATGACCGCCGTGGTGGCGAACGCCGTGGTGGAGACCGCCGCGACCGCGAAGACCGCACACCGATCGACCCCAGCCGCGCCGGATCGAACCACGGTTCGTTCACAATTGGCGACCTGCTCAGCGATACGGCTCAGAAATCGCTCTATAACAATATCGATGAATAATTGATTCGTTGATCAAATTCTTTCATTGATCAAATAATAAAAAAAATGCAGCCTCTCACGAAAAAGTTGAAGGCTGCATTTTTTTCTTTGCAGTTTTGAAAAATGTTCGTATATTTGTATTCCCTTAAACCGCGGAAGTGGTGAAATTGGCAGACACGCCATCTTGAGGGGGTGGTGCCCAACGGGCGTAGGGGTTCAAGTCCCCTCTTCCGCACAGAAAAGCAAGAGACAAAACTCTTGCTTTTTTTGCATATATATACACGTATCTCTGAGCGAAGACGCGACGCACTTCGGGAGGAATGGCTCAGATGCCAGGCATCTTTACTAAAGTCTTCTCCAAACCACCGCACAGCCAATCAAGGCAATCAGGCCGCCAAATGCAATCAGCCCCCATTCGCCAAGCGTTGGGATGGTGGTGAATGTCATTTCGTTTCCATATACGACGATGCCGTCAGCATCGGTGGCGTATGCCCTGACGTGATAGACTGTATTCGGATTTAGCCCTGTAAGGTCGGCAGAAAACAAACCAGTTGAAAACGAACCTAACTCTTCGGTATGAGCGTCGTTAGTCGTTGGTTCGCCTATCGTGTTCCAACAAATGCCCCGAGCAACAAAGGGCGAATTGCCAATGCTGGTAATATCACCGCCAGAGGTCGCTCCTGTTCCGCCGATTGAGATTATGGGCGACGTTGTAAGAAATAATTCCATGTGAGAACATGTTCCGACTTCGGTGCCAACAAAAATGCAATTGCCAATTGTGGCAAAACTAAGAATTTTTAAATTGTTCAATCCACTATTCAGTTGTATAACGGACTCACCGTCATTTATTATGCGCAAAATACCATTGACAAATGTACCTACAAAAACATCTGTGCCTATGACGGCTAAACTCCTTATGCTTAAATTCGGCAATCCGAGGGCGACTGGATCCCACGATTCGCCGTAGTCAATACTACGAAATAATCCGCGGTTAGTCCCTGCATAAATACTTTCCCCGCAGGAAGTAATACAATTTATCGTATTGTTGGTAATTCCTGAATTCATTAGCAGCCAATCACTTCCATTATTTGTCGAAAGATGCACGCCACCATCCGTTCCAGCATAAATATTGGTTCCAATGATTGCTAATGTATTGACGGTTAAGTTCGATAAACCCGAATTCATTGGCAACCAATCACTTCCATTATTCGTCGAAAGATACACGCCACCATCCGTTCCAGCATAAATATTATTCCCGCTGAACGCTATGCTATATATTGGATTTCCAGCCAATCCAGCGCTATTCCACGTCGATCCATTATTGTTCGAGATAAAGATTCCACTATATGTACCAGCTACGATCTGAATACCGTTTGTGGCCATGCTGATAATTCTATTATTTGTCAAACCCGAGTTGCTCGCAGACCAATTTTTCCCGAAATTTGTCGAAATGTACACGCCACCACCGTAAGTTCCAGCAAACATTTTCGATCTGTTTGATACCATACTGAATATTTTATAATTTGGCAATCCTGATGACAACTCTGACCAACTGCCTCCGTCGTTAGCCGATATGAATAATCCCACCTCTGAACCTGCGAGAATATTGGCCCCACTTACAGCTAAGCTCCTAATAGGTTTATTGGCCAATGCGGAGTTGACAACAGTCCAATCAGTTCCATTGTTTGTTGAAACAAATAGACCTACCTCTGAACCTGCAAAAATATTGGTGCCTTTTATTGCAAAGTTGCCAATAGAATTGCCGCCCAATCCAGAATTCGCAGAAATCCAATCGGCCCCATTGTTTGTTGAAAGATACACGCCAGCATTAGTACCAGCAAATATTTGCGTACCGCTTACGGCTAAGCTATAAGTGGCATTGTTGACCATTCCGGTATTCGCCGCCTCCCACGATTCGCCATTATTATTGGTGCGAAAAACGCGGTCTCCGGTTCCGGCATAAATTGTTTGTCCGCATTTGGCCAAACAATAAATGGAAATATTGCTTAATCCGGAATTCACAGCCTCCCACGATTCACCATTATCTGTTGAGCGGAAAACGCCCCCAAAAGCTGTGCCGGCAAATATATCTGTACCGTTGACAACGAAGGAAAATACAGCGTTTCCTTCTAGCCCTGAGTTGCCGTTAATCCATGATGAGCCGTTATTTGTTGAAATGAATACACCATCAGTATTACTAACAAAAACATTGGTACCGCTGGCAGCAATTGCTCGTATTTGAAATTTTGTAAGCCCTGCATTCGCAGAAGCCCACGACAAGCCATTATCTGTGGAACGGAACACTCCACCCCCATTAGTACCCACGAAGATATTCGCCCCGCTCGTGGCGATATCCATAATTTCCAATGAGTGGAAGGGCTGACACCAGAAATCTGTAGCTTTCAAGTTTACAGTTAATGAGAATAGAAGAATAACATAAATGGTAATTTTATTCATATAACACCTATAGGTTAAGTAATAATGATTATAATAAAGACAAAAAAAACGTATCGGATCGGAGCTTGCGCACAGTGCAGATTTTTTGCAATTCAATATTTAGAAATGGTAAATTAGTCCGTATGGTTTGGTGCTTAAAGCTTTAGATACGATACTTTCCAATATATCTAATGAAGAACTCTGCCATGTGGATTCTTCTTTTAATTTCTTTGTTACAAAGTTATAAAACAATTTGATAAGAAGCAAATATTTCAATTATTTCTGTCGGAGCGTGGATTTCTCAATTATTGTGAAATAGCAATATAGCATCAATTTTTTAGCTTGGTTTTGTGATTAGGAACATCGGCAAAAAACATCAGAACTGTGATTTGAGTTTCATGCAAGAGGACGGGTTTGGAACCCGCCCCTACAATTCATGCAAATCATCACATCAACACATCTGCTAATCAACATATCAACTAATTCCGAATAATCTGCAACTTTTCGCTTTTATATAAGTATTATATTTGTGAGTTTATTACTTAACAATTTTGATTGCTCAAAAATGAAGAAAACAGCATTGATAACAGGCGCATCGAGCGGTATCGGCAAGGAGCTGGCCCGGATCCATGCGGCCGGCGGCGGAGACCTCGTGCTCGCAGCACGGCGGGCAAACGAGTTAGACAAACTGAAGAATGAATTGGAATCTAAGCACGGCGTGGAAGTCCTTTGCATCGCCAAAGACCTTTCCGAGAGGAACGCGCCGGCCGAGCTTTGGGAGGAAATCCGCTCGCGATCCATCGAAATCGAGTTCCTGATCAACAATGCCGGATTCGGTGGCTATGGCAAATTCCACGAGCGCGATTGGAGCGCAGACCTGGCAATGATCAACCTGAACATCCTGGCCCTCACCGAACTGACCCGACTCGTGCTGCCCGGCATGGTCGAGCACCGCCGCGGCCGGATACTGAACATCGGCTCGACGGCTGGGTTCATGCCCGGCCCGCTCCAAGCTGTTTATTTCGCCACCAAAGCATTCGTGGTCTCGTTCAGCGAGGCGATCGCCCACGAGCTGAAGGGCACAGGCGTCAGCGTTACTGTGCTGTGCCCCGGGCCAGTCGATACCGGTTTCATCTCCGCGAGCGACCTCGGCGGCACCAAACTTTTCTCGAAAACAAAAACTGCCGAATACACCGCCCGCCGCGGCTACGAAGCAATGATGCAGGGCAAACGCGAGCTGATTACCGAATTCCGCGGCATGATCAAATGCTTGATACCGATTCTGCCGCAAACGGCCGTTTTGGAATATACTCGCCGATTACAAGAGAAGAAATGAGTATTCAACACAGTATGGCGAAGAGACAAATTCATCATCTCTCCATATACTTCTTTATGGCCGCAACCAAGTCATCGCCGGAAAGATCGTCTCCCCAAGCAACGATTCTACCCTCTGGATTATATAATACCTTGAACGGCAGATAATTGTTGTTGAATTTGGATTTCATGTACGAATGGCCGTTTGGCATGATACCAAATGCCCATGATGCCTTGATCTTGGACTTGTAGAATTTGCACGTTTTCGCCACATTGTTATCTGTCGAAATGGACAGCATTACAAATTTATCAGCCGGCAATTCCTTGCTGACATCAATCAATGTCGAGTTAATTTCATTAATGCAGCCCGTGCACCACGTGGCCCAGAAATCCACAAGTACAAATTTCCCTTGGAAGTCGGAAATTTCATGTATTTGCGACGTATCGCTTAGCGAAATAAAGGCAAAACTTGAATCGCTTTTGCTCCGGCTGTCGAGGAAAGATTTTGCATCCTGCATGATTAAGCCAGAGTTTGGTATCAGCACTTGGTTCTTCTGGACGATCTCCAAGAGGCGGCTCAATTTCTGCTTGTCGTTCTTGGACTTATAGAAAGATGCCACAAGATCAATCGCATTATACGAAGTTTCGGAAGACTTAAATGCTTCAACAAACTCTTTAAGTATGGAATCTGTACCCGAATGTTCAGATATCAACAATGAATTAATAAGCTTATAGGGATTCTTTAACCAAATTGCGTCATTGGCAGGAATTGTATTAATGCATTCCATAAGCAACTCTTTGTTCAATTTGTATTTCGGGTTGGTGTAATTCGCGACAATTGTCGCCACGTCGAGATAATGATAAGCATATAATTTTTTGTGTATCGGGTTGGCCGCGCTTGCAATCAGGCGCTCAACAGACAGTAAATATTCATCAATATCCGTATCGCTGATGGGCCTCTTCGAGAAAAAACTAACCTTCCGATCGCTGATGCCTTTCAGAATCCCCAAAAAAGCATTCAGTTCTTCATTATTCGTCGAACGCATTGAGGCTTCGCGATTTGCTCGTTTAAACTCAATCAGAGGAACGTCAAAATTGAACTCGCCATTCTCGCTATTGCGCACAGAAAAAAACTCACCGTTTTGGTATATGATACTGTCGGCGTTCATATCGCACAGATTTGCTCCGGTTTCGGTATCGCCGCGAAAACTATAGACAAGATTTTTCTTCGTGGACTTCACAGCCACGTGGAAAACTCCGTTTTCGGCATCGAATGGCAACATCGTCTCCTTATCGAAATCGTTATAATTGCCATAAAGCCAGAAGAACTCATTTCTTAGTGTGTTGTCCGACAGATCAACAATAATCGTATCGTTTAACTGTTGCCTATACAACAAAACATCCATGCGCCTGGAATTTGGGGCATTAACAAGGACATACGCTCCTGTGTTTCTTATTGTTTCAATAAGATACGAAGCACTATCGAGCCGTTTGGCGGGTTTCCCATCGACGTTGTCTTTATCCATTATTACGACTTCAGAGGCTCGAACAGGCTTGCCATTATTCCTAACGAAAATGGTAGTCTGATTTTCGGCGCAAACGGCCGTATACTCCAAGCAAAGGAACAGAAGCAGTAACGAGAAGAGATTTGTTTTTTTCATTGTTTTACTTAAAAAAAAGTGATTTTGTCAATTGGCATTATTAAATGGTTGAATGCAGAAAATCCGGTTCGGGAAATCAATTATCACTTTGCCGGCTTCATAACAGTCGGCGCCCAAAACTCCATCGAAGACAAATGAACCGTCTGCATTGGTTTCCGGCGAAAAGGTGTTCTGAAACTTAAGCTCGTATTGATCCTGACAAAGCAAGACATTTTCAATTCTAAAGCCTTCAGTTTTTCCGGATGAATTTATTCCTTTAGTTTTTTCACTGGATCTGCTCTGGTTTTCTAAGTCCAATCCGAATCTGGTGCAAAAAACCGGGTAGAATATTGAATTAGTAGCCCCAAGGTCGAAAAGGAAAGAATACCTATAATTATCATTATCGTAGAGATAAACAACCGGATGGTATATCCATGAAAGAGATTTTCTTTTTGAATCGCTTACTGGCTGATTCGTAATCAGTTGGACCACCATAACTTCATTTCGAGAATCAATTTCCCAATGCAATTTTTTGATGACATCCCATCCAATTATCCCGTCAATATCCAAAATATTGAAAATGAATAGATTGCGGGCAGTGAATTTGTCTTGGCTCGAATCGGCGAAAAGCCTAATATTATAAATTTCAGTATTTCCGATTCTCATCATTGGCAGCTTTATTATCGGGTATACCTTGGCAATGTTGTTAATGTCATATACATCTTTCTTCGACACATTAAGACGCCCCGAGTCCGAGCCAAACGAAGTAAGGACATTGTTGTAAAACACAGAGCGTTGGGCGCCCGAGTCGAACAGGAAGCAATACTCTTTCCCATTGATATCAACGGTAAAGGTAACTAATCCACCCTGCATTTTTATTGGTAATGTATCGCGTTCAATATTTGCCAGCGGAGAACGCAAAATTTCTATAGAATCCTCTTGTGGAATATCTTGGTAAAGGACGTTCGCGTAATAGCGAATGTTTGAATCGCAAATAGTTGAATTCCTTAGTGTTTCTAATTTGCTCTTAGATTTATCATATTCGCCATTGAGGAAATTAATCATTGCAAGCGACAATGCACTGTCGCAATAGTTTTTTGACTGAGACAAAGCGCCTTCCGGCGAAAGATTATAAATCCCCGAAATAGGCTTATTATATTTTGTATAAGCAATTGTGTTCGAGTTAGTTTTATTCCCTGTGAGAGCAATGTCGTGTTTGCTGCATGAAGCGGCAAAAAGCAAGATAAACAATATTGCGATTCGTTTCATATATATATTGCTCCAAATTATAAAAACACAACTATACAAGCTAAAATCAAAACCTTTTTCATACTCATCTTTGAAATATTGGAACAAACTCGTGGCTTTTCATCCCGAGACAAATTTGATTATATAAACATGGATAGCAATCTGGCATCGAACCAATTTGCAACCTCTGCTATTGCTTCGGCAACCACCCCCACAGCAGTTGTTAATGCCATCGCTCAAGGCCTGACATATGTTTGGGCTTGCAGCCGGAGGTTCCCATTTTCGCATGAAGCCCCTCATTTGAATAATTCGAACAGAAGACTTGCTTTTCGATTATTATTCGTTTTTGATTGTTGCAGCTATTCATTCATAGCGAATAGCAAATGTATTATTTCAATTTTGAGCAAATTACAAATTATTCAAATTCAATGCAAGCGCTAATTAATATTAATTGATAAACATTAATCGACTGAATAATGGTTCTTTTGCGATTTGAGTGGGAGGAGTCTAAAATGCAATTAGGCGGTAAATTGACAAGGAATAATATTGGGTATGAGAGTGGGGCAACCGCGCCCCAAAAACTATGGAACCTCACGAAGGCCAAACGCCCGGCCGGAAACACAAAAAGCGCGAATCCACGAATGTGGCGTTTCACGCTTTCCTAATTCTTTGAATTGGCATATTTTAGGTGTATCGCGGCTCGACACGAGATCACTGCCGGCAGCGCAAGGAATTGCTTGCTCAAAGCAGAGCCTTATTCAATTTACTGCATTACCACAAATTGCCAATAGAGTTCCAAAGATGCAAATCCCAATCCGAAATGTTGGCCGCCCCCGCAACCGCGTTGGCGCAAACGCATCGGATTAGCGAATTTCTTTGTGCACCGTGTGGCGTCTCAAGAAAGGATTATATTTCTTAAGCTCGATTCTCTCGGTTGTGTGCTGTTTGTTTTTCATGGTTGTATAACGCGATGCCGGTTTGCCCTCTTTTTTGGCTTCTGTGCATTCTAACGTTATCATTACTCTTACTTCTTTTTTTGCCATGACTTTTCTCCAAAGTAACTTTTCACGAACAACAAATTTACAACTAATTATAATAAAATCAAAATGATTTTCGCAAGCTGCATTATTTTTACAGATTCACATATTCCGTCGCGATGCCTCGGGCGGCGCCCTCAGCGCCCAGGAAGTGCCCGGCACTGCGCGTTTCCGAAACAAGCACCGGCGAATACTGGCCGGAAAAAGAATTCTGTTGGGCGTCCGGATGCCGTCGCAACGATTGCCCGGTGGATTGTTTGTGTATTGCATATTTCGGCTGGTTTCCAGTATATGCACAGCCAGCCCACTCACTTTGGAATGATGAGGGCAAGAGGCGGCTTGGTCCTATACCAAAAATAATTATGTGGCGACTGCCACTTTATTTTTAAAGGGCAGCGCAATGAAGAAAGGAAAGATGAACAAGAATTCATTTTTCCTTATATTAGAACTTAAGGAGCAGTCCGATTCCGAAAAATAGGTCGCGTTCTTTGTAGCCGTCCCAGAGGTAAACTTCGGAATTGATAAGATTTTCCAGCCGCGCGTTGATCGAAAATTTTTCGCTAATCGAGTAATCGGCACGCAGCGCCAGGTGCATGTATGCGTCCAGCTCGCGCGTATTGGCGATGTCTGTGTATTTCTTCCCGATGTAGGTGATTGCGGCCTGCGTGGAGAATTCCGGCAGCCATTCGCGGCGGTAGTTCGCGCCGAAGAGGATTGCGGGCGTGTATGTCTGCACGTCTGCGCCCGAAAGCGTCGCGCTTTTGTAGCAAAACGAAGCGGTCAGTTTGTCCGATTTCGTTATGAAATAGTCAATTTCTGTATTCAGATACGCCGTCGATCCCTCGAGGTACGCGAGCGATACATTCTTGGACGAATCCGACGCAAAAACGGGCGTCCGGTTATTGGCTACGAAGCCGGCAGTAACCGCACCGAGCAGCCTTTCCGACGGGTGGTATTTGGCCGTAACAGAAAAATCTATTTTCGTACCGAAGTCCACAACCGGCAGCGAATCGGTCATGTATGCGCTCGAAAGCGACAGGCTGCGGAGGTTTGCTTTTTCGAGCGAAGTGCAGATGTTGCCGACGAGCGTAAAATCTTTGTTCGCATCGTACCAGACTTCCAATCCGGCCACGGGCGCCACTCTGTTGTCGCCCTCGGAGCTTTTCGCAGTTTCGACGCCAAGGCGGGCTTTGGCAACCATTTTTTCATCGATTCGGTATTTCGCCAATGCGGCCAGATTCAAACTCATTCCGGATTCGCGGTACGAATTGAATCCCAAGCCGAGCGCTCCGCCAAACTCAAGGCCATTGTATTTGGTCGTGATTTCGGCGAATCCACCGAAATGCGAATCGTCTGCCTTGGCCAGCCCGGTGGTGGCCATTGAAAACATTTCCATATCCGCGCCCATGCTGAAACACGTATTGCCGTCTGGCGAGCCTTTGCTCTCCACTCCGGCCGAAAAATGGTTCGTGTTCCGGTGCGGTGCGCCGGCCAGGCCGTACAGGTTGTAGTTCAACGAGCGGAAATCGAGGCTTGCCCGAGTGCGGCTGCCCCCGAAGAAGACAAATTTATCTGGCGCTGTGTAGTCCGAACTGATTCGGACAAAGGCGTCTGTGTAGTCGGCGTTTGTCGTGCTGCCGTTCGAGTTTTCCAATCCGGCATTGGCAAAAAGATTGTACCCATCGACCGTCATGGCGTATCCGGCGTTGAGCTTCGGGCTCATGTACAGGCCAATTTCCGCCCCGAGGAAGCCACTGTGGGCAGGCTTCGAGAAATAAGTTGTCGGAAGGGGCTTCGTTGGCAATATGGTTGATTGCATTTTTACCAAAGAATTGAGCGAGTCTATCTCGGATTTCATTAGCGCCGAGGTGCGGGCCGGGAACTGCTTGATTCCCGAAGGGACGTTAAGGACTTCTTTGCCCTCGATGATGAAGGTCTGCAATTCGACAGGCTTGGCGTGTTGTTCGGCCTGTTCGGGTGCGGGGGCCTGTGCCTTGGAGCACAGCGGAGCGGCCGCGGCCGCCAATGCGATCAATATTTTAGTCAGATTCTTTTTCATTTTTGCAATCATCAAATATTTCGACGAAATATTGTTATTTTTTCAATTCTTTGAGTCTGTATTTGGCCGTTTTGCCGAAATCGTCGTCCGGCCGGAGCGACATAATATATTTATAAACCTCTTCGGCTTGGTCTGTGCGTTGGAGGTGTTCGTAGCATTCGCCAAGGCTCAGCAGGGCCAGCGAGAACCAATCCTCGATGCCTGAGAAACGTTCGCGGACCGACAGGAATGCCTGCTCGGCAGCGGCAAAGTCGCCCTCGGAAAGCCAAAGCTCACCGATGCGGAATTGCGCCTCGGCCGACAGTTTCGGGTTCTGAATCTTGGAGGCCAGCACGGTGAACGCCATGCGCGCCGAATCGTTCATGCCCTTGAAGCGGTAATACATTGCCAAGTGGTACAAACTGGTGTCGGCAAATTCCGTATTGCTGAATTTAATGGCTGTTTCGCGGAAAATATCGACAGCGGCGGCCGTGTCCCCGATTCCGTATTTGATCGAGGCAAGCTCGAAATTCGCTTGCGCGGTGATCAAATCCGTCGGGTATTGCTGGCGCAGCTTCGAGAAGCTGGAATCGGCCATATCGATCCGGCCGACTTGTTTGTAGAGCAGTCCAAGCTCCAACCAGCTGTCCGGCGTGAACGAACTCTTCGGATACCTTTTCTGCAAGCGGTGGAAGGCATCGACGGCTTTATCGACTTCGTTCAGGTTTGCATAGCTTTTTCCCATCCAAAACAGAGCTTCGTCGTTCTTGTCGTTTTCCGGATATTTCTGAATAAAGTTTTCGTATTCGGAGGCGGCGTCTTTGAAGCGCTTCGCTTGGTAGAGGAATTCGATTTTCTTTTTCATGAATTCGGGTGCGAAGGGCGAAGTCGGGTTCGTCTCGGTATAGGTTTCGACGATCTGTAGGGCTTCCTCTTCGCGTCCGAGCGCCACGAGGCAATACTGGACGCCTTTCAGAGCTTCGGGAGCGAGTGCGTTGTTCGGATAGTTTTCGATAATTCGTTTGTACGAAGCGAGAGCCACTTCGTAGTTGCCAAGGTTGTAATAAGCATCGGCCACTGCATAGTCGGCCCGCACTTTCAGTTCGCTCGCCGGGTAGGTCTGCGCCAAAGATTTGAATATATCAATTGATTCGGCATACCTTTTCTGTTGGAATTTGATCCAGCCGGAAAGGTACATCGTGTATGGTGCGTATGGCGATTTGGGGTACTTCGAAAGGAATGCGCGTAGGGAATTGCCGGCCTCGTCCAGGCTGCCCAGCCTGTAGAGCGAGTTGCAAAGCTGGTACATCGAGTACTGGCCTTCCTCGGAGGTTTCGGCCATCGAGGCGGCGCGGCGGTACGATTCGGATGCGCGGCGGAAGTCC